>JBCAXQ010000149.1:0-7070 GCA_038534015.1 Pseudomonadota bacterium | reverse complement strand
GACACGGTGCCTGATATCATCACAGATCAGTCTGCTGGCGTCGAAGACGATCGCGGCTTTGTGAAGTGGGAGTTGAGCTACCATACGGCGATCCGGTTCCACATTGGCGATTATCGCCGCTGCCTGAACTACGGAAACCGCATCGTCCGCGGTGAGCCCGACATGGAGATGCAGCACCGCGCCGATGTTCCGCGCTGCCGCAAAGCGCGCGACGAGGCCATCGAAGCATCGATCAACACACTGCGCGACCGCGAGATCAAGGTGATGAACGAGGATGATGTGCGTGAGGCGTTCCGTGTGGTCGGCCTGATCCACATCGAACGCGGCAAGAACATCGACGATCAGTTTGTCAGGCGGAGAGCCGCGCTCGAAGCGGTCGGTCGTGCATCGCCAATGGCTTCCGATCAATAATTTGCAGATTGCTTGAGAGAAACATGCTCACGATTGAAAACCTCCACGCCGAAGTTGACGGTTCCAATGGCAAAAAGCCGATCCTCAAAGGCCTTTCGCTGACTGTCGAAGCGGGTGAAGTCCATGCCATCATGGGTCCGAACGGCGCTGGCAAATCTACGCTCGCGCATGTGCTGGGCGGAAAGCCTGGCTATGAAGTGACACAGGGTTCGGTCACCTTCAAAGGAGAGCCATTGTTCGAACTGGACCCGCATGAACGCGCTGCCTCTGGCTTGTTTCTGGGTTTTCAGTACCCGGTCGAGATACCCGGCGTTTCCAATGTCCAGTTCCTGCGTGAGGCGCTTAATTCGCAGCGCAAATATCGCGGTGAGGAGCCATTATCGGGTGGGGATTTCCTGAAGTTGGCCAAGGAAAAGGCTGCTCTGCTCAAGCTCGATATGGAAATGCTGAAGCGGCAAGTGAATGTCGGCTTCTCAGGCGGTGAGAAGAAGCGCGCCGAGATGGTCCAGATGGGCATTCTCGACCCCGCTTTCGCGGTTCTCGACGAAACCGATAGCGGCCTTGATATCGATGCGCTGCGCGTCGTGGGAGAGGGCATCAACACGATCATGCGCGCGCCGGATAAGGGCGTCCTGCTGATCACTCATTACCAGCGCCTGCTGGATGTGGTGAAGCCTGATAAGGTCAGCATCCTTGCCAATGGCCGCATCGTGCAAACCGGCGGGCCGGACCTCGCGCTGCGTCTCGAGGAAGAGGGCTATGATGCCGTGATGTCAGAGGCTGTGGCCTGATGCCTGAAGTCGAAACTCTCGAACGGGCTGCAGATCGCCCAACCAACCGGGATGAGGCCTGGCGCTATGCCGATGCGGACTTTCTGGCCAAGGCGCACCCGGATGCCATCCACCATTGGCGCACACTTGAGGTTCCGTCGGGTGAAACACGTTCGGAGTTCATGTACAACAACACAGGTGTTGATTGTCCCGGAGCGATTGATCGTCTGCGCGTTCACGTCCGCAAGGGCGGCCGGTTCGAAGGGTTCTACATCATCGCTGGTGGCAAGTATCAGCGGGTCGAATTGGAAGTGACCCTGGAAGAAGGCGCGCATTTCGAGTTTGGCGGTGTGACGATTGGCGGCGGCGACAAGGTGCAGGAGTTTGTGACCCGCACTATCCATGCAGAGCCAAATGCGACTTCGAACCAGACCGTCCGCGCAGTCCAGTGGGGCCGTTCGGTCGGGAATTTCCTGGGGCGGATCGAAGTGGTGAAGGACGCGCAGAAAACTGATGCGGCGCAGAACTTTCGCGCGATTTTGCTGGAAAAGGGTGCGAGCGCCAACACCAAGCCCGAGCTCGAGATTTTCGCTGATGATGTGCTCTGCGCGCATGGCGCGGCCATCGGCCAGCTTGATGAAGGCGCTGCCTACTACATGGCGGCGCGGGGCATTTCTCCCGAAGTTGCCCGCCGCCTGCAAGTGCAGGCCTTCATCGGTGATGCGTTTGTTGAACTTGGTGACGCCGATGTGCGCGAGCGCATGCTCGAACAGGCGCTTGAGCAATTGGATGGAGCCGCGCTTTGAACGCTCCATTTGCCATAGATCGCGATCTTCGCGCTGATTTCCCGGGGTTGCTTGCTGCGGATGGTGCGCCATGGCACTATCTCGACACGGCAGCGACCGCACAAAAGCCGCAGGCTGTAATAGACGCCATGTCCAGAGCGCTCGGCGAGGATTATGCCACCGTCCATCGCGGGGTTTACGCGCGTTCAGCCGAGATGACGCTGGCCTATGAGGCTGCGCGTCGGCGGATCGCAAACTTCGTGGGCGGCAATGAAGACGAAATTGTCTTCACACGCGGCGCGACCGAAGCGATCAATCTGGTCGCCAACACCTGGGGTCAGGCCAATATCGGGGCTGGTGACAGGATCCTGCTGTCGCAGCTTGAGCATCACTCAAACATCGTCCCGTGGCAGATGCTGGCCGAGCGTGTCGGCGCACATATCGATGTGTGTCCGTTGACGGGCGACCATCAGATCGACCTCGAGGCCGCCGAGGCTATGCTGACCGAGCAGCACAAACTGGTCGCATTCGGGCACGTGTCAAACGTGCTTGGCTCGGTTCTCGATGCGAAGCGCGCGGCAGACATGGCGCACAAGGTTGGCGCGAAGTTGCTTCTTGATGGTTGCCAATCTGCCCCGCACATGCCGGTCGATGTGTCAGCGCTTGATTGCGATTTTTACGTCTTCAGTGCGCACAAGCTTTATGGACCGACTGGGATTGGTGCTCTGTGGGCGCGCGGCGAAATCCTCGATGCCATGCCTCCGTGGGAAGGTGGCGGTGCGATGATCGACCGTGTCACCTTCGGGAAAACGACGTATGCGCCTGCGCCGCAGCGTTTCGAAGCGGGCACTCCTGCGATTACGGAAGCGGTGACCTTCGCGGCTGCTGCGGATTACACTGCCGAAGTCGGCCTTGGTCGAATCCATGCAACCGAAGCGGCGTTGGTAGAGCGCTTGCGCGTAGAACTGGGCGCGATGAACGATGTGACCGTCTTCGGTCCGACTGACAGCGCCGGCATCGTCAGCTTTGCCATTGACGGTATCCACCCACATGACCTCGGCACAATCCTGGACGAATCAAATGTCGCCATCCGCGCCGGGCATCATTGTGCCCAGCCATTGATGGATTATCTCGGGGTTCCAGCGACGGCTCGCGCCAGTTTCGGCCTTTATTCTACAGACGAAGATGTTGATGCGCTGCTTGAAGGTATTGCGCGCACGCGGAGATTGTTCGGATGAACACACCACAAGATCAGTCAGATTTTGCAGAAAAGCCGCTTGAGAAACCAAAGCGGGCCCGAGTGGAAGATGCCATGGATCCCGATGCGGCCAACCCAGTCGCTCCGGAAGAGCGCAAGCGCGACTATCTGGACGGCTTCCTCGCGAAGAAACCCGGCGAGGCTGGTACAGGCGGTAGTGGTGGCGAGTTGCAGCAGGCCGTGATTGATGCACTCAAGGAAATCTACGACCCTGAAATCCCCGTCAACATATACGATCTCGGCCTGATTTATGGGGTCGAAGTCGATGACGAGTGCGATGCCACAGTGACTATGACGCTTACAACACCGCATTGCCCGGTTGCGGAAACCATGCCGGGCGAAGTCGAACTGCGCGCCGCGTCAGTGCCGGGTATTCGCGATGCCGAGGTCAATCTCGTGTGGGATCCGCCTTGGGGTCCTGACAAGATGAGCGATGAAGCGCGGCTAGAGTTGGGGATGCTGTGATGCCAGACACGAAAAGCGCGACAAAGACCCGCGAGATACCAGCCGCTGTACAGCTTACCTCTGCCGCAGAAGCACGGGTCGCGCACCTAATGGCGCAAGCTCCCGATGATGCGATCGGAGTGAAGCTATCCACCCCGCGTCGCGGATGTTCGGGCCTTGCCTACTCGGTCGACTATGTGAGCGAAGAAGCAAAGTTCGACGAGAAGATTGAGACGCCAGGCGGCGTGTTCTACATCGACGGTGCCAGCGTGCTCTACCTGGTTGGATCAATCATGGATTGGGTCGAGGACGATTTCACCGCCGGATTCGTATTCGAAAACCCGAACGCCAAGGGCGCCTGTGGCTGCGGCGAAAGCTTTATGGTCTGAATCCCGCGAGTTCCGCGTTTTGTGGGATCAGCTCTCTTGCGCCAACCGGTCGATCAGGCGTTGCTCGAGATCATCGACTTCGCCATCGGAATTGACCATGCTGTCAAACCACGAATTCTCGTTCTCGGTCACCAGATTGCCTTCGGCGGCATCCGACGCATAATCGACACCAGGTTGTTTCTTACCGAAGACTTTGCCGAAATTGTTGGCGACTTCGGGCGCGCTCTGCACCATCCGCCCCATAAACCGTCCGACATTGGCTTTGTTGTCGGCGATGAAGGATTCCAGTTCCTTGCGACGGCCGTGGCTCAATTGGGCGTGGGCAAACATGAAGCCGCGCATGTAATTGGCAACCCCATCGACGAACAGATCGCCCCATTCCTGTGCGTTTGCTTCTGCCTTGGTCGCGTCTTTCAGCCGGAACAGCATTTCCGCGTCAAACCGACTGACGGCCGCCGTGCCCAGCCCTCCGCTGGCGAAGATCAGGCGGCGAATCAGTTTGCACTCTGCTGATGTGATATGCGTCGCAGACAAATCTCCGCCGCAACGGGTCGGGCCGGCACCCGTCAACACTTCGTTTTCAATTTGCCCTAGGGCGTAATGCTTGAGCGTGTCGGGGACGTTTTGTGCGCGCTCGACGGTGCGGACGATCAGTTCGAGCTCGGCCATGCTGTCCACAGAGCTGTCATGGTCGATCTGGGAGATCAGCCATTGCGCTTCATCGTCGCTGCATTGCAGGCGCGGCTCCGTGCCATTGAGCACGAATTCGCCGATCGCTTCGACGAAGAAGTCGACCCACGCCGCATCCGGATCCGTCAAGGCGTTGTTGATCGCGAAGATCGCTTCGGCTTCCTCACGATGAATCTGGCCGTCACCCCAGCCTAGCTGACGCAGGGACAGCAGCTCGTCCGGCGAAATCTGCCCGTCTTCGCTGGCGCGGCGGGCGAGTTCGGTGAATTGGATGCTCATTCGCTTGTGGGTCCTTCCCGTTTGGAAAGCCCTTGCCACAAATGTGCTTAAAACCGCGTTACCATGGGCGTTCAGCGTTCCAGCGCATCAATGCAGACCGCCCGATCGATCGACTCCCCGTTCTCCGGCACTCTGGCTTCAAGGTGGGTTGCGATCGGCGGTTCATTGGGTTCAAGCGGATACAGGAACACGTCGAGGACGCATTCCTCGCCTGCAAACTGAAGCTTGCGTGCATCTCCTTCAGTCAAGTCGATCCGGGCGCTGCCAAAAGCTGCGGTCAATTGCTCGGCCCGCGCTCCGATCACTCTATCGATCCCGCTTTCACGCAGGACGTTGGGCGGCCGAAACCCGCCTCCGCTATCGGGCCCCGTCGAGGTCGGCCCGGTTGATAAGCTGGGGCCAGGGGTGGGCGGTGGTGTGCTGGCGGGCACATAGTTCGGCGTACTGCCGCAGGCGGACAGCGCGATCAGGGACAGTGAAGCAATCAGGCTACGCATTGCACTAACCCGCCCCATCGGCACTGCTTGGTGTGCCAAGTGCCCGATGAGTCAGATGCGTTCCGGCAGCCGCTCCGATGACGGGGGCGAACAGGTTGGCGAAAGGCACAAGCATGATGCCGGCCACTGCCCCGCCAAGCATGAGCCGGTCAAGCGCACTTGCTGCGGGGCGGTTCTCTCCTGGCTGACACTGCCTTAGCCAGGTCATGTCGGTCAGCTCGCGGCCCAACAGGACTGCGTTGACCAGCAGAAACACGATTGCGGGTCCGATTGCGGTGAACAGCAGGACGAGCGCGATCGGCGCGGCGAGCAGGTTGAACCCTAGCGCCCGCCCCATCCCCCGAACGCTGTTTGACAGGTCTTCGCGGAACGGCAGCTGCCGTGCGGTTGCGCAGGCAGCCGGATAATGGCGCTGCTCCACTGCACGCACGATATCGTCGGCAAAGAATTGCAGCACCGCAAGTGCGACCACACGGAACAGAAACCACCCTGCAAGGAGTGTGATCAAAACAGCGGCTACCCCGCTGATTTCTGCGCTCCAGCTGAACCCGACGTTGATCAGCGCGCGATAGAGCGAAACGAGCATTATCCCTCCACCGACCACAAAGATCGCGAGCGTCCACAAGAGGCTCTTTGCCAGCACGCGCAGCACGACGGGATCGCCGATTTGCGCAACGGCCTTTGCCAGCGAAGCGATCACCGTTCCCATACTTGCGTCGATGCGAGGGGCGGGTCGCCAAGTCAAACGGAGTGTAACGTAAGGCGGCATTGCGTCCCCAACCTTGCGCGGCTAGTCGCAGCGCCAATTCAATCTCGCTTTTCAAAAATAGGAAACTCTGCGTGACCGAACCCCGTTATGATGTGATCGCCATCGGCAATGCCGTGGTCGATGTAATCGCCTCTTGCGAAGAGGAGCTGATCGATGAACTCCAGCTCAACCGTGGCGGGATGACATTGGTCGACGAGGCGCGGGCCGATGAGCTTTATGCGGCGATGCCGCCCGCGCGCGAAGTCTCAGGTGGCTCGGCGGCCAACACGCTGGCGGGCCTTTCGACATTGGGCCTGCAATGCGCCTTTATCGGCCAGGTCGCCGATGACCAGTTGGGCAAAGTCTTCCGCCACGATATGCGCGCCACAGGGATTGATTTCGATACGCCTGCACGCGACGGCGAACCGGCGACTGGCCGGGTGCTGATCTTCGTTACGCCCGATGGCGAGCGCACGATGAACACCTTTCTCGGTGCGGGCCAGTTCCTGCCCAAGGGCGCTTTGGATGAAGATCTGATCGCAAGCGCCTCGATCCTCTATCTTGAAGGGTATCTGTGGGATCCGGAAGAGCCGCGCCGCGCCATGCGTCGAGCCATCGAGGTTGCGCGCGCCGCTGGCCGCAAGATTGCCTTCACCGCCAGCGAAAGCTTCGTGATCGACCGCCATGGGGATGATTTCCGCGAGATGATCGACAAGGGGCTGATCGATATCCTGTTCGTCAATGAGAGCGAGTTGGCGACGCTTACGGGCGAAGAGGACTTTGAAGTCGGAATTGCGGC
>JBCAXQ010000148.1:0-7098 GCA_038534015.1 Pseudomonadota bacterium | reverse complement strand
ATCATCTCGCAGCGGAAGTTCTCGATAACTCGATGGACGAGGCTGTGGCTGGTTATGCCAACAGGATTGAAGTTCGACTGGAAGAGGGCAACCGCCTGACAATTTCGGACAATGGGCGTGGCATTCCAGTGGATGAACACCCAAAGTTTCCCGGCAAATCGACGCTCGAGGTGATCCTCTCGACCTTGCATTCGGGTGGCAAATTTTCGGGCAAGGCCTATGCCACCAGTGGTGGTCTGCACGGCGTCGGAGTAAGCGTCGTCAACGCACTGTCATCTCACACTCGGGTCGAAGTTGCCCGAGACAAACACTTGTTTGCCCAGGAATTTTCCAAGGGCCAGAGCCTAGGTCCGCTAGAGTCTATCGGATCAGCACCCAACAGGCGCGGGACTCAGGTTGCTTTCACACCTGACAGTGAAATCTTCGGCGAACGTTCGTTCAAACCGACACGGCTATTCAAACTCGCCCGGTCAAAGGCCTATCTTTATGCCGGTGTCGAAATTCGTTGGAAATGCTCGGAAAGCCTGACATCGGATGATGTTCCAGCAGAGGCAACTTTCAAGTTTCCTGGCGGCTTGGCTGATCACCTTGCCGAGCAGATCGGGTCGCGTGAATGTGTCACGTCGGTGCCATTTGCCGGCAGCCAGGACTTTCCTGATGATCAGGGCCGAGTTGAATGGGCCGTCGCGTGGCCGCTATATTCCGACGGGTCGACCAGCTGGTACTGCAACACTGTTCCGACCCCGGATGGCGGGACTCATGAACAGGGCGTTCGTGCGGCGCTAACCAAAGGGCTGCGTGCATTCGGCGAGTTGACCAACACGAAGAAGGCAAAAGACATCTCCGCTGATGACGTGATGACAGGTGGAGAGATCATGTTGAGCGTCTTTATCCGCGATCCGCAGTTCCAGTCGCAGACCAAAGACCGGCTTACTTCACCCGGCGCCGCTAGGTTGGTTGAGAATGCGGTTCGCGACCACTTCGATCACTTCCTCACCGACAATATGGAACGCGGCAAGGCATTGCTGGGTCAGGTGATGGAGCGGATGGACGAACGTCTGCGTCGCAAACAGGAGCGCGAGATCAAGCGGAAAAGCGCTACCAATGCCAAGAAGCTGCGCCTCCCCGGAAAGCTTACCGACTGTTCGGGTGAATCCGACAGGGAGACCGAGCTTTTTATCGTCGAAGGGGACTCGGCCGGAGGCAGCGCAAAACAGGCGCGTGATCGCAAGACTCAGGCGATCTTGCCAATCCGAGGCAAGATTCTCAATGTCGCTTCAGCCTCAGCAGACAAAATCAGGGCGAACCAGGAAATAGCCGATCTCGCGCTTGCGCTGGGTTGTGGCCTCCGCAAGGATTGCGATCCGGAAAACCTGCGATACGACCGGATTATCATTATGACCGACGCCGATGTTGACGGCGCGCATATTGCCACCTTGCTGATGACATTTTTCTTTCAGGAAATGTCCGAGATCGTGAAGAACGGACACCTTTTCCTCGCCAAGCCACCTCTTTACCGTCTGACCGCTGGTAAAGAGAGTCGCTACGCCGCCGATGATGAAGAGCGCGCGAAGCTCGAAAAGACCGTATTCAAAGGGAAGAAAGTGGACGTTGGCCGGTTCAAAGGTCTGGGCGAAATGAACCCGCAGCAATTGCGCGAAACGACTATGAACCCCGATACGCGCTCGCTGATCCGAATCACGCTGCCACCCGAATTCGAAGACCGTGCCGCTGTTGGCCGCCTTGTCGACGAGCTCATGGGCCGCAATCCGGAGCATCGCTTCAACTTCATCCAGAACCACGCAAGCGATATTGACCGGGATCTGATCGACGCATGATCACGCGGATCACTCTTGGCGTGCTCTTGGTGCTTTTGGGAAACAGCGTGGCGATCGCTAACGATACCATCCAACCCTATCCCTTCCAGCGCTTCGTTGGAGAGTGGAAGCTGAAAGACGACAGATTTCAACAGGTCTGGGACGGCGAGACTGTCGAGACCCTCTCGATTCCTGGTCATCGCACCACCTGCGCACCGGTCAACACCGACCGCTCAATCCTCTGCGAGGTCGATGCCGTCGACTTCACAGGGCATATCCTTTGGGCAGTTCAAAGCGACGGGAAATCAGTCTCTCACCTCTCCCATTTTGGTTCAGCTCGCCTGGGTGATGGTGCGGGACAGCTCAATGATACCGGCGAACTTCAGCTATCGATCCGCTTCTCGGATGAGCCCGATGGTACTTATAGGGTCTACAAGTACCTTTGGCTTTCGGACGACGAGTATTCGATGATCTCCCGACAGTATGATGCCTCCCGCAGTCCTACGGGAAACTGGTATGGCGGGAACTTTGTCCGAGTTCAGGCATCTGACTAGCCGATGACGCATAAGGATAAGCCCACCTATCCCGACCCTCGCGAAGAGGACATAATGGCAGGTGACCGCCGCATATCGCGGCCTGATGCCTCGCTTCCTGACTGGGAGGTTCCAGATAGCGCCTATCGCCCGATACCGATTGTCTGGTTCACCGGCGCGCTGATCGCACAGATGCTGCTTCTGTGGGTTGTTGCGCTCGTTTTCAGCAATCAGCCAAGCTATTTCACCATCGCATGGGCGGCCCTGATTTCAGGGGGGATTGGTGTTTGGACTTGGGAACGCGGGATGAAGACCGCCGGGAACGGCTGGAAGCTTGCGACCATCGCAATGCTGTTGGCGCAGTTCGGGTTTGTCTGCCTGTTCGTCAGCTCCTAACAACCATCACCCATTTCGGTATGAATATGCAAATGCCCTTCAAGCGTGCGATGCACCGGACATTTGTCAGCAATTGCAATGATCCGGGCTCGTTGGTCTTCGTCCAATTCATCACCGATGACCTCGATCTCGCGGTGTAGCGCCTGCACTTCCATGCCCTCTTCCTCGTACGCGATATGGCCGCAATCCTCGGCATGACTGCGCTCGTGAGTCACATGAACCCTCACACCTTCCATCGGCCATTTCTTGCGATCAGCGTACATTTTCATCGTCATTGCAGTACAGGTACCCAGCGCCCCTAGCAGTAGGTCGTACGGTGTGGGTCCAGTGTCATCGCCACCATAGCTGCGCGGCTCATCAGCGACGAAGCGATGCGAAACAGTGTGTACTTCGGTGCCGAACTTGCCATGCCCCGTTTGAACGATCACGCCTTCTTCCGGCATTGGCCAGTCATCTCCCATCGGGAGGTAGCGCTTGGCCCAGCAAGCGACTGTCTCCGCCGCGAACTCTGCGTCGGCAGAGTTGGTAAGCAAGTGATCAGCACCCCCCAGGCTGACAAAGCTCTTTGGATGAAATGCGGCCTCGAACAGCTTGCTCGCATGCTCAATCCCAACAATTGCATCCGTCGGCGAGTGGAGAGCAAGATAAGGCAGCCGTAGCTCCTTGACGATTTCAAGCAATCTGATCTGCTCGGTGCGCTCCAGAAATTCGCGGCTAATCGCAAAACTGCGACCGCCAATGGTCACCGGCCCCTCGCCTTGTTCCCGAATTGTGGCGTGATCACCTTCGATAATATGCAACACATGAGGGACATCGGAAGGCGCACCGATGGTCGTTATTGCTGCGACTTTCTCGCTGCCAAGCTCATGCGCGGCGGCAAGGACCGCAGCCCCTCCCAGACTATGACCAATCAGCAAAAGCGGCGCATTGAACCTTTCACTGAGGGCTTCAGCGACCGAAACAAGATCAGCGATATCGGTCGCGAACCCTGCACGACCAAAGTCGCCCTCACTCCCTCCCAGACCAGTGAAATCGAACCGAAGGCACGCAATACCCTGGCGCGCTAATGCTCGGGCTACACTGATCGCGGCCTTGCTCTGTTTGGTGCAGGTAAAACAATGCGCAAAAACCGCTGCCCCTCTGACCAATCCCGTTGGCATCTCGAGTGCGCCGTCAAGTTTGTGACCCAAGTTCGATGTAATCGACAGCGTTTCGGTTGGCATGGCAATTGTCTCCTTGGGATGCTCACTATCCAGTTCGGGCGAACGAGGCGAAGGTTACGAGAGTCCCTGCGGTATATGGAACCTCGTCAAAGCGATAGCTTACGCAGCGTCACCCTTGCCTCTCGCCGCGCTGCCCCTTAACGCCTGCGTCAACTTAAGTTGCCATTCGAAATTTACAGGATCCTGCAGCAATGACCGAGACGATCGACCAACAGCGTTTTGAAGGTACCAGTTCCTACATCGCCACCGAGGATCTGAAAGTTGCTGTGAATGCAGCGGTTCTGTTGCGCCGTCCGCTGCTGGTCAAAGGTGAACCGGGCACAGGAAAGACCGTTCTCGCCCACGAAGTCGCCAAAGCCTTGAACGCTCCCTTGATCGAATGGAACATCAAATCGACAACCAAGGCTCAGCAGGGTCTGTATGAATATGATGCGGTCGCGCGTTTGCGCGATGGCCAGCTAGGCGACGAGCGCGTTCACGATATTTCGAACTACATCAAGAAGGGCAAATTGTGGGAGGCATTCACATCCGATGAACTTCCCGTGCTCTTGATTGACGAGATTGACAAAGCCGACATCGAGTTCCCGAACGATCTGCTTCAAGAACTCGATCGCATGAGTTTCGATGTTTACGAAACCCATGAGACCATCGCTGCCAGAGAACGCCCGATTGTGGTCATAACGTCAAACAATGAAAAGGAATTGCCCGACGCTTTCCTTCGCCGTTGCTTCTTCCATTATATCAAGTTCCCCAATCGCGAGACGATGCAGGAGATCATCGATGTGCACTACCCGGGCATCCAGAAAACACTGGTCAGCAAAGCAATGGACATCTTCTACGAGCTGCGCGAGGTGCCAGGCCTCAAAAAGAAGCCATCGACCAGCGAATTGCTTGACTGGCTAAAACTCCTTCTCAACGAAGATATGCCGGTCGAGGTCCTGAAGGACGCGAACCCCAACAGTGCCATCCCGCCGCTCCACGGGGCACTGCTCAAGAACGAGCAAGATGTGATGATGTTCGAACGGCTGGCATTCATGGCGCGTCGCAATCCGAGTTAGACTGGCTTGGTTCTGGGCGGCCAAAATGTAGCTTAGGTCACCCGAAAGCAATCGATCCCAGCGCGCTTGAGGTTGTCACACATTTCATGGGCATTTGAAGCCGTTAGCCGGAGCCGATAATACCGCTCCGAATTCACCGTCGCTGAAACAATGAACATATGTGCCTGCGTAAGCTCCGGTTTCTGTTTCGAAATCCTTTCCCAGAATGCGCTTGCTTCACGATGTGATCCAGCAGCGATCAACTGAATGGTCTGGCCGCGTGGGCTCTGCGTTCGTCCTATCACTCTCTTTCGCGTGACTGGACCCGGCAGACCAGAAACATCTGCTTTGGCATATGCCGTCGCCGATCGCTTCAAGCGAACAGGATCAATAGGGACTGGTTTGTCCGTCCGCCGAGCGAGCTGCTGTGCTTGCGTGGCATCGGCGAGCAGTTCGTTGGTGACGATAACCGCAGTCGAGGTGAAATCAGTCAGTCCGAACAGCTCTTTGGCAAATCCTTTCGGCAAGCGAATGCAACCATGCGAAGCCGGATATCCGGGAAGAGCGCCGGCATGGATAGCAATCCCATCCCAGGTCAGCCGCTGCATGAATGGCATGGGCGCGTTGTTATAGAGGTTCGACCGATGAAACTTCTTTTTCTGAAGGATCGCGAAAACGCCTGGCGGGGTCTCCTTTCCCGGCTTTCCGGTCGAAACCGGACTCGTCTTCCACAAAACACCGTCGTGCAGCACATGCATTTTCTGCGAAGCTGTGCTGATTACAATCACAACGCCCCGTTCAAGCGTATCGGAAACGAATTTCTGTGGAGGGAGTGCAGGTTTTGGCACAACTCTTCGACTGGACTTGAGCTCTGCGTCGGATGCGGAAGAATGCGGAGAAGCTACGCCAAGTGGCTGATGGGTAGTGACGCCAACGACTTGTTCATCCCACAAGAGCGCCGCATCAGCGCCACAGGCGCACATCAACAATGCAAGCGTAGCCGCACAAAATCTACTCATCCATGCAGTCAGCAAAACTGCGACTCCGTTAGCCAAATAGACTAACGGGATAAATGGTTAATCCTAACTCGACAAGCCGTGCTCGACCGCCACGCGTCGTACGGCTCAATCGAAACTATAGGCGAGCTCAAAGTCGCCCCATCTCCGCCCATTTATTATCAACGGGATATAGACGTTGCGGACGACCAGATAGCGTTCGCCATCACCTTCCTGGCGGTAGACCGCCATCATGTATGGTTCGTTGCTGGCCTTGGCCTTCTGATCGATGGGATCAAGAATAATTCGACCGTTCCGACAGTAAGTTGTGTCGTGAACAAGGTCCCCAGTTGGGGCCTTCGAACGTTCCGTAAGGTGCGTGGGCAAAAAGCCATTGGTGTCCGTGCAGGCTGCTGCAACAATTCGGTCGTCCGAACCCTTGGCGGCATCGAGGTAGGGTCGCCATTGTTCGTGAGCCCAGTTGCTCAGCCTGGTCTTAAAGCGCGGCGGGTTGCTGCCTTCGATCTTCTGATAGTCCTGGTCAAACAGAGCAGTTTCGTCGATCTCGCCGTTGGCGATTGACGTTTCTGTATGTTCGATCAGCTCCTTGAGTATGTCTTGTGCCTTCGCGACCATCACGCTGTCCTCTGGGCACAAGCCGGCCTGCACGATCTTGTCGAACATTTCGCTCGCCGTGATTTCTAGCGTCATCATACGCTCATGCGCGCGCGCCAGCTCCCGCTCATTGTCCCGCGAAGAACTGTCATAGCTCGTCAGGACATCCTGGACCGAGTTGACGTGGGCGCTGATCGTACCGGTCGAGCGAGCGATAACATCGTTCTGCTTGTCCACTTCCTCGACCAGTTCGCCAACGCTCGAAATCGTACTCTCGATCCGTGCGACGGAGTTCTTCGCGTTATCGCTTGCCTGGGTGCCCTCGTGAATCTGTTCGATCACCACACCGGCTTCTTCGCCCAGCGTGTCGATAGTCTTCGCGATTTCCTCTGTCGCTTTGCGTGTATCACTGGCAAGACTCTTTACCTCACCCGCGACGACGGCAAACGTCCGTCCCGCATCTCCGGCGCGCATCGCTTCGA
>JBCAXQ010000147.1:0-7174 GCA_038534015.1 Pseudomonadota bacterium | reverse complement strand
AGAGCGAGGTTGTTGTTGTAAATCGTCACAGAAACATCGCCTTGCGACGTTTCTTCCGGGTCCGGCACAGATTGTGCGCCACCTTGTGTGGGTAACAATGTTGCGGCGCCAAGCGCCAATGCCAGCTTGAGTGTCTTCACTGTTCCGCCTCCCAATAACCCGGATCAAGAATGCCAGAGCGTTCTGTATCGGCGATGAATGTTTTGTCGTTCGAACAGAAAGGGCGCCCTCCGCATATGAGAAGAGCGCCCTTCGTTAGCCCGCTTAGGCATCAATTACGGGATGGATATATCCCCGCTTCGACCACACAAAAATTGGTCGCAAGTGACGGCATCCGGTTCTCGTGTTGCAGATTGCCGCCCGTGTTTCCAACTGCGATCGACCCGGCATTGAGAGCCGAGGCCGCACTGGGAGGCGAGTTGTTCGAGTATATGTTGGTGTTCGCCCGCGCCAACGTATTGCCTGTTGGGTTCAAAGTGTCAGCAACCGTCTGCGATTCTCCACGCAAAGTTGCAGCGTGATTATGTGAAGGGATCTGATTGACGTTCAGCGTGACACCTTCGACCCCGGATTTCTGCCCAATGGCATAGTTCGAAAGTCCCGGCTGTTGACCGAACGCAAACGAGGCCCGTCCACGCAAGTCCGGCAATCCGAAGGTAGTCCGACCATCTCCTCCGTAGGTGGTGCCATAGAGTGAGAAGAGAGCTGTGTAAGAAGAAATCGCCAACAGCTGGCCATGAGCATTGAATGTTCCGCGAGGGCAGAAATTGAAGCCGACCTGGATAATCTCACCGATATAGTAGGTTTGGGCTTGGGCTGGCGAGCTGACGCCCATCGTCGCAATTGTTGCAGTGGCTACGATGGTGCTGGCTTTGAGTGCTTTTTTCCAGATTTTCATTTTGAACTCCTGTGTCACTGACCTTTGTGATCGGCCAAGTGTCGAAAAGGTTAGGCTGCCATTGATAGCGAAATGCAGCCCAGAATTGGGATGACCGCGTGAATTCTAATTGCGCGGCGGGAAGATACCGACGGTCTGTACACAAAAATTGGTTGCCAAAGATGGCATCCGATTCTCATGTGCCTGTCCACCACCCGTATTGTTCACAGCAATCGATCCGGCGTTAAGCGCAGACGCTGCGCTGGGTGGGGAGTTGTTTGAATAGATATTCGCGCTGGCGCGCGCGAGCGTGTTCCCGGTTGGATTTAGTGTGTCTGCAACCGTTTGGGATTCGCCGCGCAACGTGGCTGTGTGGCTGTGCGCTGGTATCTGGCCTTCGGTCAGCGTCACGACTTCCAAGCCAGTCTTCTGACCCCAGTTGTAGCTGGCAAGACCAGGCTGTTGGCCGTAGGCAAATGGCACCCGTCCTCGTAGGTCCGGCAGGCCGAAAGTGGTACGCCCATCTCCGCCATAGGTGGTCCCAAAAAGCGAATACAGTGATTGGTTGGAGTTTATCGCCAAGATCTGGCCAGCAGCCTGGGCGCTCGCACGCGGGCAAAAGTTAAAACCAACCTGAAATATCTCCCCAAGATACTTGTCTTGCGCTTGAACAGGCGCGCTAACCCCCATCCCTGCAACAGAAGCGGCAATCGCGCCTGTTAATAGAAACTTGGTACGCATCGACATGACGTTTCTCCCCTAAAAGCCCATTACTTGCGACCCAGGCGGAACATCGTTTTTCGAGTTTCCCGCTCAGGCCGATTGTCACATATCTCACCAGTAAAAAAAAGAAATTTGTTCACAGGAGAGAAGACAGCGACTGCAAACATATGCAGGGTATAGAGTGAGAAGAGGATTGATATCGAAAGGCAGCCGGCACTCAGCCAGCCTTCGCCAACCTCATCACGCCGCCCACTTTTTCTCCGATGGACTGAACGCTGAATGGCTTCGCGATGAAGTGCATGTCAGGGATATCGATGTCCTTGCGCAATTGCTCCTCGGCGTATCCAGACATGAACAGTACCGGCAGATCAGGGCGTTGCTGGCGGATCGCGCGAACCATGGCAGGCCCATCCATCCCGGGCATCACAACATCACTGACCACAAGGTCAAATTCCTGGCCTTTCGATATCAGCGCGAGACCTTCTTCGCCGTCCGAACAGGCTGTCACCTCATATCCTGCACGCACCAGAGCACGCTCGGCGACGGCGCGGACCATATCTTCGTCTTCAACCAACAGCAATTTGCCCCCAACTGACCAATCAGAACTTTCTTCCGGCTCAGGCAATTCGCGCCGTCGCGGAGCCTCTCCCTCGTGAACAGGAAAATAGATCGTGAAGCGGGCCCCTTCTGGCCGTCCGTTCTTGGCCTTTACATTGTCGGCAAAGATGAATCCGCCGGACTGCTTGACGATGCCATAGGCAGTTGAAAGCCCCAGACCGGTACCCTTGCCCTGCTCTTTTGTCGTAAAGAATGGTTCGAACAACTTTGGCAGGACGTGTTCCGGAATCCCACCTCCAGTGTCCTGCACAATCAGCACAGTGTAGTCAGCGGCCGGTAGGATTTCAGACCCAAGCTTGATGACCTCTCTCGCTTTCAGACTCCGCGTGAGCAGGGAGATTCGCCCCTTCCCGTCTCCGTACGACTGAATTGCATCGCGCGCGTTGACGGCCAGGTTCATAATCACCTGTTCAAGCTGCTGTGGGTCGGCTCTCACAGCACCAAGGTTGCGATCGTGCTGGACGAAGTAGGTAATCCTCTCGCCCAGGAGGCGCTTGATCAGAGGCCCGACTTCGCTGACCACATCGGGCAGTTGCAGGATTTCAGGCCGCAATGTCTGTTGGCGTGAAAATGCAAGCAATTGCCTGGTCAATGATGCTGCGCGGTTTGAATTGGCTCTGATCTGCTGGATATCGTCATAGTCACTGTCGCCGGGCGTGTGACGCAGCAGCATAAGATCGCAGGTTCCGATAATCGCGGTCAGGACATTGTTGAAATCATGCGCAACGCCGCCTGCGAGTTGACCCACAGCCTGCATTTTTGTTGCCTGAGCCACCTGGCGCTTCAACTGGTTCTCTTCACTGGAGTCTGCAAGGCTCAGCAGCACGGCCGCCTCCCCAAGTCCGCGAACACCTGCCAATCCCAGCGAAACCGGCTCCTCAGGCTGCGAAACCAGACGCACGGCCATGTCGCCGCTCGTAGATGGGCCTCGCCCATGCCGTCGCACTGCATCGGAAAGCGGCGCCTTGTCCTCCCTGACGACCAGGTCAGTTGGAAATGCGGGCAGCCCCCTGCCCTGACGGTCCACTGATCGCAAAAACGCATCATTCCCGAACAGGAACCTGCCGTCGCGGTCTGTCATCGCAAGACCCAGAGGCAACTGAGCCAGCAGAGCCTCAAGCTGAGCTACTCCCGCTTGTGAAGAGCCATCCCATCCGCTTCCAATTCCGACTCCGCTGTCGATCAGCAGCATCAAAGATGGGCCTTCGTCGGGGCCTGCTCGCCGAGGAGAGTCATCTTCATCCAACGGCACATGGATCAATGTTTGCGGTGTACCCCCCCGCCCTTCGCGTGCAAAAAAAATCCTGTCGCGTTCATCGGATCTCAGAAACGAAACAAAGTCTTGTCCCGCTAGTGTTGCCTTGCCATCTCCCGATGCACGCTCGGCAAATCCGGCGCTAACCGATTTGATTACTCCGGAATCGCCCGTGATCGCAGCTTCGATTCCGGCGCGACTTAGTATCGCTCCCAAGGTGCCCGTCAGATTCAGCTCTGAAGAGACGTCGACCGTCTGTTCAATCCTCTTCGTGAACCGCCAGATCAAATGGTCTTGCCCCCTGCCAGCACGCTCAACCGATACTAGGAAGCGGGCCGTTCCATGGTCTTGGCCAATTTCCTCCAACGTGCCGGTGCCGTCGCGC
This sequence comes from Pseudomonadota bacterium, assembly GCA_038534015.1. Taxonomy (GTDB): domain Bacteria; phylum Pseudomonadota; class Alphaproteobacteria; order Sphingomonadales; family Sphingomonadaceae; genus Erythrobacter. The sequence goes on along the minus strand of JBCAXQ010000147.1, from coordinate 3,316 downwards.
CAGGCTTCGCGTGCCAAACGGGTCAATGCTTCGAGACTGGATCGGTCAACCGGCAATGATGGCGGTGCGTTCGATGTTCCAAAGTCTTCCGAAAAACGCGTGTTAGCGCAAACTAGGCGGTTGGCCCGATCCGTGATTGCAACCCCTTGATCGGCTCGCTCGATTGCGCTGACGGTGACTGACCAGTCGGAGGTCAGATCCAGCTCTTCGGGAGTGTCGCGGCGCATCATCTCAATCACAAATGCTCCGCCCAGCAAAACGAGGAGCCCGAGACCAAAGAAAAGGGAAAGCAGCGCATCGCTGGAAGCAAGCCAGATGGCCAGAACACTGAGCCCCGCCGCGGCGACCAAACCCGCGATCATTACGCGGCTTTGGCCAAGTTCCTCCCAACCCGAATTCATTGCTTCGCTCGTCTCGTCATAACTGAGACCGTGCTACTTGGCATTAAGGCGTTGGTCGAGCCGCACTTCCATCAGCCGCAGACGTTTTGCCCGGCGTCGTGCCACCATGATCCGCCAGACCGTGCCAGAAACAAGGTAACCGAGCGCAGCGGATACGACGGCCAAGACCAGAAATCCAAACACGGTTACGCCGGCAGCCTGGAACAAATCGACCAACCAACTCAAACGCCCGCTTTCGATTTCCTCATTGGCGATTCCGCCGAACAGCGCATCAATATCGAGCATGGTGTTGCCGACCCGGTTTGCGACGATGATCCAGAATGGAAAGGTGAGAGGGTTGGTGATGAACGTCACGGCAACGGCAAGCGGCACGTTGGCTCGGGAAGGAAGAGCAAGAAACGCCGCAAGGAAAATCTGCCCAAAAGGGATAATGAATCCAGAGAAAAGGCCAAGAGCTACGCCACGTGGCACCGAACGTCTTGTGAAACGCCATAGCTCAGGCGAAAGGAACCTGTGAGCAAACGGTTTGAGGTAACGGTTGGCCGCCAGCTCTTCGCGCTTGGGCATGTATCTGCGGATTGTGTCCGCTGCCCAGGTTTTGCGCCGTTCGGGTTTCATTGGTCCGCCTGCTAGTTGACGTCATTATTTGATCGTTTTGGTCTGATCGCCATCGAAGATTTGATCAAGCCATGATCGGCGAACAGCGACACTGCTGCTATTGCTGCCATATGGGTAGCATTTGGTTGCTGACCAGTGGGTGAATCGCAATCCGCGCAATGCATCCAGATTGCGGCAAGGATAGAGGTTCGGCTACCCCTTTTCCCGCATCAATCTGGCTTTATCGCGTTTCCAGTCCCGTTCTTTCACGCTCGCACGCTTGTCGTGGGCTTGCTTACCCTTGGCGAGAGCTAGTTCAACTTTCGCCCGTCCCTGACCATTGAAATAGATCGACAACGGCACAAGCGTCATTCCCTTGCGTTCAACAGCGCCAAAGAGCTTTCCGATCTCGCGCGAACTAAGCAGCAACTTGCGTGGCCTGCGCGGCTGATGATTGAGCCGGTTGCCATGGCTGTATTCTGGGATGTTCGAGTTTATCAGCCATACCTCGCCATCCCTTACCTCGGCGTAGCTCTCAGCAATCGTTGCCTCGCCTGCACGCAACGCTTTCACTTCGGTACCTTGCAACGCCAGGCCGGCTTCGAATCTATCGTCGATATGATAATCATATCGGGCTCGCCGATTCTCAGCGACCGTCTTCTGTTTGTCGAACGGTGTAGGTTTGGGGCGGGCCATGATGCGCGCCATTTAGGCGCTCTCATGCAATTCGCAAAGCTTTCGCCCATCAACGCCTTGATTTCACGATCCGGATCGCAGTTGCTGTCGTCAGCCGTTCGATTTGTGCAGCGGCATACCCCGGCGGATTAAGCGGCGCCTTGCTAGGCAAGACCTGCATGTTCCAGCGCAGCATCGACTGATTGTCGAGATTCTGGACTTGCTGCTGTAAGCGGGAGGCGCACGCTGGGCTCGATCCAATCGTGCACCCGACTGAGCGCATACTTCACAGGCGCGGGCGATGCATCGCTGAACATGGCATAGTGCAATGGGAACAGCCGATCGTTGAGCTCGCGCGCCTTCTTCAGCTCGTTTGCGGCGATCGCCTCATGAAACTCCGCGCAGAGCGCCGGTGCGACATTGGCAGTAACCGAGATTGCCCCCCTGCCCCCGGCGGCCGAATGCGGCAGCCACAGTTCATCATTCCCGGAAAGTTGGCAAAACTCGCTCGAGAGCCCCATACGATGGTCTGCTACGCGTGAAAGATCTCCGCTGGCATCCTTGATCGCAACAATCTGCTTCGGATACTTTTTGACAAGCGCGACGACGGTTTCATCTTCAATATCGGTAACGGTCCGGCTCGGCACATTATAAAGAACGATCGGCAAGTCGCTTTGTTCAGCGAGGAAACTGAAGTGCGCGATCAGACCGTCCTGGCTTGGACGGTTGTAATACGGAGCCACGCAAAGCCCAGCAGCTGCGCCCGCCTTCTTGGCGAAGTTCATATGCAGCAGAGCATTCTTCGTGTCATTGCTGCCACATCCTGCGATCACCGGCACACGCCCGGCTGCTTGCTCGATGCATACCTCAATAACTCTGTGATGCTCAGCATTCGACAGAGTGGACGCTTCTCCTGTGGTACCACAGGGGACCAACGCCGCGCTTCCCTGTTCGATTTGCCAATCGACGAGTTTGCGAAAAGCCGATTCATCAAACGATCCGTCGCGAAAAGGAGTCACCAGAGCGGGAATTGATCCGCTGAACATTGCCGTATTCCTTTTTTGAGCCACAAAGCGATTTTCGCTGGCGCAATTCTTCGCGCCAAGGCACTGTTAAGCGCCTGATAAGGAGCCGATCGGCACTATGTCCAGCATGCCCTCAAAAATGCTTCGTACCCCTCTCGTCTTTGCCTCCATTCTGACCGCCAGCGCAGCGGCGATTGCGGCACCCCTTTCCGCTCAGTCCGGCGGCCAAAGCGCGGATAGTTCCCTTGTCGCGATGCAGCCTCGCGGAATTGAACAAGCGATTGGCCGTTGGGAATACTTGCAAAAGACCCGTGGTCTGGGCTTTGCTGACTATGCTGGCTTTGCTGCGGCGTTTCCTGACTTTCCTCGGATGAGCATCATCCGCATCCGAGCAGAAAATGCGCTGGATAGCGAGGCTCCCTCTGCCGCCGACTTGATTCGCTATTTTGATGCGGTGCCGCCGCTGACAAACTCTGGACGAGCTCGATATGCATTGGCGCTTGCAGGGGCACAGCGTCCCGAGGCCTTTGATATGGCGCGTGCGGCTTGGCGCGGTGGCAGCATGAGCGGACCCGCCGAAGCGTATCTACTAGGACTGTTCGGATCGCGTTTTTCAAC
>JBCAXQ010000146.1:0-7279 GCA_038534015.1 Pseudomonadota bacterium | reverse complement strand
GAGCTTCAGGTGTTGCCGATATGGCAGAATATGTGATGCGGGCGATGGCCGCCGCCACTCAGTCTCGTTACACTTTCCTCACCGACGACAGTGGAATCGGCAATGCCCATGCCAAGCCGGCCATCGATTGCTATCTGGTCACCAGGTTGGACCAGTTGCTGCGTCGTGTGATCGATAGCCAGATATCAGGTCGCAGGATTGAACCGGAAAAGGCCGAGATAATCCGCAGCGTTGGCCAATATGATGCAGGCCGGTGTATTCTCCCACCCGAATTCGGTCAGTAATTGCATCTTTGGCAATACAACCGCTTGACGGATATGATTTGGGAACCCCACCCTCGCGCGTACGTACACGCGTAAGGAATCAGAACAAAACACCATGCAGCTTGTTATCGTTGAATCGCCAGCCAAGGCGAAAACCATCGAGAAATATCTCGGCGCGGACTTCAAAGTTCTCGCATCGTACGGTCACGTCCGCGATCTGCCGCCCAAGGATGGCAGTGTTCGCCCAGATGAAGACTTTGCGATGGATTGGGAACTCTATCGCGACAAGCAGAAGCGCTTCAAAGAGATCAGCGACGCTGCGAAAGATGCGTCGCGGCTTGTGCTCGCAACTGACCCCGACCGCGAAGGCGAAGCGATCAGCTGGCACGTCCAGGAGCTGCTGAAAAAGCGCAAGGCGCTCCCCACGAAGGTCGACCGGGTTACATTTAACGCGATCACCAAATCCGCAGTCAGCGAGGCGATGAAGAGCCCGCGAGAACTCGATCAACCTCTGATCGACGCCTATCTCGCTCGCCGCGCACTCGATTACCTGTTTGGCTTCACCCTTTCACCTGTGCTGTGGCGCAAGCTGCCCGGTGCAAAATCGGCCGGCCGGGTGCAGTCGGTTGCGCTGCGGCTGATCGTTGATCGCGAACGCGAGATCGAGGCCTTTCAGCCGGTCGAATACTGGTCTGTTCTCGCCAAGTTGGAACAGGACGGGACCGAGTTCGATGCCCGCCTGGTCAAGTTTGATGGAAACAAGCTCGGTAAGCACGATCTGGGCAATGAAACGAGCGCGATGGCGGCCAAGGCTGCTGTTGAAGGCGGGCGGTTCACGGTCGAGGACATTGAGACCAAGCCGCTCAAGCGCAATCCTGCACCTCCGTTTACTACGTCCACCTTGCAGCAAGAGGCCTCGCGCAAGCTGGGCTATTCCGCAAGCCATACCATGCGGTTGGCGCAGTCGCTCTACGAAGCGGGCGCGATCACATATATGCGGACCGACGGCGTGCAGATGGATGGCAGCGCGATCGCTGCTGTCCGCGCCGAAATCGGCGAACGCTATGACGGGGCATATCTGCCTGAAAAGCCACGCTTTTACAGCAGCAAGGCCAAAAATGCTCAGGAAGCACACGAGGCGATCCGCCCGACCAATTTCGGGCGCGACAATGCCGGGACGGGCGACGAAGCCAAGCTCTACAAACTGATTTTCAAGCGGGCCATGGCGAGCCAGATGGCAGCCGCGCAGCTCGAACGGACGACCGTCACATTGCGCGACGCGACCGGCCAGCACGAACTGCGTGCGACTGGCCAGGTGGTCAAATTTCCGGGCTTCTTCGCGGTCTATCAGGAAGGGTTCGACGACAAGTCGGATGACGATGAAGATGGCTTGCTTCCCGCGATGGCGAAAGGCGATGCGCCGCTGAAGAAAGCTGTCGAAGCCAACCAGCACTTCACCCAACCTCCGCCGCGCTTTTCCGAGGCTTCACTGGTCAAGCGGCTTGAGGAGCTGGGCATCGGGCGTCCATCGACATACGCTTCGACCATCCAGACTTTGCGTGATCGTGACTATGTGCGGATGGAAAAGAACCGCTTTCACGCTGAGGATTCCGGGCGTTTATTGACTGCATTTCTCGAGCGCTTTTTTCCGACCTATGTCGCCTATGATTTCACTGCCGGAATGGAGGACGAGCTCGATACGGTCTCCGACGGACGTGAAGACTACAAGCATCTGCTCGCCAACTTCTGGAAAGACTTCAAGCCCAAGACCGAAGAGGTGATGGAGAAGCTGCCTTCGGAAGTGACCGAAGTGCTCGACGAATATCTTTCCGACTATCTGTTCCCGCCGCGGGAAGACGGGAAGGATGCACGCTTCTGTCCGCTGTGTGAAACCGAAGGCCGCGAGGGCGGGAAGCTGTCACTGCGCGGTGGCCGCTTCGGTGCGTTTATCGCCTGCGCAAACTATCCCGAATGCAAGTTCACCCGCCGTTTTGCTCAGCCGGGCAGCGATGGCGAAGATGGCAGCAATGATGGTGTCATGGGTCAGCATCCGGAAACGGGTGAGGATATCGAACGCAAATCAGGTCGCTTCGGGCCCTATGTCGAAATGGCTGACGGCGAGACGAAGAAGCGTGCTTCGATTCCCAAGGATCTTGACGATTTCGATCTTGAATGGGCGATCAAGCTGCTCGATCTGCCAAGGATTATCGGTGCGCACCCGGAAACTGGCAAGGAAATCGAGGCCGCGATTGGTCGCTATGGTCCGTATCTGCGCCACGATGGCAAATATGCCAAGCTCCAGAGCACGCGCGATGTCTTTGAAACTGGCATGAACGCTGCTGTCACGCTGCTGGCCGAGGCTGCCAATCGCAAAGGCGGCGGACGGGGCAAGGCTGAACCAATCAAGACACTGGGCGAGCACCCGACTTCTGGTGGGGAAATCAAGGTGATGCCGGGCCGCTATGGCCCTTATGTCACGGATGGCAATGTCAATGCGACGATTCCCAAGGACATCAAACCCGAAGAGATCGAAGCGGCAAAGGCGATCGAATTGATCGATGCGCGCGCGGCCAAGGGGCCTGTCAAGAAGAAGCGCAAAAAGGCTGCGCCCAAAAAGAAAGCGCCAGCGAAGAAAAAGGCCGCTGCGAAGTAGCCAAAAGCTTTAATCGTGCGATCCCGCGGCGGCGTTGGTAAATCGTCAAGTATTACCCCTTATCCCTTGTGTCAGAGACCGGGGAACGCGACGACGTGATCGAAATCGAAGTTCAAAACGAAACACACCAGACGCAAGCGCGCGTGCGCTTCGCCGCTGTGCCGCGTATTGGCGAAGGCCTGCGTTTGCGTGAGCCAAACGGCATCTGGGCGAGTTATGATGTGCTCGATGTATGGTATCAGAAGGCCGAATTCGGCGATGTCTGGATGCCCTATCTCCATGTTAGAATGACACCGGGCGAGGGTTCGGGAGACCCGCTTGGTGATAGCTTCGAAGTCCCGCAGGAGCTCGAACCATTCAAAATCTAATCAAACGGACGACGGGCCCGCAAAAGCAAAAAGGCGGCATGGAAGGCAAAACGCTGGCGGAGCGCCTCGCTGCAGGGGCTCCGATGGAAGCCGTCGATGTGGACCCGGAAGACGACGCCACAGAGATGGCCGTCGACGCACGCGACATGGATGATAGCGGCGACAAGGCGGACACCGATGCGATCGTTCGCGCTGCAAAGGCGATGCGCGATGGTAACGCCGAATCTGTTGTCCAGCAGGCGAAAGCAAAGATTTGCCTGATCGTTGATGACAGTCGGGTGATCCGCAAGGTTTCGAGCAAGATCGCGAAAAGCCTGGGCTATGTCCCGGTCGAGGCAGAGAACGGCGAAGAGGCGCTGGCGCGCTGCAAGCAAGCCATGCCGCAACTGGTCCTGACAGACTGGAACATGCCGGAAATGGACGGGCTGGAATTCGTCACTCAGTTGCGCAAGATTCCGACTCCTGTCGCTCCGACGATCGTGTTCTGCACATCAAAAGGCGATACGGCGGATATCCACGAAGGTATTCAGGCGGGAGCGGACGATTACATCGTCAAGCCATTCGACGAACCGAGCCTGCGCGCGAAGTTGGAGAAGCTTGCCAAGGCATAGTTGCATTTGGCTCGCCAATCGAGGCATGTGCAGGTAGTCTCACCGACATCGGCAAAGAACGCTTCGAACGTCACAAACAGCCGTGGAACGCTGAAGAGGCAGCGCGCTTGAAGCTGCTCGCCTCGAAAGGGCAGGGGCTAAAACAGATTGCTAAGGCCCTGAATCGCAGCGAGGACTCAACCAAGAGCTTCGCCAAACAACAGAAGATCAAGATCGCGAAGAAGCGGTAGGGCGCATCATTCGCGTAGAGATGTGTATCACTTCACCCAATCAAGCCCAATTTCCTCGAACACTTCCCGGTCTTCAGACCAGCCTTCGGAAACCTTCACGTGCAGGAACAGGTGGACCTTCACACCCAGGATTTCCGCAAGCTCTGTTCTGGCAGCTTCGCCAATTGCCTTGATCCGCTGTCCTCCCTTGCCGAGCACAATCGGTTTCTGGCTGTCGCGCGCAATGACGATCTGCTGGCGGATTTCCACACTGCCGTCTGGGCGGACTTCATAGCTTTCGGGACGCACCGCCGCATCATAAGGAAGCTCTTCGTGCAGCTGCTGGTACAGCTGTTCGCGGGTGATCTCGGTCGCGAGCAGTCGCTCACTGGCGTCCGAAACCTGATCTTCCGGATAATGCCAAACGCCCTGGGGCATCAGACCTGCTAGCGCCGTCTTCAATTCCGCTACACCATCGCCGGTAAGGGCCGACACAAAGTAAATCTCGGTAAAGTCGACCTTTTCCGCCAGCTCTTGGACCAGCGCCAGCATAGGCTCTTTCTTCGCTCTATCGACCTTGTTGAGCACCAGCAGTTTGCGCTCCGGGCGCTTCGCAAGCGCTTCCAGAAGAGGCTCAAGCTCATGCCGTCGCTGTTTGATCGGATCGACTATCAGCAACACGGCATCGGCGCTTTCCGCACCTTCCCACGCCGCGCTAACCATTGCGCGATCCAGCCTGCGGCGCGGGGCAAAGATGCCCGGCGTGTCGACCAGGATCATCTGGGTGTTGGCGGTGTCGCTTTCGTGCAGGGCTATGCCGAGCATGCGCGCGCGGGTGGTCTGCGCCTTGGAAGACGTGATCGCAACCTTCTGGCCGACCAATTGGTTCACCAGCGTCGATTTGCCTGCATTGGGTGCGCCGATAATGGTAACTACGCCGCAATGAGTTTTTTTGTCTTCGTTCACCCGAATTGCTCCAGAAATGCCTTGGCTGCCAGCTTCTCGGCCTGGGACTTGCTTGCTGCAGTGGCTTCGGCTTCGCCAACATTGTGGACGGTTACCCGGACTGTGAAACGCGCTGCATGATCCGGTCCGCTGCGATCTACGATCGCATATTCGGGCACACGCCGCCGGTTGCCCGCTGCCCATTCTTGCAGCGCGCTCTTGGGATGTTTGGCAATTCCGGTATCGCTTGTCAGCTCGTCTTCCCACAAAGCGTAGATTACGTCGCGGGTCGGCTCGAATCCGTTTTCAATGAAGCTTGCCCCGATCAACGCTTCAATCACGTCGCCCAGAATATTGTCGCTGTCTGCGCCGCCATCCTCGCGGGCTTGCTTGCCCAGCACGACATGCTCAGAGAGTTTCACTTTTCGGCCGATCCGTGCGCAAGCTGCGCCACTCACAAGGGCGTTTAGCCGCTGAGACAGTTTGCCTTCGGCCGCATCGCCATCGCGGTAAAGCCAATGGGCAACTGATAGACCGAGCACGCGGTCTCCCAAAAATTCGAGCCGTTGATAATCGCGCGCATCCGGCGATGATCCCTGAACGCTGCCGTGGGTCAGTGCTTCGAGCCAGATTGCGTCTGACTGAATCTCAAATCCCAGGCTGATGAGCCAGTCCCGTGTCTCATCAGAAAATGCTGTCATAAAGAGTCACCTAACCGGTTCCACCGTGCGGCTGTAAACCACGTCCACGGTTTGATCCATTCCGATCCGCCGTCTGTTGACCACATGATTATGCTGGCGCGGCCGACCAGGTTTTCCTGCGGGACGAGGCCAACGCCCCTTCCAGCCATGGCAGGAAACCGGCTGTCCTGCGAGTTGTCGCGGTTGTCACCCATAACGAAGATTCTGCCTTCAGGCACGATTGTGGCGGAGACATTGTCTGCAGGTTCAAAGCCGAAGTCGAGCACCTCGAAGCTGATGCCATTGGGCAGCGTTTCGCGGTACCGTGGATATCTGCACTGGCGTACACCCTCTTCACTGACTTCTTCGAACGCCAAGTCTGCGCAGGGGCTTTCAGCGGGGTAACCACGCGCTTTCAAATCGGCCTGGGCCTCCAGCATAAGCTCATCGACCGGCTGCACGAAGTCTTCAATCTTCTGTTTGGGCACGAGCTCGCCATTCAGCAGAATCTGCCCTCCTACCATTCCAATGCTGTCACCTGGCAGCGCAATAACCCGTTTGATATAGTCTGTCTGGTCGATCGGATGCTTGAAGATCACGATGTCGCCCGCTTCGGGCTCGCCAGCAAACACCCGACCCGGAATCACCGGTGCGCTGAACGGTAAGGAGTACTTCGAATAGCCATAGGGCCACTTTGCGGCGAGCAGATAATCCCCGTTCCAAAGCTTTGGCAGCATGCTTTCCGAAGGGATCGAAAAGGGGGAAAACACAAAACTCCGGAAAATCAGCACAAGAACGGCGAGCTTCAGCAGGAAAAAGCCGAAGCTCAACAGGCTTTCTTCTTTGGGTTCATCGCTTGCTGCGGGGCTTACATCTGCCGCATCGTTGTCAATGTCGGGAACAGTGTCAGATTTGGTCTTAACATCCATCGCACCGGTCCCTAGTCGGCTGGAGAGCGCCAGACTAGAGGCATGTGCAATGACAGAACCGATTTCCACCGCCTGGGACAGACTGCGTCAGGTAGAACCGCGTACCCTGAATGCACTGTTCGATGCCGATCCGGACAGGGTCTCCAACCTAAGCCACCGGATAGAGGCCGATCTCGGCGAGTTGGGCAATCTTGGCATTCTGTTCGACTGGTCGAAAACGCATCTGGACGACGATCTTCTGTCCGGGTTTGAGGAATTGGCCGAGGCGGCGGGTTTCGCCGATGCGCGGGAGAAGCTGTTCAATGGCGGCATCGTCAACCCGACCGAGGGCCGTGCAGCGACCCACGGAGCCATGCGCGGCAGCGGAACCGAAGCCGACGTTGAAGAAGGCGACGCATTGCTCGCGCGGATGGGCATGCTGGTCGAGGCAATTCATCAGGGCGCGCTGGGAGAGGTCAATCACCTGATCCATATCGGTATTGGCGGATCGGCTCTGGGGCCACAGTTGGCGGTCGATGCGCTGACTCGCGACCTCAAGTTGGTCGATGTCCATGTGGTGTCGAACATTGATGGGCTGGCTCTGGAACAAGCGTTTGAGGCCTGCGATCCGGCGACGACTCT
>JBCAXQ010000145.1:0-7304 GCA_038534015.1 Pseudomonadota bacterium | reverse complement strand
TGTCACTCAAATCGCACCGAATTGTCGATGCCGATGGCAGATTGGCAGCAAGCGCATCGGCCTCTTTCGACGACGACTTGTAGTGGATGATGACATGCCAGCCATTTGTGGCAAAGCGGCGGACTATCTCGGCCCCAATCCGGGTAGCGCCGCCTGTGATCAAAACTTGGGGCTGATTCATATCCTTAGTGGAGCAGAATTTTCCTCACTTGCCTAGCGTGTGCTTTGCCGTGAGAAGCGTCCCCAAAGGAGCTGGAAAGATGCCGATAACATGCGATTTGGTCGATGTGTTTTGCGATGGTCCGATGAGCGGAAATCCGCTTGCCGTGGTGCATGGTGCCGATGAGCTATCATCCGATCAGATGCTGGCATTGACCCAGTGGCTTGGCTTCTCGGAGACGACATTCCTTTTGCCGCCAAGGGAGGCTGCTGCGGACTACCGCGTCCGAATTTTTTATCCGGGAGGTGAATTGCCGTTCGCCGGACATCCGACGCTTGGGTCATGCTTTTCATGGCTGGGAGCAGGAGGCCGACCGAGGAATGCCAACTCGGTCGTGCAGGAATGCGGTGTCGGGCTGGTCGAGGTCCGGCCCAAGGGCAATCAACTGGCGTTCAAGGCACCCCAGCTTTCCCGGCATGAGCCCCTTTCTGATCAAGAACGGGCAGAGGCAATCCGCCTTACCGGGATCGACGAGCGCGTGCTTATCGAGGCTGTGCATGTTGTGAACGGTCCTCAATGGCAGCTTTTACGGTTGCGCTCTGCTGATGATGTTCTTGCTGGCGAAGCGGCAGCCAAAGCCCCATTAGGCACGGATATTGGCCTGGCCGGGCCGCATGAATCCGGTGCTTCACGCGACTGGGAGTTGCGTGCTTTCTTCGCTGATACTCTTGGACGTTTTACAGAGGATCCGGTGACTGGCAGTTTCAACGCAGGCGTGGCGATGCATCTGTTTGGCGCAGGCCTGGCTGATGGTGCTTTCACAGCTGGGCAAGGTCAGAAAGTCGGGGCAGATGGCCTAGTGCATTGTGAAAGAGACGATAGCGGGGCTGTCTGGATTGGCGGCACATGTCAGATGATCACCAGGGGTGGAGTGGTTCACGCCTTCGAGTGATGATCCTTTGCTTCCACGTCTGGCAGCCTGAAACGCCGCCAGACGGTTTGTCCAGCGGCGCTTCTTCCTTGTGCGATAGAGGCCTAGCGACAGCGAAGTTCACCGCGATCGATCTCACGGCCAATCACAGCGCCTAACGCACCGCCCAAGAGTGTTCCGACAGTCCTGTCGCCGCGAGTATCGATTGTCCGGCCCAACAGAGCGCCGACACCCGCCCCAATGACGAGACCGGTCGTGCCATTGTCGCGGCGGCAATAATAGTTGCCATCCCTGCCACGCCAGATGCGGTCCCGTCGTGAAATACGGCGAGGCTCATAATATCGTCCATGACGATCATAGACTCGCTTCTCATATCGTCGACCATGCCGATATCGACGATCATCGTCGTCATCCCAGTCATCGTCGTCGCCAAAACGAACATCGGAATCGATGGAAGCAACGAAGATTGAGCTGTCGGTTAGTGAAGGCAGTGTGGTTGCAGGAAAGTCTGCGGCATAAGTTGGTGCAGCAAGTGTCGCGAGCGATCCGGCGGCGGCGGCCAGTACAATCTGTTTCATGGGCGTTTCCCTCTGACTATTCCCGGTGGTGGGGTGGGAACAGACTTGTTCAGACTACTTATCTCTTGAATGAACACTTTGTTGGAAAACGTGATCTCACGACAGACAGGTGAACTGGTGCGATCAGGCGTTGCTTGATCTAAGTCTTGCGCGCGCTCGATCACGCATTCCTGGAGCCAGACGATCAAGTTCTGCGAGTTCGCAATACTCCTCGCTGCTTGCCTTGCCAGCAATCATGGAAGCGAAAACCCGTGCGACGCTCCATTTAGTGTTGCCGGTGGCAACGCGTTCGATCATGTCGCCCGATCGCACCTCACCCCATTCAAGAACACGGAAATACCATCCGCACCGACCTGTCTCGACGATGGTCTTTACCATGCCTTTGGTGCCAAATCGGTGATCGACCTTCCAGCAGGGCTGACGGGGCTGATTGACCTCAACCAGTGCGCTGCCCAGCCGAAACCGGTCGCCAATGTGGACGTCGCTTTCGGTCATGTCGTTAACGGCAAGGTTTGATCCAAATGCGCCGTATTGGTCCAGAAGAGCAAGCGCGCCCGGGTTCGTGAGTTCGTTTCTCCAGAACGCATGGTGTGCCAGCGGATAGAGGTGCACAGCTTTTTCAGGCCCACCATGCACTTTGCGATCTGCCTGCTCATCCGGCGCAAAACCATCCTCGAGCAATTGGATAACACCTTCACGAGGGCGCTTGGCAATTGCGCTTGTTTCGGCTCCGTTGAATGGCCGCGCAGTGCCCGTGCAAATTGCTTCGACTGTCCGGTTCACGTTTTTCTCACTGTCAGGGCCATCCAGTCTCGCATGGTGCCATCGCTGCCTTTGCCTGCGAATATGCGTTTGTCTTCTATGTCGAACCCGGCTGTCCGATAGATTTCGAGCAACCATGCTGCCGTAGGGAAATTGTGCAAGCGGCCCAGGAGATCGCGCCCTTCGCCGGTGCCCAACTTGTAGCTCGCATAGTGCCAGCCCTGTGGGCGCAGAGCGGAGAATATGTTCGTCAGCACGTCGGGCAGTTCTGCACGCGGGCAATGGAGCAAACAGGCATGCGCCCAGACGGCGTCATATTCACTTTGGGCATCGAGCTGGTCAAACCGCAGCAGGCGCACATCGATACCATGCCGCTCCTTTGCCTTGGCTACCATCGCCGGCACGCCGTCTGTGGCATCAAGATCGAATCCTCGCTCTCGTATCCGGACCGAATCGCGACCCAGCCCGCAGCCAAGTTCTAGGATTCTCGCGCGCTTCTCCAAACGATTCAGAAATCCATCCAGGTGCCGACTGTGGCTGACGGCCGAACTCATCGAGAAATGTGGGGCTTGCGTCTGGTAGAATTGGTATGTTTCCGGATCGATGCTCATGTGCTGTAATGTGCACCAGTTATCCAAGAAACCAACCTGATATCGCGTGGCGCGGCCTTGGCGCGGATGGGGCTATACGGGCAACGCAATGGTCTTGAGGGACCGAGAACAAGTCCAGCCGGTTGAAGCCTGGTGTGATCCCTTCAATTGTCCCGTTCTTACGCAAGAACAGCAGGTTTCCGCCCCAATCGATGGACCAATCGCGCGATAGACCCAGGACCATAGCAATCTTGCGGTCCGCGTTCGGGCCATCATGATGCGTCGAGAGGAAATCTCCAGGGCGAAAGCGCGTGGCTTGCACTTCGATCCCGGTAAATCGTGCTTCGCCTGAGATACTGCATAACCAGGCGTATGTTTCGGCCGACATTAGCGCATGCCTTAATTCAAGCAGCGGGTTGGGCTGCGTCCGATCAAGCAGTTCGGGAAGCATAGGGATCGCGTCATAAAGGAATGCGAATCTTTTGTTTGGATCAAATGCAATCGCACGCTCAATCTGCTCGTGTATCCTAACCGTTTCTGGATCGGCTGATTGGGCATTCTCTGGAGGAAGGTCATATCGATCTTCTTCCAAGCCACGCAGTCGACACCAGCCGGCATGCGATTCAAGATACGCTGCAAGTCGTTCGGCGCTCTTTGGTTTCAGGATTTGTGGAACAGAACAGCGTCCTGTCGAACGAAACTCTTCGCATAGCGCCTTGTTTTCCTCATCCCGGTCAGGGAGATTCAACTCTATCACGTTTGTTCACCGGCTGCCTCGCGGTCTCTTTCTGCACGGCTCTTCTTCTGGGCTGCAGTCTTCAACTGACCGCATGCAGCATCGATGTCTCGCCCTCGCGGAGTGCGGACCGGTGCGCTGATACCACCTTCGAAAACAATATTGGAAAATGCTTTGATCCGTTCGGGTGTCGAGCATTCGTAGCCGACGCCAGGCCATGGATTGAACGGAATAAGGTTCACCTTGGCTGGGAGGTCGAACTGCTTGAGCAACCTGACGAGCTCATGCGCGTCGTCATCGCTGTCATTCTTATCCTTCAGCATCACATATTCGAACGTGATGCGACGAGCATTGGAGGCACCCGGGTAGTCGGCACAAGCTTGAAGCAACGCCTCAATTCCGTACTTCTTGTTGAGTGGCACAATCTCATCGCGCACCGGCTTGGTCACGGCGTGCAAGCTAACCGCGAGGTTCACGCCAATTTCCTCGCCGCAGCGCTCCATCGCCGGGATGACGCCGCTCGTCGAAAGCGTGATGCGCCGCTTTGACAACGCAAGCCCGTCTCCGTCCATGACCAGTTTGAGCGCATCGCGTACGTTGTCGAAATTATACAGTGGCTCCCCCATACCCATCATCACGATGTTTGTGAGCAAACGACCATCAGCGGTGTAGTGACCGGCATCCTCCGCATCGTCGAGACCGTCCATGACGCCTTTAGGCCATTCACCGAGCGCGTCGCGAGCCAGCATAACCTGCCCAACTATTTCACCTGGAGTCAGGTTGCGAACCAATCGCATGGTACCGGTCGCGCAGAACGTGCAATTCAAAGTGCAGCCGACCTGGCTCGAGACGCACAATGTGCCGCGATCAGCGTCCGGAATGAACACCATCTCGAAATCGTGCCCGTCGGCAGTTTGTAACAGCCACTTGCGGGTTCCGTCGGTGCTGTGCTGTGCGTCGACAATCTCCGGCCGACCAATCACAAAACGTTCGGCGAGCCAGGGGCGCATCGTCTTGGCAATATCGGTCATTGCCTCGAACTCGGTCACGCCGCGATGGTAGAGCCAGTGGAACACCTGCTTTGATCGGAGCTTCGCCTGGCGTGCATCCAAACCGGCATCCAAAAACAGCTTGTGTATTCGTGATTTTGGCAGGCCAATTAGATCAATACGGCCATCCGGGCGCGGCGTGATATCACGCGCGACGGGAACGGGATCCACCTGACCGGGGATCGACATGAGATCTGTGTTTGCCATGATCGCGGCGCATATAATCCCACACGCCGCGATATGCCAGTCTCTGCTTAGCGTTCTGACCCTAGGCTCGCGCAGCCTACAACCGCAGCATCCATAGCCGTCGCCGCGCCGTTTAGGCGATATCGGTCGGTGAAACGCCCTCCCGCTGCGCTCCGTGCGCTCACACGCATGGTGCTGGCGGAACGCATTGCCGCGATGATGGCAGCGTCCATACTCTTGTCTCGCGCCCACGCATCACCCCCACCGCCGATCAATTCGAAGGTGGTTTCCCCTACACGCAGAACGATTTGGGAATCGTCGGTCATTCTGCGGGACAGGCGAAAATGCAGCTGCCCCCGTATATTCCGGGTCGGCCACGTCGCAACACTGGCATAGGGGGCATAGTCGCGCGCCGAACCTTGAGCTTTCGCAATAGCGTAGCAACGAGGACTGCCCGCCGTATCGCGGAAAGCGGCCCAGTTGGAAAACACGCCGAGGCTGTCTTTGGCGGCAGCCTGAGAAGACAGGCCCAAACTGGCCAAAGCGATAAGAAGGATCGTTCTACGCATAGCGGATCGTCATCACTTCCCATTCCTTGGCCCCGTTAGGAAGCCTGACAACCCTTAGGTCCCCGATTGATGCACCGCGCAGAGCTTTGGCCATGGGCGAATTCCACCCGATCCGACCGGCGCTTGCATCCTGTTCGTCATCGCCGACGAGCGTCACCCGTTTGCGATCATCCTCTTCGTCGGCGAGTTCAACTGTGGCCCCGAAAAATACGCGTCCCTTGTCCGGCTGTTGACCGGGATCTACAATGCGCAGCTTCTTCATTCGGCGAGCGAGATGAGCGAGCTCTCTGTCGATCTCGCGCATTCGCTTGCGGCCATAAAGATAGTCGCCATTTTCGGAGCGATCGCCATTGCCTGCAGCCCAACTGACAATCTCGACGATCTCGGGCCGTTCCTTGCCCAGCAGGTGATCATAGCGCGCCTTCAGCGTCGCCATGCCGCCCGGCGTTATGGGTGGGCCATCAGCTTGGGGCACGATTGCGCAGATTACGGCAAGAAGTGATCGACTGGGCGTGGTGTGCCAGCCCGCTCAGGATACATATGGCTGTAGCTCACAGCATTTCCGATGACTCGCATAATATAATACCTGGTTTCAAAATTGGCAGGGATCCGCTCGACCCAAGTCACCCAGTCAATCTCGCCACGCCGAGGGTCACCATTAAGGCGCAGCCACTGATTCACTCGGCCGGGCCCTGCGTTGTACGCGCCAATCGCCAGCGGATAGGCACCGCCATAATAATCCATCATCCGGGCAAAATAGGCATCGCCCAAGCGGATATTGTAGCTCGGATCGCCGATCAGGTTTGCAGACATGTACCGCATACCAAGCATGTTCGACTGCTCTCGCGCAGTCCCAGGCATTAACTGCATGACACCGCGCGCTCCAGCATGGCTGACGCGGAAACGATCAAACTCACTTTCCTGGCGAGATATGGCATGGACCATCGTCCAATCAGCACCGGCGTGGGTATCGACGATCGGAAACCCGATCCGCTCAAGGCCTTTGTGACCGTGCTCACCTGCGGTCATTCCAGCCACTACAGCAAGTTCATCGAGGCCCGTTTCCGTGGCGAGGTTGTATACAGCACGCATCTCTGCGGGAGCATCCGCACTATCCGAGATCGCTTCAAAGAACCTGCGCTCAGTCCGCCAGTCACGGCGATTGGCCGCCATGGCCTTGATTGCGCGCACAAGCGGGCGAGAGTTGAAGTCATCCACGTCAGCCATGCTCACTTCGCTCTCGCCCAAATTGGCGAAGGTAGGCATCGCGCGGCCAAGCGCCGATATCGCCAGCTGGCCGTAATAGTATGCCGGAAATTCCGCAGCCTGTTCGAAATAGGTTATTGCTTGCTCTTCTTGACCCGCCTGCCGCGCAGCTCGGCCTGCCCAATAAAAGCCCTTTGCTCGGATTAATGGAGTCCCGGCGCCCGATCCATAATTGTGGAACAGTGGGGCAGCAGCGGCCGCATCGCCAAGTGACCACAGGGCCTTCGTCCCGCCGAGCCACATCAAGTCCGTGTATCGATCACGCAATGCGAAAGAGCCTTTGGACACGTCAGTGCCCGGCGCGAAGAGGTCGTTTGCTGAGGCCGCGATTCTCACGGCATCCCTTGCGCTTGCCTGTTTGGCAACGGCCAACATTTCGCCAACGAAATCATCGGTGTTTGCCGGAACTCTTGAGAATTTCTGCCGATTGGCCAGTACTGAAACCGCTTGCCTTGTCTGCCCCTTCGACCGCAAATG
>JBCAXQ010000144.1:0-7314 GCA_038534015.1 Pseudomonadota bacterium | reverse complement strand
CCACTTAGAACAATTGTCGTATTGTGGGATATTTGACTGATTTGGGTTACCCTTGATTAAACTTCTGAAGTACTCGTGCCGAACGTAGTTTCGGAGCAACGCACCGCACGACTGGAATGCGAATATCTTCTCGGGTGATGTCGACCAGCCAAGCACCTGATGGTGCGAGCTCCCGTAATCCGAGTGGCTTCGATGGGCCATGAAATTCCTGAGTTTGCGATGGTTGCCAGAGCGTTGCCTTCGATTCAAGCGAGGCAATTCTCCGGAACAGTTTCTCATGAGTAGCGGTTTCCTTGCCCATCTGTTTGGCGATTCTGGCAAGCGCAAAAGAACACTCCATTTGTAGCATCTCAGAGATTGCCCCCAAGACGGCCTCGTCCACCTTCTCGGAGGCCGCTGCGCCGGTAATTGGCGCGCCGCCATCTGCGAACTGTGATAGCGCGACGATTGTCCAAACCGGACCTAGCGGTTCAAGGACAAGAAACCTGGTTTGCCGAAGGGTTTGGCTGCCCGTCCGGGCGCGTTCGAGAGTGTTTTCCGCAATGTCTGATCCGTACCAGGTTTCTGGCAACAACTTCGCTTGAACCTCGGCAGTCAGCCACCTTGCGACGGCATGGCGCTCGATCCTCTCTAACAGCGCTCCCCTGGCTGCGGCGTCCCAAGTTTGTCCTGCCGCCGCCCCTTCAGTACCAAGATCCCGTGGATCGGACAGATTGATGATCGCCACTTCAGGCGGCGTGAACTCACGTTGCATTTCGCTGTGCGGATCTACACCCTGGAAGGACCGGTCATCCGGGCGGGCAAGCAAGGAAAGAATCTCTGCCGCTTCGGCCAAACAGGATATCCTTGCCGCTTCCCCCGTTGGCCCCTTGCCAGAAACTGTGCCGACGCCTGGAAGCTGCATCGCCGCAACCCGCCATCCCGGCGCATAGGGTGAGACCAGAATATCGGGTTCGCCGTTTTGTGCTGCTAAGACTTCTAAATCTGACATATGAAATAAAAACCTGACGCTTGAACTGTCACGATCAAGTCACGTTATATGAAGTAGGGATCGGTTCAAGAGTTTAGGGGGGGCGGAAATGGACGAACATGGTGGCACTGCGGTCGAGACCGTACTGTCTGCGGACTATTGTGATCCGATTTCAGAAGCGAAGAAGAATGCTTATCGATTGCTGTCCAAGGCGCTGGCAAAGAAGTCGACCGATGTTCCGACAGATCGACCGATTCCGGCTGGGGTTACATATTTGGGGCAAATGATGGCCCACGACCTAATCCTGACAGTTCCCTCCGGAAAGAAGAGTAGGCCCTTTGACAATCTAGTCACGCGACCATTGATGCTGGACAGCCTCTACGGTCTTGGACCAGCAGCTGTACCACATCTCTACGCGAGAGCGGCGGATAGAGGATTTCGCACGCGATTCTGTGAAAACAAAGTACCAGCGGAAGCTACCGGCACCAAATTCAGTCCTGACGTCTATCGAAACCAGATCATGACTGATCAGATTTTTCAGGATGCTGCCATCCTCGCCGACCGACGTAACGATAGCCATACGACCATAGCCCAGATCACCGCTGTCTGGCTGCGTTTTCACAACAGAGTCATGGAGGAGCTTGGACTTGAGCCTTCCAAGACGATCGACCGCCAAGTGCAATTTTTGGTGGCACAAAGTATCGTCCGCGCAACTTGGCATCAGGTGCTCCGGAACGATGTATTAAAGTTTGTTCTGGACGATGAGATCATGACCGCGGAGGACTCGCGTCAGAGCGCAAAACAAAAGCTCACGCCGCGCAGTCCCAGTGGGGGAGCAAGAATCGCTCTGCGTGCTCTCCATTCGTTGCCGCTTCCAGCCTATCAGTTCAACTTCGACACTACTTTCCGGTTGCGCCTCGAAGACATGATCAAGATCGGTTCGGAACGATCTGACCGTGCTCCGGACGAAGCCTGGCGCATTAACTGGTCACTTTTCTTTGACCTGGAAGGAGAGCGAAGTGCAGTCAATAGGACATTGTATGAACCGAAGTTCACGAATGCACTGTTGGCAGGTGACGGTTCGAACCTGTTTCTAGCCGACCTCGCACGCAGTCTCAAAATTCGCCAATCGTTCGTGAATCGTTCGATCGTTGGAGAATTAAGAAACAGCTTCGAGGCCAACCTATTTTCGTTTGTGAGCAAAATGTTTGACGGTGTCACCGTCGACGAGGGGAGTACAGAAAAGGAGGACGCGATCAAGCATTTTAGAGACGAGGGGCTGCCTTTGCAGCTTCTAATACTGCAAGAAGCACAGACAGACGCCTATGGAAAACATCTAGGCAAATTTGGTTCGTTGCTTCTTGCGCCATGGCTGGTGCAATCGTTGGTATGGGCTGAGCGTCAGAATGCGTTGACCGAAAAACAGCACGCACTCGTCAAAAGAAACTTCAAAGAAGTTCTTACATTTATTGGTCAATATGAGGAGAGGACCGAATGACCGAAAATCGTCACGTAGAAAACCAAGACGCAGCAATTCAAATCGGGAAAGCTTTAGAGCGGCTTGCTAACCTTGATCCAAATTTATCAGCAGCTGACCGTGGTGCAGAGATTTTAAAGGCAAAGGTTGAGATAATCGCAAAAATGCGCCGAAACGGAAATGCAATGCCGCCAGGCTATGATATTCGATTTGTAGATGAAGATCATGAAACCGAAAAAGTCTTGGTCATCCCGGACCCCGACATGCTGAGCGATGCCAAGCAAAAGATGCTTAGCAATGGCTACGATTTGTACACTATTTATCGTAATGCGATCGCAGCTGAATTTGTCGGTGAGGCGGTTGACGACGTTGATCTCCTTAGGCTGGTCAGAACGGCTGCGGCGTCACCCCCTGAGCGGGATGAATTCTTCTATTTCCGCATTGGAGAGTATGCAATCAATGAATGCCAGTAACGGTGATTGCATCGAAATCCGTGCCGTTTAGTGCGGCACGGAAGCCCTCGTCAAGATGGGCGCGAGTTGATGCCTTTCGGATCGGGAAGCTGTCTACGAACCACTCGGCCATGCTGTCATGCGTAAACGGTACGTCAGGCTGCCAGTCCGGGGCGACGATCTCGACGAAGCGTCGAGCAGACGCTTCCGCCTCTGCTTTCTCACCCAGATGCCATAGGGCTGCTGCTTTGAAGCCCAAGAGATTAGAGATCGCGCCCTCGGAGCTACGTGCGGCTTTGACCGCCTCTTCCATCCGACCGCACGTGTAGTTCATACCAACGAAATAGCCTTCCAGAAAGCCCGGTAGGGATGGTTGGAGCCGTTTTGCCATATCGGCCAGTGTAAGGGCCCGTTCGGCGTTACCCGCGAACGCCATGCCCAGCGCCGTCGACATCAAGGTAAACGGATTGGCGCCGTTCAGATCGAGGGCCTGTTGGAAGTAAACCTCGGCCATGTCGAATTCGCCCCGAAGCATGTTGGTCCAGGCCATCGCCCGTTGTGATCGTGTTTCCAGCGGGTCCAACTGCACGGCAATCCGGGAGTGATGGAGGGCACGTTCTCGAAGGTGATCACTTCGACGCACACCCGGACGGAAGATATGCTGCGTGTTATAGCCAGCGGCGAGCTCGGCATGGGCGGGTGCGAAGAGTGGCTCGTCGTCCACGATGCTCTCAAGAATGGATTTTACGTTGTCCCCATTCTCTCGCGACCAGATGGCATTGAGATGCTGACAGAAAATCCACCGATCAAAGACTGACCGGTGCTCGGGCACTTGGTGGCGTGATTGCAGTAGGCGGTCGGCCGAAATGTTGCAGTTGATCGCGGTGGCAAACCGTTGGGCAATCATGCTGTGATTGGTGAGCCATCGGTCATGGTCTAGGAACATAGTCTCGCCCCAGACATACCTATTTTCCGGAACACGCTTCATGACCAGACTGAGTTCATGCCCCTGTCGGCTGTCGGGCAATTGGGTGCCTTCGACCAGGTAGCAGTTCTGCGTTGGCCCGGCAGATGGGCCTTCGACGACATTCCATTCGCGAAACCGTACCAGGATCGTTACCAAGTCTCGGATAAATGCGCGCACGATGGGTGCGATGCTGCCGCCATCATCGGACTCGAGCGGTGCCATAACGATGGTCGGCCGATCCGAGACATCTCCGCTGTCGAGCACGAGGTTCAAAGCTGGCTGAGCCTTCTTAACAGGCTGGAAATTGCCCAGTTTGATGTCCGCGTTCAGACGGATCGTTTCTTCCGAAGGCTCGAAATCCAACTCTTCGCGCAACAGCGCATCCAATTCAGTGAAGACCTTGAGCGCCGCAGCAGCCTGGCCGCTTTCTGCCAGGGCTTTCATCAGGGCCTGCACTGCAAACTCGTTCGTCGGGTCCAGGGTAAGCAACGCACGCGCCGCCTGCGCGCGATCGCTGTTTTCTTCGGCGTCGTTTATGTAACTGCTGATCGCATCGCTCAAACGATCGCGGAACAGGCGCCTCTGCACCGCAATCCAAGAGTCGAGGTCAACTGAGATGCCGTCCAGATCGGCCAAGAACTGCTCGACAGCGTCCAGGTCCCCAAGCAACACCTCCGGAATCGCGCCATTCTTGATTGCTTGCAACATCATCTCGGTTTGCCCGCGCAGGAGGTCGCGTCGAAGGGATACGGCGTTTCGGCTTGCATCCAAAACAGCATCACCATCAGGGCCAAGATCCGCCTTCAACCGGCGCAAAGTCTGTCGCAGCGAGGTCCGCGCCCGCTCCGGATCGGCGTCGGTCCACAGCATGTTGCACAGGAGATCGCGCGGGACATGGGTATTTTTCGAGAGGCTGACAAAAGCAAGAACAGCACGTGCTTTGATGCTAGAGACGTTCCGGTCAATACCGTCAACCGTCAACCCAATCCGGCCAATCAGGCGCAGTACACGAGTGTTTCGGATAGCTTCCACGTCCACCCCTACGAAGTATAAGTTCGGCGCAAAGAGTGAACCCCGAAACACCTCCTGTCGAACTTCCCCAGTAGTCACTTAATAGAACCCGCGACGCCGATCAAATCACGATCTAACGTCCGAGTCACGATCCGATCACGGTGGTGGCACGCGCACCCGTGCAAGATGATCCCATCGACTATGACACTTATAGGAGGAGGGAGTAAGAATGCCCACGAAGAAAAAGCATTCCCGCGCAGACTTGGATAAGGCCGTCCGTACGGTGGTGGCCCGGTTCGGCCACCGGCCCAATTTCACCGGTGCGGACGTGGGTTACCGATGGACCGAAGGCAAGCGCACCGATGAATTGTGTGTGCGGATCCATGTGGAACGCAAACTGCCCTTGTCTGAAATCGAAACGAGCGACATTTTTCCGCCCGATATTGATGGCATTCCTTTGGACGTAATCCATGGACCATATCGCCCGAGCTTGACCGCGGAGGGAACTGATCATCGCGCGCGCTTCTCCCATGTGATGGGCGGTATTTCTTGCGGTCGGCCCGGTGATGGCACAGGAACGATTGGCGCCGTGGTGATCGACGAGCAATCGGGCAAACCCTCGATCCTGTCGAACTGGCATGTGATGGCCGGTGCGCGTGCAAGGGTCGGAGACGAGATTCTGCAACCAGGCGAGATCGACGGCGGCGTCCCAGGCCGAGACGGAATTGCCCGACTACAAAGATGGATGTTGGACAGCGACGGCGACGCAGCGACCGCAACCTTGGGGTCCACACGGTCCTGGTTGCCCGTGCAGTTCGGCACCTTCGCGATCTTTACCGGTGCGCGCAACAGTCGGCTGGGTGAGGTGCTGGTCAAGTCTGGCCGGACCACCGCACAAACGCAGGCACGTGTCGATGGCGAAGGGGTTTACCGCCTGACCTACGAAGTGGCGCCAGGCCGGTTCGAGGCGCGTGACATCCGCGGGTTCAAGCTTATCCCTATCAAGGATGGCAACCCGGAGGGAGACGAGTTGTCTTCGGGCGGCGACAGTGGCTCGGCTTGGTACAACGCCAGCAGCGGCGAGGCGGTCGGTCTACATTTTGCCGGCGAGACTTCTCCGGAGCCGACGGCCGAGCATGCAATCGCATGCAACATGCCCCGCGTGCTGGAACGTTTGAATGTGCGTCTTGCAACATATGCCGACCTGTTGGCGGCCGACGTCTCGGCGCCCGATCACGTCGAGCGTCAAAACCCGATCGGTACGGGCCTGACGATCGATCCGGATTGGGAAGACCCTCGCCTGCCGATCCCGCCGATTGGATGGCCCTGGCCGCAACAGTGGCCCGGCCTCTGGCCGTGGCCATGGATCGACCCGCGTGTCATCCGAAATCCGTCGACGCTGGGCAGCGATCCGCGGTTTGAGGTTCCGGCAGTCCCGCAGCCACGTCGAATGCCGCGGTTCAACGATGCGCGAAGGTTGCGCCGCCGGGCCGAACGAACCGGAACGGCCGCTACTGCCGCCGCGCCGGAACGGTTGAACCTGATCGAT
This sequence comes from Pseudomonadota bacterium, assembly GCA_038534015.1. GTDB lineage: Bacteria > Pseudomonadota > Alphaproteobacteria > Sphingomonadales > Sphingomonadaceae > Erythrobacter. The sequence goes on along the minus strand of JBCAXQ010000144.1, from coordinate 888 downwards.
GAAATCTGGCCGCGGCTACAAACCGCGCTGTCCGGAAACTCGGATTTCGCGTCGACCAGGTTGCATGATCTGCTGAGTGACTTCATGCCGGAAGGAGATGCCCAGTTCGCGATTGCTTACGCGCTCAACAACTCGGGGGCGTTCTTCGATCTTTGGCCGGGCAAGTTCTTTGGAACTGACTTCGCCACGGCGGTCAGCTTCGCGCATGTGTGCGGCGATATCCGCCGGGTGATCGAAGACAACCCGGCATAAGGAGCATTACGGCAGGGCCAATCTTGGCCCTGCCGGGACGCTGCAAATCCAACAATAGCAACGGGTTCAGCACACTCAAGCAAGCCGCAATTTCGGCGATCAACAACGCTATAGGATCAAAAAAATGAAACTTTCTCCCCTTCTCAGTTTGGTCTGCTCTGCAAGTCTGGTGGCCTTGCCCACACTGGCCTTTTCTGCGGTTTCTCCAAAGGACTTTGACGTCAATAACGATGGTTTTCTGTCCGGCAAGGAAATCACACGTTTCCTTGAGGCCGCCAAGAAAGACAACGAAGTCGAGTCTGCAGACCTTTACTCGCGTGTCGAAAAGCTGGCCGCAGAGAACGCCGATACTGGCCTTGTTCCCATCGACGAGATCGGCGGGCCTGCCAAACGCATCGATTGCGACATCGAGCAACTGTTCGTTGTAAGTCGTACGATCATCGATCTGCCAGTGCTGGATTGCCCAGGTCTGCGGCCTGAATCCGATGGCGCCAGTCTCACCCTAACAAACGACCGCAAAGGCGACAAGACGAACGTGACTGTCGATGCCGGCGTGGGCATTGTTCTGATCCCGCCCCGGACATTTCGCCCGGACCGGTTCGCCGACCCAAAAAGCTTTGGCTTGGTTGATATGGC
>JBCAXQ010000143.1:0-7340 GCA_038534015.1 Pseudomonadota bacterium | reverse complement strand
GGGTATAACACCTACACGCGCACCGACCTGCCGATCGGACCGATTACCAATCCCGGCCGGGAAAGCATTGCGGCGGTGCTTGATCCCGAACCGCACGAATACCTCTACATGGTGGCTGATGGCACTGGCGCCCACGAATTCAACGTGACGTATGAGGCGCACAACCAAGCAGTGGCGCGCTGGTTTGCCATCCGTCGCGAACGGGGCGAGATGTAGCTCTCGGTCCGATGGCCAATCCATTCATCGTCACCGCAGCGCTTCCGCAGGATCTGCAAGGCTGGTCAGATACACTGCGCCGGGAGTATTACCCGCCTGAGCGCAATCACTTGCACGCGCATGTGACCATGTTCCATTCATTCGCGCCTTCCCTGCTCGAGGAATTGCGGGATTTCCTGCCCCGGATCACTGGTGAGTTTGCTCCACCCGAAGCCCAGATCAAAGGGATCATGGATCTGGGGAAGGGGACGGCCATTGCCATCGAAAGTGCACCTTTGCTGGCGCTGCGCGCAATGATTGCAGAACATTTTCACGGAAGCCTGACCGATCAGGATCTGTACGAACCGCGCCCTCACATCACGATCCAGAACAAGGTGAGCAAAGAAGATGCGCGGGCATTGCAGGCGTATCTCGCACCGTCGATTGAGCCACGCTCGTTCGCATTTCCCGCGCTTGAGCTGCATCTCTACGAAGGTGGGCCATGGCAGCATGTCAAACGCGCCGCATTCCGCGGCAAGGAACGTCTGTGAGCGCGGCAGAAACATGTGTTGACCGGCGGCTCAGGCCCGCCTAAATGCGCCGCTCGCTTGAGGCAAACGCGCCTCGCGAAACCTTTGCCAGAATGGCATTGGTGCCCTTGGGGCGGAGTAGCTCAGGTGGTTAGAGCAGCGGAATCATAATCCGCGTGTCGGGGGTTCAAGTCCCTCCTCCGCTACCAAATTCTATCGCATTAGGCCCTGAGGGGTCTCAAAAAATCTCAGGCGACCTTGCGCAGTGGGGCGTTTTCAGCCTCGCCTTGACCCTCGTCGATCGACGAGGCTGGGCGACCAAAGTGATAACCCTGGAAGCAGGAGCAGCCGAGTTTCGCCATGGCAGAAGCCTGATCTTCATGCTCAATGCCCTCGGCAATTACATCGATGCCCAGTGAACTGGCCAGCGAGACAATTGCTGTTACTATGGCCCTGCTCTTGTCCGAACCTGCCGCCGCGGCCTGAACGAAATCCCGATCGATCTTGATCATCGAGAAGTTCATCTTCTCGATATAGCCAAGCGAGGAATAGCCGCGTCCGAAATCGTCGAGCGCAAACGACACTCCGAGAGTGCGCAGGCTTTCGAGCAGAGACTCGATCTCATCGTCCATGTCGAGCAGCAGTGACTCAGTCAGCTCAAGCAAAAGCCGGTCGGGCGAAAGCCCTGAAGAGGCAAGGGCCTCCGCGACCGTTGCCAGAAACGCTCCGGTCGACAGCTGCAACGATGATACGTTGACCGTCAGTTTCACATGTTCGGGCCAGGATGACGCCTCGGCACATGCGGAGCGAAGCATCCAGGCGCCAAGTTCTTCGATAATGAAGGAATCTTCGGCGATCGGGATGAACACGCTCGGCGGAACTGCGCCTCTTTCCGGATGGTTCCAGCGCATCAGCGCTTCATAGCCCATAACCTCTCGGTCGGCGCCGCTGATGATGGGCTGGTAAGAGATCGAAAGTTGGCCGTTGGTCAACGCGGCGGCCAGATCGCTTTCGAGCTTGGAACGATCTTCCAGCTTGCTGCGCATGGCTTGCTCGTAGGTGACGTAGGTTCCGCGTCCGCGGGCCTTCGCTTCGTAAAGCGCAAGGTCGGCATTCGTCATCAGGACGGAATCCGAATTCTCGGAGCAAATCACCGTAACACCGATTGATGCGCCGACAGTGAGTTCAAAGTCGTCGATTGTGCACGGCTCGCTGACAGCGGCGACGATCTTGCCTGCAATCTCCTGGGCCTCGTTCATGCCAATTCCCGATGGCAGAAGTATGCCGAACTCATCCCCTCCCAGACGACCGATGATCGCCTTGTCACCCGCCGCCTTGCGAAAGCGCTTTGCGGTGATCGCCAGCAGCCGGTCGCCGGTTGCGTGACCGAACACATCGTTGACCTGTTTGAACCGATCCAGATCGATCAGCATCAGCACGCCTTCCTTGCCGGTCTCCGCGCACCGCATCGCGGTTTCGGTCAGCAGCGTGCGGAAGTGATCGCGTGAGAACAGGCCGGTCAACCCGTCATGCTGGGTGACATATGTCAGTTTTTCATTTGCGGCGCTGATCGCGGCGCGGCTGCGGTTGACCGTGCGCAAAGTCAAAAGTGCGACGATAAAGCCAACAATTACAAGGCCGATCAGAACCGAAAGCATGATCACCTGGCGCTGCGTGTTGGCAAGGCTTGCTTCGTTTGCCTCCTTTTCAGCAGACAGTTTGGAAATGCGCAGCTCGCGGTTCTCTGCATCAAAACGTGCGCCGAGAAGCGCATTGTTGGCTGTCGAGGAAAGATCGCGAGCCTGGCCATCAATCCTGTGAAATGCCGCCAAGTGGTCTGCTGCGAGCTTGTATTCGCCGCGGCCCGAATAGATCTTGTATGCGCTGTCATGGAAATCGCGGAACAGAGGGGACGTTGCATCGAGTTCCTGGGCTGCAAATGTGCGGCGAATATATTCCTCTGCACGCGCGAGGTTGCCGCGCTTCAGCTCGATCTGTGCACGCACGCCATAAAGGAACGGCAACCATTCAGGCGCCTGATCGTACGCGATGCGCAGTCCGCGTCCCGCAGTGTCCTCTGCGGCTGCGAGTTGGCCGTTTAGATACTGGGTTGAGGCGATATTGGTAAGGATACGCGCTTCGAGCAGGGGGCTCGACATGTTCCCGGCAACGGCAAGAGCCTCTCGGAATGCGCCTTCCGCTTCTTCGAAACGGTCCAGTTCCTTAAGCGCATTGCCGGTGTTGTTGTGAGCGGACAGCGCAAGGGCGTTGTCTTCGGGAAAGGCTTCGGTTGCCTGCTGATAATATCCCAGAACGCGTTCATAGTCGCGCGCGTCGGAGTAAAGCGAGCCAATGTTCTGCAACACGATTGCGCGGCTGCGGTCTTCTCCGAGCGCCTGGTAGAGATCATGAGCTTCGAGAAAGTTCGAAAATGCTTGTCCGTATTCGCCTTCGCGCGCGTTGAGTGATGCTTGCGAACGCAGCAGGTCGGCATGAAGCTTTTCGCCTGCAAATTGGGTCGATGCGCTTTTGAGTGCCGCTGCGATCAGAGCTCGGGCTTCTTCGCCGCGATTAAGCCGGATCAGAGCTTCGCCCTCGAGCCATTGGGCTGTCAGACGCGATTTTTCGGCTTCGGCGTCGTCACCTTTGGCAAGCGACTTTGCCTCGCGAGCCAGTTCCAGTGCAGCGCCCGAATCCGCCATCATCAGTGACTTGGCTTCGGAGATCGTCTCTTCAAACGCCGATACCTTGCTGTCTTCCTGCGTGTCGGCGTTAGCATGGATTGGAGCACCCGCCACCAAAGCGGCTGCGACGCATGCAAACAGTCCCTTTGGCGGCTTGGCCATTTCCAGTCCCCTTGTTTCGTTAGAGCAGAAACCCCCTCTTTTCCGGTTTCGCTCTTGCCCCGTTGTTCGTCAGAAGCGCATTCCGAAGTTGGCTCCAACCATAAAGCCAGCTTCCTGCTCCTGAGAGCCGGCACTGACATAACGCCCCACCAGCCCGAGTTCTGATGAATGCGATACAGGAGTTGCGTAAACAAATTCCCCAGCATAGCGGCGCTTCGTCTCGATACCGATGAATTGCGTGACCCGGCCAAGCTCGCCGGTCTCACGGTCGATCACCTGCTCGGTGTTGAGTTCCAGCGTGCCATTCTCGATTGTCAGCGGTTGCCCCACCGAAACACGCAGGACGTCACTGTCTGCGAACAGTCCGCGTTTGTTGACAGTGAACTGGCCTGCGGTGCTGGCAATCCGGCTGGTGTTGGACAGCAATTGTCCGTCTGCCGTGTTGGTACCCGCGCCGGTTGCCGACAGGTCGAATGACAACCCGTCACCCAGATCGACCGTCGCCGAAACGGTCACCGCTTCGGTGCGCGAACCATTGCCCAACAGATCATCGAGAGATGTCTGGGCGCCAAGCACGGCGTCGTCTTCGTTCAGGTTGGTCCATTGAACATTCACAGAAACGGCGTCGGTGACTTCCTGTTCTACGCCTATTGTGAAGGCCGATGCCTCTCGGGCACCAAGGTTGCGTTGGATCTGACGTTCGATCTCGGACACGCCAACCAGGTCGCGCCAGTCTTCGCGCTCTTCGCTGAAGCCAACGCTGACAGTTGTTGTCGGTGTCGGCTTGTAGCTCGCCGAACCAAAGGTCTCGCCCGAAGCAAGGCCAAGGATCGGGTTGACGCCGCCAACCGCTGAATCATGATCGCTGATCAAGCCAAATCGCTGACCGGCGAGTGCCAACGCGCCGTGTCCGTGGCCAAAGGTGAACGACATTTCACCGCCCGGAGCTGTCAACGTGGCAGCATTGTGGACCGGATCATACGTACCATTGTCGCTCAGGCGCGGTGCAATGGCGTCATAGCGCACAGTCCATTCACCCTGGGTCGGAGCGGTTTGCGAAGCCAGCTGGGTGATGCCCACCTTGCCGTCGCCATCTTTGTCTTTGCCATTGCTGAGCAGCCAATTGGCGAAACGACCCGAGATGAAATCCTGGAACCGTTGGTCGCCATGGCCCAGCACATTTGTGCTGCTGCCATAGGTCAGCGATGACATCGGGATCGCAAAATCGCGATAGGTTTTGCCGACAGTTTCAAACGCGGTGAAATAGACTCCATCGGTATCCCATGACGAAGGTACGCCGGCACCGAGCAGCGATGTGATCGGCGTCTTGACCGAATTCCAGCTGTTCCCTTCGCGCTGGTATTGGGTGAAGGTCATCGAGTTGAAATCGAGTGGCGATTGCGATGCAGCCACATCGAGCAGACCCCAGCCATAAACTTCGTCCGGGCCCGGTGCGCCCAGATCCTGGGCAGATCGGAAGATGATTTCTGCTGTCTCTTCGGGGTGGCGAACCAGCCAGGTCCAGCGGTCATGCAGGAGCGAGATAGCGCCTGATACCAGCGGGGCCGCAAACGATGTGCCCGAATGGCGAACAACGCCTCCCTGGCCGTCTGACACAAGGATCAGCGATCCTGGCGCGACAACCGTGCGCATGTAAAGCTCCTGCCCAGCGCCGCAATTGCCAAACTGGTCGACGAGGCAAGCGGTGCCCGGGCGGTTGGAGAAGCTCGAAATCTCGCCGTTCGGATCAACCGAACCAACAAGGATAAAGGTTGAATCCTTGGCGTAGTCCCACTGGATATCCGCCGTCTGGCTGATACCATCATTGCCTGCGGCGATGACATAGGTGGTTTCGTGGCGATAGCGGGAAAGCTGGGGCAGTTTCAGCACATCGGCCATACCTTGCGAGAACGTCCAGCCGCTCTCTCCCAGTGAAAGGTTCACAACGCTCACATAGCCGGTCTCGTTTCCGCCGACATATCTGTAGAGCAGAGCTTCGATCCCGTCTGCAACATCATCCCAGGTCGCCGTGTGGTTCTCGTCAAACGGGTTGTAGGTTGCGAGTTTGGCCTCTGGCGCAATCCCCATCACGCCTTCGCCATCGTGTGCGCCAGCAATCAGGCTGGCGACGCCGGCTCCGTGGCCATTGACCGTCGTGGTTCCGCCGCCCGACCATGCGATGTTGTCAGCCAGATCGGCGTCGGCGGTAAAGCTGCCATCGATCACACCAATGATCGCCTGCTTGCCTTCACCCTGGATTTGAGTGATCGACGGGGTCCAGTTGATCGCTGCCATCCAGTGATCGACATGATCGACGCCGGAATAGCTCATCAGGCTGTCGTGCCAATCAAGGTAGAGTGCGGCGCGTTGGCTTGCACTCAAGCGCTCGATCTGTGCCTTGTTGTACGGCTGCACGCCATGGCGGGCGAATATCTCTTCGACCAGCTGGCTGAAAGCCTTGCCGGTCTTTTCCTGGTATGCTGCGCCAAACTGCGCTTCGCCTTGTGCAATCAGCACGTCGAGGGCTGCCATCACTCGATCAGGCGTGCCATCGCGGACGATATCGCCGTTGCCGTTGTAGGAAATGCTGTTGAACAGGTTCTCGACGGTTTCGATCTGCGCACTCGAGGTGCTCCAGAACTCGCCAATGGAATTCAGGGTGGCTGCGTCAAATGCGCCGATGTCTCCGTAGAACGCATCGATATCGCCCCAGAAGGCACCGATATCGCCATAGAACGGGCTAATATCACCCCAGAAGGCATCGATATTGCCATAGAACGGATTGATGTCGCCCCAGAACGCGTCAATATCGCCATAAAAGGCACCAATATCGCCGTAGAATGCGCCGATATTGCCATAAAATGCGCCGATATCGCCGTATTTCGGATCGATCGATTGCGGTGTCACGACAGAAACATTGGTCGGCGTTGCAGCGGCGATAACATCTGCGCTGACTGACAGATTGTTGCCAAGGTCAACGGTTGCTGTTGCTGTGCGGTCACCTTCCAATGGATCAACGGCCGCATCGGCAACGGCAGGCGCGACGCTAACGTCGATGGGCGCCACGAAGCCTTCAGTGGGCGATTCTTCCGCATGGGCCGTGCTCGCGAGCGAGGTCGCGAGGGCAAAAGTGGCTACAGCAGAAAAGCGTTTCTTGGTCATGGTCTCTGGTCCGTTCGGCGCACGGAAAGTCGCACGCATCTCGATAACCGACAGATAGACCAGCTCTTTTTCGTTCTCGGTTTAGCGGAATGGTTAAGAAATTAAGAAGTTGGACAGATGCGGCGAACGCCTGATTTACCTGCATTTTTTGTCTGATCCGCACAAATGCGGCTTAGTGAACGTAAACATCGGGTAAACAGGCCAGAAAGCCATGATCACGGTCGAGATTCATTTCTCCAATCGGTAAACTAACTCAGGGCTGTCTTCGCGTCGGATCGGACTGATTCGCGCGGGCACCTTTGGCGGGCGCAAATCTACGAATAGGACGGGAAATCCGGCCATCCGGCGGTGTGCTGCAAAGTGGAACGCCCGATGCAGCAGCTCTCGCGACGCCGAAAATGTCCGATCAGCACTTTTGGCAGGACACTCACCCTTGCGGGATGCGAACAGGCGCTGCATTTGAGACCCTAGAGAAGGAGACTCATCCCCCATGCGGCAAATCGATCATTTCATCGTAGGCGGTGCCGGCGCAGCACTCACGCGCAAACACCAGGTCTGGAACCCCTCGACAGGGGAAATTCAGGCCGAAGTCCCGCTAGGCGACGCT
>JBCAXQ010000142.1:0-7356 GCA_038534015.1 Pseudomonadota bacterium | reverse complement strand
GACACAATCGACAATCAGGTAAACGGCGTAATTGCGCAGTGCAGGTCGGTTGTGGTTTGTGTCGGACGACATGGGTTTGGCGACTATCAGCGGGACACGGAGCTGCCGCTCATTAAAACCCTCTCAGAAGTTACGATTATTCCAATCGCCGCCCCGGGCGCGACGCAGGAGATGGTGGCCGAGCTGCAATCTCACCTGCCTGAGACTACGCTTTATGTCGATCTCTCGGGCCAGCCCCCGCAATACATCCCGCTACACTTGCACAATCAGATAGTACGCGGCCTCGGATCGCCACTAAGGCCACGTGGCAACGCCAACGACTTTAACATGTCTACCGACAGGATCGCATCGTCGGCGAAGGAGCTTGCCAATCTTGTCGCCTCCGACGGGCTTGTCGTGTTCTTGGGGGGGACCTGGCGGCGAAGCACGGAGGAGGAGGTGCAACCTGATACCGAGGAAATGGCGCAGTATCTTCTTGGCCAGATGGCCACTTCAGAAGCTGGGATGACCTTACCGGATTATGTCCGTCCATCTCTAGACGAGGCCGCTCGGATTTTCGAGCTCCGCCGGGGCTTTGATGCCCTGCAGAAGACAGCTGTCGGTGGCTTTGTCAACGCTAGGACCGCTAGGCCGTCAACCCGTTTCGGCAAGATTGCCGGCATGCTGCGAGAGCTGACGCGCAACGTCCAACCTGTTACCACCTTGAGTGACAAGCCGCCCGATAGGCTCCTCGTCTTCACAACGAACATCGACCTGCGCCTGGAGCGCAATCTCATCGACAGCGGAACACCATTTGTCCGGGTCGTCGTTATGAAGGGCGGCGAAGGCGTACGCGCCGCCGCCTTCAAAGATGTGCGCGGCCTGGCGGAAGGTGGATTTTCGGTATCTGGCGAAGGCGGCACGGCGGAGTTCTCACTGACGTCGGTGCGAGACGGACCGGACAATCCCAAAGCTATTCAAAGCTGGCAGCGTATTAGGGATTTTCTCCGAGATCAGGACGTGCCCGACGCCTGCCATCCCAAGCCTGAAGACGTCCAGGAAGTTATGCAGCTCGGCGAGGTGCTGGATGAAGATCGTTTTGCGATCGACCTCGCTGACCTGGACAACCTCGATAAGCTCCGGCGCTTGCCCCAGCTTGTGATTGTGAAACTGCTAGGTTCTAGCGGAATACCAGACAGTGTGGCATTGACTTCGGGACAATTGCTAAACCTGGGCGACTTCGCCTCGATCATGCCAAAGTCCTTTAAGGAGCGGTTGGAGCACGCGCCGAAGGTCTTTTTCGGCTTCAGCGCCGGTGAAAGTCTTTTCCAGAAGGTGTACTCGACATTTCTGCGCAACACAGACTGCACGCGACCAAAATCCTATGCAGTATTCGAGAGCTTCGCCGAACATGACGATATACGTGGCATCCTCGAGCGGATCGTCGGCTCGTCGCGGATCGACGATGCGCTGCAGAGCCAGCTGGGCCTTCAAGCGCTCATCACCCGGTCAAGCGACTTCGCGGATACATTCATAGCGGAATTGGGTGTCGCCCGCGCTCGAACACACGATGATGGCGGAACGTGGCTATGAGCGACTGGAGCCTGACCGTCGAAGCGCCATATCCAGGCCCGCATAGCTACCGTTGGCAGGACCGCCGGGAGTTTTTTGGGCGCGACCGGGAGTCGTTCGAGCTTCAGAATCAAATTCGGTCCAAGCGATTGTCTCTATTGCACGCGCCGTCGGGTGCCGGCAAATCCTCTCTCATCAACGCTGGCCTGAGTGCGCCCCTTGAGCAGGACCGACTTTGGATCGTGGCGGTCGCGCGGCCTGGCGACGATCCGATAAGGCAGATCGCGGCCGCCGTTTTGGATCGCCTATTTCCCTCACCGGGGGCCGAAACCGCCGCCATCAGAGGCCTGATCTCCGCGGCAGCTCACTACGATCCGTCCGGTTGCTACTCGTCCGGATTTAGGGCCGATGCGACGCTCGAAGCTGCGAGTTTAGAGTTTGGGGCCCTGTTGCATGCCGTGGACAGTGATCCGGACGCGCAAACCCGCTTTCACGCCAAACAGCTTATGTCTGCTGCGCTATCCGCTGGGATCGTAAATGCGAGCGAAGAGCAGAAACTTGACTCAGAAGCCACTTCCCCAGTCTTCCACCGGTTTCTCGATTACACGTCAGGGCGTAGGATCTTCGCTCGCCAAATCGCATTCCTCGCCCACCAATCCGAACTGTTGGGAATGCCTCAAGACTGGCCGGGGGGCGTCGGCGACGCTCTTCAAGTAGAGGACGCTGATGCCTTCGCCGGAGCCGTTGCCAGGCTGACATTAGTAGAGGTTGCGGATTGGTTTGATAGCGAACCGCTCGCTGCGCTCCATGCGGCTTTTCACGCCCGCCACATGGGCGCGATTGCCCGCGAGGATGGAGCGGTAGCCTATGCGGAGGGAGCGCTGACTGCGTTCCTGTCCAGCATCGCGTTGAACTGCCTAGAATACACAATGCTCGGCTCCGCATCTGGGCGAGGGATTGGCGGTCCCTCCGGTATGGCGATTGTGCTCGATCAGTTCGAGGAGCTCTTCACGCGCCTCTCCTATGAAGTTCGCAATGGCTTCTTCGATCAACTTGAGCATCTTTACAATTCGAGCGTACCAAAGCTTGGCAACGCTGCGCCCGTGTCCGGCATTCACTTTCTGATATCCATGCGGGACGAGCATGTCGCGGATCTCGACCGGGTGCGAAGTTTTGGGGCCGATCTTAGCTCTAATACGATGCATCTTGGTTTCATCGAGCAGGATGCGATGCGAAAGGCGATCCACGTTCCGGCAGAGCGCTTTGGTTTTGTGATTGATGAGACTGTCACCGATCTCGTCATCCGCGACTTCATCGAAGAAGACAACACGGTCTCGCCCGCAATGGTGCAGATCGTGTTGTCCTATGTCTGGCGACGCTTTGGTAACGAGATCAGCGATCGGATCAAGTCCTCGGGCCATGCCGTTATCGACAAGGCGCGCTATTTGGAGCTGCGCTCAACCGAAAGGATCATGCGAGACTATGTAGCCGAGGTGATCGACGGAACAGAGCAGGACGCTGAAGACGAAATGGACGTTGCTTTCAGGCGGTTCAGCCTTATGGACATTCTCGATCAGCTCACCCGGCGAGGAGACTACCGAACAATCCTAAGCGAGGAGGAGCTAATCGCCGTGTCCGGCAAATCGGAAGCTGGCGGTTTTGCGGTCGACCCGGTACGCCAACGGATGTTGGATTTGGCCGTAACTAGCGGACTACTCAGGCGGTACAGGCAGAAAGGTAGCGGGGGCGTACGCGGCGGCTCAGGCATTTCACGAACCTTCGTCGAAGTAACTCATGAGCGGTTGATCAATGGCATCCGTAACGTCCTGACCGATCGCCTACGCGGCGATCCGGTGCTCCGACATCTTCAAAGTGCGCTGATGCGTCTTTCGTCGGCGTCGCTTCGCGAAGCGAGACGCGGGCCCAAGGCGCTGCTCACCGCTGAGGAAGTCGTTGCTTTGGACCGCTTCTTCGATGGCGGGAAATTCGACGAACGCGAGGCTGAGTGCGCCTTTCGCGCCGCGCTATATGCCGGTGCCGACCCTAGCATAGTCCAGAGATTTGCCGCGCGTTTTGACGCCAAGGCCGTTGAAATTGACTCGCTCGAAGCGCTGCGGAACGCGGAGACTAGGCTCGCAGACAGCGACTGGCTCGATCGCCACGAGGTTCGTCGCCTTCTTGAAAGCAGCTGGACGCCAGCGAATGACACTGAACTCGCCTTCTTCACGCATAGCGTTCTGTACGAATGCTCTCATGAAGAGCGTGGGCTCATTCTCGAATTCGGACATCGGATATCGACATGACCAAGCTTACTGCCGAGCAAATTTCGATCTCATTCGCCAACAATCCAGACAAGCGAGCCCGAATGAACGCTGCCGCTTTCTTGGCGTCGAGCCGGACACCCGATGCCCGCGCCGCGCTTAAGAAGTTGCTGGAAGACGAAGATACCGATGTTAGGAACGCCTCGTTTCGATCGCTTCTGGAGGGTGGTCCTAGCGGGGACGCGGGAAACAAGCTTGCGCGTGCGCTATTTCCGTGGACCATCATTTTGCCCTTGGTCACAATGGCAACGGCCATGCTTGCCGCGCTAATAATTGCGCTTGTTGTGGCGACCACTGAATTCAACGTTTCGGTGCCGCTCAATGAATGGCCAACCGAATTGCTCCGCGGTTTAGCAATCGCTTTGATTGCTGCGTTTCCGCTTCTTTGGCTTTCTAGGCCGTTAGGTATTTGTCCCGACCAGGTCTCCGGACTACCCCAAGAAGGGCGGAACGCACTCATTGCTGGGGGAATTTCGGGAGTGGTCGCCGGAGGCGGCGCTTTATTGCTGGCGGGCGTCCATCCCCTGGATAGCGTCGTTTTTGCAACAGGATTTTTGCTGGTAGTGGCGTCGTCGCGAATGGGCTCGGCCCTATCCGTTTTGGCCATGCGACGGAGACGGGCAAGTATTCTCGTATCCGGCGCAAGCGCCGCTATTACAGCGGCTGCCGCCTATACAGCTTATCTTTTGGCTGTTCGTGGTGTGCTGCAGACTGAACCCGAAATGGCTGGTAGGCTTGTGTTGAATATCGGGTTTGCAGCGATCACTGCCACCGTTGCGTCAGTGCTCATCGACGCTCGTCTGACCTATCGGGAGACCGGCGCGGAAGCTCGTGTAGGGCAAACGGCCAGTCGTGCGGCAATCAGCGTGCTTGGGGTTTTCGCTGCGGCACTGGCCGCACCGCCCATCATCATGGTTCTCGCCGACGATCAGAATGTTGAAATTGATCCAAACTCCAGTGATCTTCGCATTAACGGAACGCCTTATTCCATGGACCCCTCGAAGACAGAGATCAGGATTGATAATCTAGATTTTGGTTTCGGAGACAGTATCAATATTGAAATTGGCCAACCAGCAGACTTCTCCTTAAGGGCGAGATCGGAGGAATACGGCGATCTGGTACTATCCGTGGCAGATTTCGGTCACAATGGGAGCCGAGTTGAGAATCGAATCGACAATGATCCGCCGGATGGCGGGGAAATATTTGAGGAGTTCATTTCAAAGTTTGACCTAACCGCTGAAGGTCGCGAAGGACCTGTGCAGCGAGAATTCTGCGTTTCGCCCCATTCATCTAAAGAGTACGACTGCTGGCCGGATCAGGACGTGGCCCCTGACAATTTCAGCCCTTGGCTTGCCGCTGTCGGAGGTGCGTTCGCAACTTCTGCCGTGGCCGCCCCGACACCGGATGCGAGTGCGTCAGAGCGAGATTTGGCGATCACTATCAGCCTCACCCGCAGCCACAACGCCGAGGAAGTCGAATCTGCGAGGACTTGGCTTAAAGAACTGAGCAACAACCGTTCGAAAACAGTCCTCAATGAATCGGCGTCATCTTTGCGCGACACTCGCTTTCGGGTAATGACGCAGGACGTGTACCGAGATGCGGACGAAACCATCATCCCTGTCGGCACGATCATTAAGCTGAGCGATAACGACTATCGCGTGATGGACGAAACAGCAGCCGTCCAAGTTAACGATGAGATGGCTGAGTGGGCCGAGCAACTGGTGCAGTTCGACGCTGAGGTTGAGTCGACGTCGACGCCGCTGCCAGCACCGTCTTGTGATGCGATCCGAAACTCCAGAATTCTGATCGACACCAATTGGTCAGTCTCGTTTCCAAGAGAATTCTGCGATGTCGTCGACAGTGCTGATTTTGATGAGCTTGCATCGAACTACTTCGAGGGCGGAAATACGGCTTCCCTTAGCGAGATCTCGCCAGGTGAACTTGTCTTGGTCGTGAGGCAGACATTGTCGATGAGCATCGGCGTTGTGGCGCAGGTAACCGCCGCGAACGAGGGCATCGTTAGCGTTCGCGCAATCCGTGGGCCAGAGGGAACACCTGACACCGCGCTTCTCCCTAGCACAACCTTTGTTCCGATAAGCTGTAGTGGTGACGGAGACCCTTGCAACGCGTTGGCCGAGCAGTTGTTTGGCGACGACGCCCGCGTGTTCGCAGACCCGGCATTGCCTCTGCCGAATGAGCCTTCGGCACTGTTTAGCTATGAGAGCGTGTTAGCCAATGCGGGAATATGGACGCGCGTCGGCTCTGTCTTTGAAACCAAGGACGCGGAATTCGAAAACTCTTTGTTCATCATCGCCGACGCCGGACCGGACTCTGGCGCGCACCATACCTACGCCGGCAAGGGTGCGTTGCTGCAGGGGGACAGACGCGACGGCGGCGACTCCAAGTTCACCGTACTCTACGGAAAAGTCGATGAGAACATCCAAGACGATAGAAAGCTCTTTGCCCAGAACGATGCTGTCACCTATCTGGGTCCGCTGTCTGAAGCGGAGGCCTATCTTGAGGTTGCCAGTGTATTGAGCGCCGAGGACGATTACGACTACGGCTATTTCTGCGAGTTTGGCGAGTTAGCCAGTTGTCGCGCCGACTGATCCGCGCTGTGCTTTGAGCGCTCGTTCGGTTCTGCTGGACCTCGGCTTCGCTTGGGCAAGGGGGCTCTGCGCGCTGAACCATGCCGATCGACGAGACCGGTTGTCCATCGTCGGGTGTATTGAGACAGAAGGGGGCCTGCCCAAAGGAGGGTTTGGCTCATCTGGATGCCAGTTACGCAGCCGATAAGGCTTGCTGCAAGCACCGTTGTTTCATGGTCATCCTGTTGATCTATTTACACTCCAGGAGGATGATCAGGTCGCGCCCGGCGTAGACGTTAAAGGAGGTCAGCTTCTCCAGTTCCAGGTCTGCAACGATCCGCATCAACCGAGCATTTTTCTCGGCCAGTTGGGTGCGGCCAACTTCGCCGGTAATCTTGCGCCAAGTGTAGCAAGTCGCATCCGAAATGCCCGCTTTCCGGTGCGCGCCCATCACACACAGACCATCCAATAAAGATATCTTGACCTAGCCCCCAGAAATGCAGCCACCTACAATGGATGGCGCAAGGAGTATGGCGGGTTGATGATCGACCAGGTTCGGCGCTTGAAGGAGCTTGAGAATGTAGAAGGACCGTGGCTGAAGGACGCGTAAGCTGACGACCAACGCCCGTCTCAAACAGCTGCTGGTGTATGCGAAGCTGGGCAAGGCTATCCTGAAAGAGGCTGCGTCGAGAAAGTTCTAAACCCTGAGAGTCACCGCCGGTTTGCGGATCATGTGACAGCCAAGCACGCGCTCACGACCGCCGGAATGTCGGTTCCTTCCGACCACGAATTCTTCAACCATATTCCTGGTAACCGTGGTAACTTTGTCTCACTTTGATAGGCTTATACCAGTCAAGCGGAAAAAAGTTACCACGGTTACCAGGAATATGGTTGAA
>JBCAXQ010000141.1:0-7428 GCA_038534015.1 Pseudomonadota bacterium | reverse complement strand
CGCGATCAAGACGGCGGTTCAGCGCGGGCAGGTTCCGATTGGCGAGATCCGGCTGGGCGTCTACGGCAACGAAGACCCGATGTATATTCTAGCAGGACTGCCCTTCATTGCCTCGACCTATTCCGAGGCGTGGCTGCTGAAGGATCTGCAGAAAGAGTACTTCGATGCCAAATTCGCCGAAATCGGACTGAAAGTGCTCTATTATTCGCCTTGGCCGGGTCAGGGCTTCTACACAAAAGAGCCCGTGGCCGGGTTGGATACGTTCAAAGACAAGAAGTTGAGAATTTACTCCACGGCGACCCAGCAGATGGGAGAGATGCTGGGCTTCCAGGCAACGATCCTGCCGTTCGCCGAGATACCGCAAGCGTTTTCCACGGGCCTGATCGAAGCGCTCTTCACGTCGCCCCAGACCGGCATCGACATACAGGCGTGGGACAATACGTCGGACTTCACCTATGCAGGGGCGATCTTCTCAAAGAACGCTGTCGTGGTTAGCCAGGCGATGTTCGACGCCCTCGCGCCCGAAACGCAAGCCGCTGTTCTTGCAGCGGCCGACTCCGCTGAGTTGCGAGCCTGGGAGATGAGTGCCAAGACGACCGAAGCGCAGATCAACACCCTCACCGAGAACGGCATGGCGGCCACGACAGCACCGGCAGAGGTGATCGAGAAGATGGTCGAAATTGGCGGAGCGATGATGGAGGAATGGCGCAAGTCCGCGAGCCCCGAGGCGATTGCGGTCCTGGACCGGTATCTGGCATTGCGCTGAACCGCCGCCACTATGCGCCGCGCACTGGATGGGATCTACACGGGGGCCGGGGTTTTCTCCGGCCTTTTTCTGGTGGGTATCGCACTGACAATCATCGCCCAGGTCGTCGGGCGTATGGTGGGCTTGACAATAGACTCGACTGAGACCGCAGGTTTTTGCCTAGCGGCGTCCACGTTTCTGGGCCTCGCCTACACGCTCCGTCGTGGCGGGCATATTCGGGTCACGCTGGCGATCCGCCATGCCGGGCCGGCGCTTCGAAGGGGGATCGAAGTGTGGTGCCTGATCGTGTCAGCCGCAGGAGTTGCGTATTTTCTGTACTGGTCGGTCGATTTGGTGTGGTTCTCCTGGAAGTTCAACGAATTGTCGCCCGGACTGATGGCGATACCGTTTTGGATCCCACGTCTTGCGATGGCCTTGGGTGCACTGATCCTGCTGATTGCACTTATCGATGAACTGGTCTGTCTTCTCGTGCAGGGCGGCCGACCCAGTTACGAAGAAAACGCCGAGACCGTCCTGCCTCAAGAGGACGCCCGAGACGCCTCGTTGGATACCGAGCCTGCTCGATGAGCGACCCGGGAACGGTCGCTATCCTTCTGTTCGTCGTGATGGCGATCTTGCTGGCCAGCGGCATCTGGGTTGCGGTCAGCCTGACGGCGGTGGGGTTCGTCGCGCTGTTTTTCTTTTCGCCCGCGCCTGCCGGTTCACTGCTGGCTTCGACCGTTTGGGATGCGAGTTGGAATTGGGCGCTAACCGCTTTGCCGCTTTTCATCTGGATGGGTGAGATCCTGTTCCGAACGCGCCTGTCAGAGGACATGTTCCGCGGACTTTCGCCCCTGGTGGGCAGGTTGCCTGGCGGGCTGTTGCATGTGAACATCCTGGGCTGCGGGGTGATGGCGGCAGTGGCAGGCTCATCGGCGGTGACCTGCGCCACCGTGGGTCGGATGAGCGTTCCGGAGCTGAAGCGTCGCGGCTATGACGAAAAGCTGACGATTGGCACGCTTGCGGGTTCGGGCACGCTCGGCCTGTTGATCCCGCCGTCGATCATGCTGATCGTCTATGGCGTGATCGCTCAGCAGTCGATCAGCCGCCTCTTCATCGCCGGCGTTCTGCCTGGGGTCATGCTGATTCTGTTGTTCATGGGCTATGTTGCCCTGCGCGCCAAACTCAACCCGGCGCTGGCGCCGCCCTTCACTGAAAAGCTGAACTTCCGCGAGAAGGTCAAGCGGGCCGAATTGCTTATCCCCGTTGTGCTGCTGATATTCGTGGTCATCGGATCGATTTATGGCGGGTTCGCCACACCGACCGAAGCTGCGACCATGGGCGTTGTCGGAGCACTGATCCTGGCAGCATCCTCACGCAGTCTGACGTGGGCATCATTCACAGATGCGCTGATGGGGGCGGTGCGGACCTCGACGATGATTGCATTTATCCTCGCGGGGGCCGCATTCCTGTCGATTGCCATGGGCTTCACCGGCGTGCCGCGGGTGATCGCGGGTCATGTCGAAAGCTGGAACCTCAGCCAGTACGAACTGCTGATCGTGCTGACGCTGCTCTATATCGTGTTGGGCTGCTTTCTGGACGGCGTTTCCATGATGGTGCTCACGGCATCGGTCGTACTGCCGATGGTCAAGGGCGCAGGGATCGATCTGTTATGGTTTGGCATCTTCACGGTGATCGTGGTCGAGATGGCGCAAATCACACCGCCGGTGGGGTTCAACCTGTTTGTTCTGCAATCTCTCACCGGGCGCGACATCCTCCGGATAACTGCCGCGTCGGCACCGTTCTTCTTCCTGATGCTGCTGGGCATCCTGATCATTGTCGCCGTCCCAGGGATCGTGCTTTGGCCAGTCGACCTGATGATCGCACGATAGCTTTCGGAACTTTGGGAGTGAAACGCAGATTTCCTTTGTCGAGCAGCACTTTCGCATACAGCTTCAGCACGGCCTCCGCACGTCCCACTCAGTCGAATTCCAGCGCTTGCGCGACGCAATCGCTGACGGCGCAAGCTGTGGCGATTATCGTATCTTCTCGGTCGCCAAGCGCGCACAAATGAGCCAGCGAACAGCGCAACGGGTTGCAGCGACACACGGAACCACCTTGCATGCAATGATCACCGAGACGCGTCGCAGTGCGGCCGAGGCGTTGTTGGCGGACCGGTCTACCTCGGTTGAGACCATAGCGACCTTGCTGGGCTTCTCGGATGACCGGGCCTTTCGGCGCGCTTTCAACCGGTGGACCGGACGCAGCCCCTCCGCCTATCGTCGGGACTTGGATCGGTGAGGCGTCCGGTACCTGGATCGTCTCCCGCGCGCAATGACGCTACCCCCACGACCCCGTTGGCAACGCTGCGCCAGGATATTGCAAACAAAGGCGTGGAGTTAAGCGTGTCGGCCTGGGAGGCGCTTGCGCAAGATTTGACCGAGGCACGTTTCGACAAACGGGCGGTCATCTTCAGCCAGACCCGGATCGGCGATCGCTGGCTGTTCCTTTCGCACGGGGTTGCTGCATCGGAGCAGATCAGCCCCGAAGGCGAAATCTCGATCGCGCGGTTCTTCGAAGAAGGCGACCTCTGCGCGAACATGCTCAGCACCTGGCAGAGAGACCTGGCGCCTGACCAACTCTTTGCCGTAACCCCGGTGCAAGGTGTCATGGTCCCACATGCGCTCTTTCAGCGGGAGTACTTGCACGGCGCCGCTTTTGGCTTGTATCTGCGCCTCAAGGTCATCGATGCCTTGCTGATGGGGCGCGATTTGGTTGTTGCGAAAACCGCGCAAGGCACCGAGCAACGATATGGTTTCCTCGAACAACGCTATCGAGGGGTCATCGACCAGGTTCCACAGGCGCTGATTGCGCGATTCCTTGGGATCACGCCGCAAGGACTGAGCCGGTTCCTCAAGGCCAGCGGACGCAGGTCGCGTTAACCCAGGTTCATGCTGCTGTGGCGGGAATCGACTAGATTCCTTCGCGTAAACCTTGCTCGGCTCGACGCTTCGATCAAAGGCGATGGACCCATGACCGCCACGAACCCGAACCTGGAGATGCCCAAAGCCCGCGCTTTTGGTTGGGCCCTGCGTCCGGCCTCTGCATCGCACTTTGCGATCCATCAGCGCGCCAACGGCCAGTTCTGTGTGGTGCTGAACCATGCGCTTTTGCGCGGGGTGACGGCCGAGATGTTACACTGGTGGTTCCTGCACTTCCCGTTACTTAAGGTGCGCCTGCGGGATGTTCCCGGATATGACGGCACCGTGGTCCCGGCCTATGCGCTGTGGCATCCGTCCGACCACCACAGTGCGCAGCTGCGCGGCACGCTTGGGCCTGGTGGAACCAGCAAGGTCGGCGCCAAGATCCACATCCGCGAGGCAATGCAATACGAACGGTACGGCTGGAAGTACCCGGTGGATACCGAATTGGGCATCTTCTATGTCGACGGCGATGGCTGGGCGATGGGCCGCAAGGTTCCATTACTGGGTCCTGTCATGGTGCTGCGCATTCACTTCCGGGACATCTATGACGGCGCGCAGCACGTGGGGGTTCACTATCACTACGAGGTTGTTATCGGCCTGAGTGGCGAGCATGTCCTCGCGCGGTGGATCAATGCCAAGCTTTCTGCGAAATTCGGGCCGGAGTTCTTTTCGGCCTGGCATCTGCATAACGTCATCGAAGTCGGCACATTCGAGAACTTCCTCGCTCCACTCTTCGCGCAGCGCAACCGAGGTGAAGAGTTGACGTATTCACCCAACATGGACCCTGTGGCCGGAAGTGAAGCCACCAGCGAAGGTTTCGACCAAGCATTCTTCGATGCTCGGGTCGCCGCGGCCAAAACCACGTCTGACCCCTATGCTTGGCAGGCGCATGCCCAGCCCAGCATCCTTTGACGCCGCGTGAGCACCGAGACGACAGCACTACGGACTTGGGGGCCTGGCATAGCGCTGGTGACGGCCTTCGCGATGCTGTGGATACCACTCGGCCAACACGGCTTTCTGCTGGCGCATTGGATGAAGCTGGGCACATTCATGGCCCCATTCCTTTTGTTCGTCGCCTTGGCGATCCAGCCACGGATGCCGATCGAGCGAAACTTGCGGCTTCTCTCCCTGCTGTTGCTGCTCGGCTATATCGCGCATCAATTCGAAGAGCATTGGATCGATCTCTACGGCAACACCTACGCCTTCAAGCCGTATGTAAATGGGCTGGTCGCGGACGCGCTGGGGGGAGACATGAAAGGCGCCGAGCCGCTAACGGACGCTGGCGTCTTCGTCATCAACACATCGCTGGTTTGGCTGGTGGCAGCACTGGCCATCTGGCGAGCACCCGACCATGTTTTCCCAATGCTGTGTCTGGCGGCCATCGTGTTGGTCAATGCGATCAGCCACATTCTGGCCGGTGCCGTACGTGGTGCTTACAATCCGGGCCTGTTGACGGCCATCCTGGCTTTTCTGCCCCTCGCCGTAGTGATCTACGGGCTAATGCTGCGCACCGGGGCCGCCCGAACCTGGTGCATAGCGGGTAGTCTGGTGTGGGGCGTGCTGGCGCATGTCGTGATGGTGGCTGGCATAATCGCCTCGGGTGCGCTGCATCTGATCCCAGAGTGGAGTTTATTTCTGGCGTTGGCGATCTGGTCCGTTCTGCCGATTTTTCTGTTCCAAAAGCCGTAGGCATCATAGCTCGCGCCAAATACCCACACCGGCCATTGCAGAGCGATATTGACGATCTTGCGTATCGCCGTGACCGGGCGCTGTCTCGATCGACACTGTGTTGCGGCGCGGCATGACAAGGCCCGTGCATTGATCGAGATCAGAGACCCCGGTTGGCAGGTGTGGTCCGAAACTCGGCGTGGAAGACGCACAGAATCTCCGGCTGTCCCGGCAGATGTCTTCTGCGTGGTTCGCGAAACGCGGCGAGGCTCGGAGGATGTGTCGTGCTCGGAATTCTCATCTCGCTGATTTTGTTGATGTATTTGGCGTATCGCGGGGTCAGTGTGATCCTGCTTGCACCCTGTCTGGCGATCCTGGCAGTTGTGCTAAACGACGGTGGGCCAATCCTCGGCACCTATACGCAGATTTATTTACCCGCCTTGGGGGCGTATCTGGTCAAGTTCTTCCCGCTTTTCCTGCTGGGGGCCGTCTTCGGCAAGGTCATGCAGGATACGGGGTCGGCGGGCGTAATCGCCGACGGTATCATCACCCGGCTTGGCGCAGACCGTGCTGCAATGGCCGTGGTTGGGGCGTGTGCAGTGCTGACGTATGGCGGCGTCTCGTTGTTTGTTGTGGCCTTCGCGGTCTATCCCGTGGCCGCTGCGATGTTCGTGCAGGCAGGCTTGCCAAAGCGCTTCATTCCGGCGGCAATCGCACTGGGTGCGTTCACGTTCACAATGACCGCGTTGCCCGGTAGTCCGCAAATCCAGAACGCTATCCCCGCGCCTTACTTCGGAACCGACAGCTTTGCGGCCCCGGTTTCAGGCTTGATTGCTGCCGTCATTATTGCGGCCTTCGGACTTTGGTGGCTTCAACATCGCCTATCCAAAGCGACTGCGCGTGGAGCGGGCTACGGCGAGACAGATGAATTCTCTATTGGCGCCGGAGAGCGCAAATCTACGGCTGACAAAGCGCCGGCGCTTTGGGCCGCCTTGCTGCCGATTGCCATCGTGATCGGTGTGAACCTCGCAGTCGCACGGCTCGTTCTGCCAATGATCGACACGAGTTATCTGGCCGAGCAAGCTTACGGCGAGGTCAGCCTGGACGACGTTCGCGGGATCTGGTCGCTTATCGTGGGGTTGGCCATGGCGATCGTGACCACGATCGCGCTCAACATCAGACGGCTCGTAGACGTGAACGCCACTTTGAAGGAGGGTGTGTCGGCCTCGTTCCTGCCGATCTTCAACACGTCGAGCGAAGTGGGGTATGGTACAGTTATTGCCTCGCTCGCGGCCTTTGTGGTCTTGCGCGACGCGGTTGTGAACATCGCACCGGGCAATCCCTTGGTTTCGGAGGCCATTGCCGTGAATATCCTCGCGGGCGTTACGGGATCAGCTTCGGGCGGTATGAGCATCGCGCTGGAGGCCCTGGGTGCGCGCTATCTTGAAATGGCGCAAGCAAATGGCATCTCGCCCGAACTGCTCCATCGGGTGGCGGCGCTGGCCTCTGGCGGCTTCGACGTGTTGCCACATAACGGCGCGGTGATCACGCTGCTGGCGATTACCGGGCTGACCCATGAAAAGAGCTACTTGGACATCTTCATGGTCGCCGTCGTCGGACCGCTGATGGGACTGGGCGCGGTGTTGCTCATCGCCTCGGTGGTCTGAGCAGGGCCGCTCCCTGCAGCGCGACGGCGTGTTGTCGTCACCGGGCATCTGCGACTCTTGCCAAAGCCTTGGACGTTGCTGGTGAGCGTTACGGCAAGCGCGCCGTCCCCCAGAGCTTTGCTGGCCTGAGTTTCGCCGAACGGTACGCCGTTCATCATGAATCCTAGATAGACTGTGTTTCTCTGCAGCGCCGAATGCGTTCGTTTGAGTCAATCCTTCGACCAACAAAAGCGCCATTTCGGGCAAATTCCAAAACGATCTCATCTAGGCAGCACACCCATAAATTTCTTCTGTTTGACAGAGGTTTGTGATTCAATCCCGGCACATTGACAGGCGGGAGTGTCCAGATGGCACGTTCAGACAT
>JBCAXQ010000140.1:0-7429 GCA_038534015.1 Pseudomonadota bacterium | reverse complement strand
CCCCGGTCGCGGGTTTGGCGGCGTTGTGCAGGCGCCTCCGGCAAAGCCTCTGATCGCGGCGGTCGAAGGCTATGCGATCATCAATTCGAGTCCACCTGCGAGCGCATAGCCTTCGACCGCCGCGATCAGAGGCTTTGCCGGAGGCGCCTGCACAACGCCGCCAAACCCGCGACCGGGGACGCTGGGGCTTTCGCCGCGCAGGAAGCCTTTCAAATCCATGCCCGAACAGAACGTACCGCCCGCACCGGTGATGATGCCGACCCGCAGATCATCGTCTTCATCCAGGCGGTCCATCGCGGCGGCAATTGCCTCCGAAGCGGCTTTCGTCATCGCGTTCTTCGCTTCGGGTCGATTGATCGTGACGATCAGAATCCCGTCTTCGACACTGGTCAGGACCTCTTGTGTCGCGCCTTCACTCACCGGCTCTCTCCCTATTCAATTTGGCATTTCGTTTTGAAACTCAATTCTTGTGCGAGTGGTGCGCAACGCTTACGGAAACGTCAACCGCAATTTAGACAATCGAGAGGATTCCTCATGGGAGAGGCTTATATCATCGACGCCGTGCGCACTCCGCGCGGCATTGGAAAGCAAGGTAAGGGCGCGCTCGCCGCTGAACACCCGCAGCATCTGGCTGCAACCGTGCTCAAAGCGATCAGGGATCGCAACAATCTGGACACTTCGACAGTCGATGATGTGATCTGGTCGGTCTCGACCCAGGACGGAATGCAGGCAGGTGACCTTGGCCGCATGGCGGCGCTGGATGCGGGCTATGACATCACCTCTTCCGGTACGACGCTCGACCGTTTTTGCGGCGGAGGGATCACCTCAGTGAACCTCGCAGCAGCGCAGGTGATGAGCGGCATGGAAGACTGCATCGTCGCCGGCGGGACCGAGATGATGAGCCTCACCGCTGCCATGGCAAAAGAGAAGATGCAGGCGGGGCTGAAGCCGCCGATGATGGGCAGCTACAACGAGCGTCTGCAAAAGGTTCACCCGCAATCGCATCAGGGCATATGCGGCGATGCGATTGCAACGATCGAAGGTTTCACCCGCGAAGAACTCGACGAGGTCGGCTATCGTTCGCAGCAGCGGGCTGCCGAGGCAATCAGCGAGGGGCGTTTCGACAAGTCCGTCGTTCCCGTTGTTCACGATGATGGCACAGTCGTGCTTGACCGCGACGAATATCCACGCCCGCAAACCACGAAAGAAGGTCTAGCTGAGCTGGAGCCTGCCTTCACCAAGATTGCTGACGTTCCGCTCGATGCCGATGGCACGACATTCCGTGGCCTGATCAACCAGAAATATCCCGACGTCGACATTCAGCACTTCCACCATGCGGGCAATTCCTCCGGCGTGGTCGATGGCGCAGCTGCCGTGCTGGTTTGTTCGAAGGAATATGCCGAAAAGCATGGCCTGACCCCGCGTGCGCGGATCGTGCAGACCGCAAATATGGGCGATGATCCCACACTGATGCTCAATGCCCCAGTGCCGGCGGCAAGGAAGGTACTCGAAAAAGCAGACATGACGCTTGATGATATCGACCTGTTCGAGATCAACGAAGCCTTCGCGGTGGTAGCGGCCAAGTTCGTCCGCGACCTCGATCTCGATTGGGACAAGGTCAATGTGAATGGCGGATCAATCGCGCTCGGCCACCCAATCGGTGCAACCGGATCGATTCTGATTGGCACCATTATCGATGAGCTCGAACGGCGCGATCTGAAGACCGGATTGGTGACAATGTGCGCTGCGGGCGGGATGGCCCCCGCGATCATTGTCGAGCGTGTTGACGGGTTTGTAGACTGAGGCTCAAGCAATGATCGCCGACAACACGCCCGTCATCATCGGGGTTGGGCAGTGTTCGGAGCGGGTTGGTGAAGCCGGCTACGAAGGCCTATCTTACATGGATCTAGGCGGGCGAGCGCTGGCCGCAGCGATCGCCAATGCCGGAGCGATCGGCCCTGTCGCTGATGCTATCGACACACTGGCAGCGATCCGTGCTTTCGAAATGTCGCGTCCGGGCAAAGAGCCGCCATTTGGTGCTCCCGATAACATTCCAGGGGCGTTGGCCAAAAGGGTGGGAGCTGCGCCGGGGCGGCTGATCCTTTCGCCGACTGGTGGGCAGACCAATCAGGAATATGTTGGCGAATTCGCCAGAGAGATTGCTGTTGGCGAGAGCCAATGCGCGGTGATTGTTGGATCTGAGGTCATTTCAACTGCGCTGGCTCTGGCTGCTAAAGGTGAGACACCGGATTGGTCGGAGAGGATTGGTGGGACCTTCGAGGATCGGGGGTTTGGCCTGGATGGGATGATGGAGATGGCGCTGTTCGCGCATGGTGCGACAGGCGCAATCCCTCTCTATGCCATCGCCGAAAATGCACGGCGGGCCAAGCTGGGCAAAAGCCTTGGTGAATATCGCCGCGATATCGGTGAGCTGTTTGCTCCGTTCAGCAAGATCGCGGCTTCAAATCCACACGCAGCCGCCCCAGTCGAGCGATCTGCAGAAGAACTGGCCACCATCACCGAACGCAATCGGATTGTCGCTGAACCGTATACCCGGATGACCGTAGCGAGGGATCAGGTCAATCAGGCCGCGGCGATCATCATTGCAAGTGCAGGCAAAGCGCGTGAACTCGGCGTGCCTGAAGAAAAATGGGTGCATATCCATGCGGTGACTAAGGCGACCGAACTGGAGCTTTCTGTTCGTCCCGACCTTTCGGCCAATCCGGCGTCGATTGGTTCAGTTGAGGCCGCACTCGACCGTGCAGGCAAGACCATCGCAGACATACGGTTCCTCGACTTCTATTCCTGTTTCGCCATACCGGTCTTCGGCCAGATCGATCACTTTGGCTTGGCGGTTGACGATCCGCGCGGGCTCACGCTCACGGGCGGCCTGCCGTTCTTTGGCGGGGCAGGGAACAACTATTCAGCCCATGCGATCTGCGAAGCGGTGGAGTGCGTCCGCGCCTCTCCTGGCAGCTATGCCCTTACTGGCGCGAATGGCGGATGGATGAGCAAATATGCAACCGGCATCTATTCCAGCGACCCCGCTGACTGGTCGGGTCATGACCGGTTCTCCGCACTGCCCCCGGCTGACAATGCGGTGTCGCGCAGCGACAAAACTTTCGATAGTGCGACGGTCGAAAGCTATACGATCAATCGCAACAAGAAGGGTGATGTCGCGGTCTTTATTGGTCGCAATGCAGACGGAGAACGCGTTTGCGGCAACGCTGACTTGGACGACGAAGTGACAGCGGCGGTCTTCGAAGGAGGAGAACCCTTCGGTGTGAAGCTCGCTGTCATTCAGGATGATCGTGGCCGGAACACAGGCCGAGTTGTTTAAACATCTGATCTCAAACCCCGTCCGCTCCGGGAATGTATCCCCTTTGACAAGAACTCGCGATTCGCGTATTTAGTTTCAATCGTAACTAAATTGTCATGCGCAACATTCGGTCAGAAACAGCCAATGCTGTGTATCTAGCGAGAGCCTCTATCCATGACTAAGCACGCACCCATCCATCCCGGCGACTTGTTTGAAAACCCTGCCGGCCTCGACGGATTTGAATTCGTCGAATTCTGCGCCCCGGAAAAGGGGGTTCTTGAGCCGGTATTTGAAACCATGGGTTTCACCCGTGTGGCAAAGCATCGCAGCAAGGATGTGCATCTCTGGCGCCAGGGCGGCATCAACTTGATCGCCAACTATGAACCACGCAGCGCGGCATGGTATTTCGCCCGTGAACATGGTCCGAGCGCCTGCGGCATGGCGTTTCGAGTGCGCGATGCTGTGGCAGCCTATGATCACCTTATAGCCCAAGGTGCAGAGCCAGTTGCGAACGAGCCGGGCCCGATGGAACTGCGCATTCCGGCGATCCGCGGAATTGGTGGTGCGATTCTCTACCTCGTTGATCGCTATGCAGGCGCTGAGGACAAGGGTCTGACGATCTACGACATCGATTTCGACTATCTGCCCGGCGTCGATCCATATCCGGAAGGTGCTGGGTTCCACACGATCGATCACCTGACCCACAACGTCTACACCGGGCGGATGAAATACTGGGCGGACTATTATGAGAGCTTGTTCAACTTTCAGGAAATCCGCTTCTTTGACATCAAAGGTGAGTATACCGGCCTGACGTCGAAGGCGCTGACCGCGCCCGACGGCAAGATACGCATCCCGCTCAACGAAGAGGGCGAAGGCGGCAAGGGCCAGATCGAAGAATTCCTGCGCGAGTTCAACGGCGAGGGCATTCAGCATATCGCGCTGATCTGCGAAGACCTTCCGGCATGCTGGGATCGACTGAAAAAGCTCGGTGTGCCGTTTATGACCGCCCCACCACAAACCTATTATGAGATGCTAGACGAGCGACTTCCAGAGCACGGTGAGGACGTGGAAGAGCTCAAGTTACGCGGTATTCTGCTTGATGGCACGACGGACGGCGGCCAGCCGCGGCTGCTGTTGCAAATATTTGCCGAAGCTCAGGTTGGTCCAGTGTTCTTTGAGTTCATCCAGCGCAAGGGCGATGACGGCTTTGGCGAGGGCAACTTCAAAGCGCTGTTCGAAAGCATTGAGCGCGATCAGATCGCCAGAGGTGTGCTCGACACCGAGACCAGGGAGCCCGCCGAATGACCGGCGCGCCAAATCTGGCGGGTGTCCATCACGCCGCCTATCGCTGCAAGGACGCCAAGGAAACGGTCGAATGGTATGGCCGGGTGCTTGGTATGGAGTACACCACTGCCTTTGCGGAGGACCATGTCCCTTCGACTGGCGAGTATGACCCGTACATGCACGTCTTCCTCGACGCGGGGAACGGCAACATTCTCGCCTTCTTCGAACTGCCCAACCAGCCGGAAATGGGCAAGGATCCGAACACCCCGCAATGGGTGCAACACCTCGCATTCCGCGTCGGTTCAGAGGGTGAATTGATTGCTGCTAAGGAGCATATCGAGGCACAAGGTGTCGATGTGCTTGGCCCAACGCATCACGGTATCTTCAAGTCGATCTATTTCTTCGATCCCAACGGACATCGGGTGGAACTCGCGGCCGATATTGGCACTGATGAGCAATACGCAGAACTCAAACGGGTTGCACCGCTGATGCTGGATGAGTGGTCACAAACCAAAACCGCGCCGCGTCACGCCGATTGGCTCCATGAGATCGCGCGGCAACAGCACAATCAGGATTGATCGCCGCGCGGATCAGAAATTGATCCCGGCCCTCACATTGATTTCCGGTTCATTGCCGGTGTCGCGCTCGCCACTGCCGCCAAGTGGAAAGCCGCTTTCGACTTCGAAGTCGAACTTGCCGATCCGGGCGCGGACGCCTGGTCCTGCGGAAAAGAGCGACCCTTCGCTGCCCGTGCTGTCGATGTCGGAAACATATCCCCCGTCGATGAACGCGTAAAACTGAAGGAAATCGAATGGGATGCCCTTGCTGGGCACCGAATAGCGCAGTTCTGCAAGGCCATAGGCACCTTCATCGCCCAGAACTTCGCTGAAGCCGTAGCCGCGAGTGCGATAGGCACCGCCAAGTGCGATTTCTTCACTTGCCAGCAATGGCCTGTCAGCCAACTGCCCGCCCGCCGCCAGCAACATGCTTACCCGATCGAACAGCGGGAACCGGGCATCGCCCCAGAAATCCAGCTTGGTAAACACCCCATCGCCGTCACGTCGCGATGCAAGAGGGTCGCCAAATCGTGTTGCTCCCAAAATGTCGATTCCGCGCAAGTGGGAAACGCCCAGCCGGACTTGGCCACCCGCGACCGCGAATTGCGTGCGAAGGCCCGCTGCGAGCGTTACGACCGTATCATCGCGCAGCATCTGGTCCAGATCATCCTGCTCGATCGAGATATACTCTGCCCGGCTCTCGAACCAAAGGCTGGCGTTCTTGCCGCGGAGCAGGGGAACGGTGATGCTCGTGCCCAATCGGAGCGAGTCCCCTTCGACCTCGGTATTGCCGATCTGTCCGCCGGGCGACGTGTTTCCGATGGATCCGTCAACGCCCCAGCTTGCACCGCTTGAGGTCAGTTGCGTTGAGTACGATCCCGAAAGATAGAGGAGCTCATCCGGATCGACGGGATTGATCCGGATTGAAAGGCTTGCAACATCGGATGATGTCAGGACATCGCGCAGTTGGGCAGTTCCGCGCATGCGGTAAGGTCCAAAGCTCTCCGACCCATAATTATCGCCTGATACCCGGTAGAGATTATCGCGCTTCGACAGTTTGACGACCAGCACACCCCTGCCGCCCTTTCGCTGCAGCTTCGCATCGCGCAGCCGCACTGCCGGAATGTCGGAAACGAGCAACAAAGCACTTTCGAGGTCCTGCTTGCGAACCGGACCGCCGATCAGTCTGCTCAGAATACGTTCTGCCTGTGCGTTCTTGTACCCCTCAATCTCGATCGCATCGACGCGGCCTTCGTCAATACTGATTTCGACCATGCCCATGCCATTGGCATTCCGATCAATGTCGGTCCGCACGTAAGAATATCCCTCTTCACGTGCCAACTGGGCCAACTCATCCGAAAGGCGTTCGAGAACTTCATCGGTCAGAGGTTCGCCGAAGAATTGTTCGACCACTTCCTGGTACCGCTCATCGGCGACACCTTCGTTCCCCCGGATGAGGACCGCGCCGATCTGTTCCTTGTCCGAAGCGTTCTGTGGCGTTCCGGGATCAAATCCGCGACCGATCTGCAACGTCGGAGCAAATGCGATTTTGGGAACCTGACGTGCATCATCGCGCTCCTGTGCGATAGCCGCGGGAACGAGTACGCAGAACGACGCGCTCGCCAGGGAGATGCTGGCGAATCTGATGCGTTGGGCTCTTTTCACAGCCCCGCGGGTAACCAATTCGCTCTAAGAAAAGCTTACTGTTCCGGGCTGTTGCGCTGGCTCGTTAGGGGCTTGTTAGGTGTCCGGATTCACCGTTCCTTGAGAGCCGCGGCCTAATCGCGGACGCTGGAAATAGAAAAAAACAGCGCAATGGAAGACCGTATGACAGGCTCAAGCATCAAAGCAGCCAAGAAATCGATAGCCCTAGCCGCCCTGCTGGCGAGCTCGACTGCTTTGGCGGGCCCTTCAGGCTGGACTGTCTCTGAAGCGACCGGCTCTGTAACAGTCAACCGCGATGGCCGTGTTCTCACTGTAGGGAAGAACAAGCGCCTTAACGAAGGGGACGTTATCCTCACGGGCAAAGGCAGCCGGGCGGTTCTTGTGCGTCAGAAAGAATACGTTGTCGTCAAACCGGGAGCTCGGCTTAAGATTGCCGATCCCGAAAAAGACGGCCCGGTCACGCAGTTTTTTCAGTATATCGGCAACGCGCTTTTCAAGGTTGAGAAAAAGAGCACACCGCACTTCGGTGTGGAAACGCCTTACATGGCAGCTGTTGTCAAAGGCACCACCTTCAATGTCGCAGTCTCGCAAGAGGGTACCAGCG
>JBCAXQ010000139.1:0-7436 GCA_038534015.1 Pseudomonadota bacterium | reverse complement strand
CTTAACCGAGGCCTGGGGCGGGAGCGGCGTGTCGAGGTCTGTGGGGCAGGGAAGCATGGTGATCCCATTGGGGCGCCGACCAAGTCGGTGTGTCAGCTGATCGAGGGCCCAGGGAGTAAAGGGGAAGACATGCGCGGCATCGGCAAGGACGCTTGCAAATCGCCTCTTAAGATCCGGTCGCGCAGCGACGATCTTGGTATCGGTATCGCCTTGAATCGAAAGAGCGTAAGGGATGCCGATCTCTTGGGCTGCGTGCTGTACGGCAATTCCTTCGATCGAAAGCTTGTGAGCAACAAGCAGTTCCGGCCGGCACGCCCGAGAGCGAATTTCGTCCACAAGCCAATCACCCACCTGATCGAGCATGGTTTCATGCAGGATACCCCGGCTGGGTGCGAAGTAACGCAAGGCGATCCCATATTCGAACCGCTCACTTTGCACCTCCAATGCGGGGTGTCCAAAGCTCGAAAGCGTATCGAGGATTATCCCGGCCTTGTCCGGTTTAGCCCGGTTAATTGAGACCACTTCATGCTGGAAGTCGTCCCGCGTAAGGTCAATCAGCGACCGAATTACAGGGGTCTTGAACGGCTCAAAGGGATCCGGGAAGTCACCGCTTACGTGCAGAACGTGAGGCAGCATCTACTATTCCTGATCGCACCATGCCAAGCGACAGCGGAGCCTAAGACTTTCCGTATTCGTAATAGCGATACTGATAGCTGTAACTTTGGCCAGCTTCGAGAGCGCGATATTTGGTCAAAACGGTGCCAAGTACATTACCCCCGACACCGCGAAGCCGACGAATGGCAGCCTTCGCCTGCCCGAAATGCACGCGGTTGGCTTCGACCACGAAGATCGTCGCGTCGACATAGCGGGAAAGGAGAGGGGCGTCGGCAATGCCCATCACCGGAGCAGTATCGAAGATTATCAGCGAGTAGTTTTCGCGCTGCTCTTCGATGAATTCCCGAAGTTCACGTGAGGACAGGATCTCTACCGGATTGGGCGGGATGGTGCCCACAGGCAAGATCTGCAGATTCTCATGAGCGCCCTTTACGAGGGCGTCGTCCAGTTTGGTGTGACCGAGCAAAACCTCGGCCAAACCAGCTTCGGGACGCTCGATGCCGACGAGATTGGCAAGCGACGGTTTGCGCAAATCAGCATCAATCAGGAGAGTCTTGCGACCGAGCCGGGCGAACAATTCCGCCAGAATGAGCGAGGTCGTGGATTTCCCTTCCCCGGCCTGGCTACTGGTCAGCTGCAACACATTCTTGTCGCGCGGGATTGCAAAATCGACTGTTGAGCGGATCGAGGCATAAGCCTCCATCAGGGCGCTGAACTGATTTGCTTCGTGATTGTCGATCTCTTCATCATCAACAAAGGGAGTGTGCCCGAGCAGGGGCACGCCCAGCTTGTCTTCCACTTCATCCAGCGAGCGAAGCCGATCGTCGAACAGCTCGCGAAGCAACACAAGGCCGGCTGCGAGGCCAAGGCCCGCGATCAATGCCACAAGCAGGTTGCGAGACAGGCTGGGTGAGACAGGTGCGCCCGGCACCACTGCTGAATCCAGCTTTGTCAGCGTGCCCGTCTGGACGTTGGCGGCTGTGCTGATGGACGTGTAGCGTTCGAGCAGAGCATCAAGCTGAGTCCTCAGCGCATTCGCCTGACGTTCAAGGCCCTCATATTCGACTTGCTGATCCTGCTCGGCAAGCGTGTCCTGCTTTGCCGATGCGAGTTCTCCCGCAAGGGCATTTTCCTGATTGCGGGCGACTATGAAATTGTTTCGGATGCTCGCCTTGATGTCGGCGCTGGTGGACGCGATCTGCGCATCGATCGTTTCCATCCGGGCTTTCAGATCGACGATCTCCGGAAACTGATCATTGTACCGCTGACGAAGGTTGGTCAGCTCGGTCATCATCTGGGCTTTTTCAGACTTGAGATTCTGAACCACCTGATTTGTCTGCACTTCTGGGAGCTGTGACGCCGGCAGGCCAGATACAGCACGCCAACGCTGCTCGGCCGCGATCCGTGCAGCGCGCGCCTGTGTCACGGTGGAATTGATGCTTGCCAGGTTCGCGGTTGTAATGGTCCCGGTCACGGTCCCATCTTCGGTGGTGGTCTGGCCTTGCGTTACGATTCCGCTGTTGCGGGCGTAGGTGTTCGCGGCCTTTTCAGCATCCTGCAATTGGCCGCGGATGACCTGGATCTGCTCTTCGAGGTATTCGCGCGCATACGAATTGTTTTCGACATTCTGGCGAGCTTCGGAGCGGACGAATGCATCCGCATAGCCGTTGGCCATTTGTGCCGCGAAAACCGGATCCTCGGAGCTGTAGACGATCGAGATAATCCTCGTATCGCGCTGGGTCATCTGCGCCTCGACCCCGCCACGCAGCATATTTGCCGCTCGATTGGTCTTGTCTTCAAGCCATTGTTCATCCGTGCGTCCGGGAGGACGACTGCTATCAATGTTCGCGCCCAGAAAGTCCGGACGTGTTCCGAGATTGAGATCTTCGGCAACCACTCTTGCGAGCTTCCGACTGCGGATCAC
The DNA here is from genome assembly GCA_038534015.1 of Pseudomonadota bacterium. Lineage (GTDB taxonomy): Bacteria > Pseudomonadota > Alphaproteobacteria > Sphingomonadales > Sphingomonadaceae > Erythrobacter. Next base: position 4,897 of record JBCAXQ010000139.1, on the reverse strand, counting down.
CTCGGCTTGGGTTTCCATGTACGGATCGATTTCGCTCGAGTGCATGCCCGGTTGGAGATCCTGCCCCTCGACAATCCAGTTGCCATAGGGATCGATCTGGACGGTCGCGCGGGCCTGGTACATGGGTGTCGTCAGCAACGTAATCACCAGACCCGCAATCAGGGCAAGTGTGATGCAGGCGAGCACGAGCCAGCGATGGCGAAACAGGACACTCCGCAGCCATGATACATCGATCAAGTTCTGCTGGGGGCCGTAATATTCCTGAGGCTGGTTGGCGGGTAGATAGCTATCGACCCAAAGACCGCCGCGGTCCGGCTCAGGTGCTTGGATTAAAGACCGCTCGTTCATAGCTCAGTTCAATTGTTGTCCAGCGCAACGGTGGCGAAGACGCCAAGGGCGGGCACAGTTTTGAGGAAGTCCTGCCAAAACACCGACAGGCCCGAAGTTCCAACCACAACACGATCATTCGGCCGCAGGATCGGATCGAGCATCGTCCCTTGGCTCACGGCCTGATAGTCAAACTTGGCGACCGAAATGCCGTTATCAACTTCGCGGAACACTGCGACCTGATTCAGGTTGGCCACCCGGTTGGGCCCTTCGGCCATGGCAATCGCAGCGGAAAGCCGCGCGCCCGGCTGGAATGGGAAGACCCCCGGTTTTGCTACCGAGCCTTCGACTGTGACGAGGTGTGACGCATATTCGGCAATATTCACTGATACCATTGGTGTCTTGAGGCCTGCGCGGCTCAGACGGGCAGCGACATCCTTTTCAAGCTCAGCCGTTGTCATTCCGCCTGCCTTGAGCGTGCCGAGCAGGGGCAATGAAATGTTGCCATCCAGCCCTACACGAACGGCCGCTGTCGACAGATCAGCTTCTCTGAAGACGTTTACGCTCAACACATCCGATGTGCGCAAGCGATAAGTTTGCGGCCGCGCATATGTGTATTCAGATTGCCCAAGCTCGCTGACGGGCGAGATGCTGGCCGGTCCAATGCGTGGTTCCGGCGAACTGGCGCAAGCACTCAGGCCAATGATCGCGACGGACGCAGTGGATGATTTCAGTAGGCGTCCAATCAACAGGCTTCTCACAGCTCAGTCCCCCGACATTACGCATAGTTTCTATGGGGTAACGCTTAGACAGCGAATTGCTGCGGCGCAACAGCAACCACAACTGCAAGAGTGGGTCAGTCCCGACCGATGGACGAACTGTGCTGTGTGAAAGCCAGATACCGCTAGCCCGTGGCCCATCAAGGAGGGCTGGCCAATGAAGGCTGGATCATAAAGTGCGCTCGGCATATCAAGCTGGTGGAACTGCACTGACGAACCCACAGAAAAGTGGATCTGTATGTACGAATTGTCCGCCCTGAGCGCGCTTGCGGCTGCATTTTACCTTGTCGTCGCCTGCACTTGCCTGTGGGCAAGTCGGTCTTCGGCAATCCATCGGCAGCTGTCGAGACATATCTGGATTTGGGCCGGAATTGCGGCGTTCTTTGTCGCGCTGGTGGCTATGCGTCTGCTTTCTGTAGAAGAGGTTATGCGCGACGAATTGCGTGATTTCTTGAGGTCAAGGAATGGCTATGGGGCCAGGCGAGAGATGCAGGGGCCCATCGCTGCCGGGATTATGATCCTGTCCGGTGTGCTCGCGCTCATCGGATTGCGGTTTGCCCTGCTGGGCGAAAAGGGCAGGCGCGGCCGTGCAGTTGTAGTGGCCCTGGCCGCATCTGTGGCTATGGCTGTCTTGGTAATTCTGAGGATCGTCTCGTTTCACGCATTGGATGTGATTCTGCGCGGTCCGCTGAAACTCAACTGGATCGGCGACATAGGCGCAAGCGCCATAGTTCTGGCCTGTGCAATATATTATGTGAAGCTGATGGGCAGCAAGACAAGCTCTTCCAGGCGGCGCTAGGCTGCGCGGTGCGTCTTCCATAGGATATCGGCAATTTGGCGGCTGGCTGTGCCGTCTCCATAAGGGTTGTGCGCCTGCGCCATCGCCTCATAGGCAGCCGCATTGTCAAGCAGTTTGCTTGCTTCCTTTAGGATCGTGCCGGCGTCCGTTCCCACCAGTTTCGATGTTCCTGCGGCCAAACCTTCGGGCCGCTCGGTCGTGTCGCGCATGACCAGAACCGGCTTGCCAAGGCTCGGCGCTTCTTCCTGTATACCGCCGCTATCGGTTAGAATCAGATAGGATGCCTCCATCATCGCCACAAAGTTGAGATAATCGAGCGGTTCGATCAGCGCGATGTTGGAATGCTTTTCGAGCGCGGGCCGTATTACCTCGACCACGTTGGGATTGGGATGCATCGGATAGATGATGGCAATGTCATTGCGCGCGGCGAGTTGTTGCAGGGCCGATGCGATGTTGCGCATCCCTTCCCCAAAGTTCTCGCGCCGATGCGCGGTAACGGCGATGATCCGCTTGCCGTCAAAGTGTTCCTTAAGCGCGGAAATCTGCGGGGCCAGCTGCGGGCGCTCGGCCAGTTGTTGTTTCACATTGAGCAGCGCATCGATGACTGTGTTGCCGGTGTTATGGATTGCATCCTTACTAACGTTCTCAGCACGCAAGGCGTCCACCGCATTTTGCGTCGGCGCAAAGTGCAGGTTGGCAATCGCGCCCGTGACCTTGCGGTTCACCTCTTCCGGCCACGGAGAATAAATATCTCCACTGCGCAGTCCGGCTTCGACATGGCCGACAGGAATGCGGCGAAAATAGCACGCCATAGTGGCCATCATTGTCGTCAGCGTATCGCCGTGGACGAGTACCCGATTGGGTCGCTCGGCATCCAAGGTTTCGCCAAACTTCGTGATGATGCGGGCTGAAAGGGCATCCAGACTTTGGCCCGGCTGCATCAGATCGAGATCGATATCCGGTTCGATACCGGCGATTTGCATAACCTGGTCGAGCATTTCGCGGTGCTGTGCAGTGACCGCTACACGCACATCGAACTCAGCATGTTCACGCAGGGCCTGCACGACCGGGAACATCTTGATGGCTTCCGGACGCGTGCCGAAAGTCACAAGAATGCGGGGTTTCCCGCCCGGATCACTCATTTTTTGAGCATACCGCGCGTATCGAACACCAGCTTGCCCGCAAGATCCGCAGGCGTGAGGTGTTTGAAGGCGGTGTGATCGACCAGCACGACGATAACTTCAGCTGTGGCGAGCGCTTCGTCAAGGCTCGCCAGTTGCGCGCCTGTGCCAACGAATCCTTGTGGCAATTCCTCGGCGAATGGTTCGACCACCATGATGCGCTGGCCACGGGTCTTTGCAAGGCTCAGCGCGATCTCCAGAGCCGGGCTTTCGCGAAAGTCGTCAATGTCGGGCTTAAAAGCGAGGCCGAGCAAGGCAACCTTGCCGCCGGGCACCGCATCAAGCAGCGCGCGGATGCGTCGCTCCGAATAGGTTGCCTTGAAGTCGTTCACTTCGCGCGCGGTGCGGATCAGCCGGGCGACCTTGGGTGCGCTCGAGACGAGGAACCAAGGGTCAACGGCAATGCAATGCCCCCCGACACCAGGTCCCGGTTGGAGGATGTTCACGCGGGGATGCCTGTTTGCGAGGGCAATCACGTCCCACACATCGACGCCCAGATCGTCGGAGATAACGCTGAGTTCATTGGCAAAGGCGATGTTCACGTCGCGAAAGCTGTTCTCGGTAAGCTTCACCGTTTCGGCAACGCGGGCATTGGTGGTCAGGCAATCTCCTTCCACGAAGCTGGAATAGAGCGCCTTGGCTCGTTCCGCGCATCCGGGAGTGATGCCGCCAACAACGCGATCGTTCTGGACGAGTTCCCGCACGATTTTGCCCGGCAATACCCGTTCCGGGCAATAGGCGACGGCAATATCGCCAGCCTCCTGCGATCCAAACACGGGAAGTTTGAGATCGGGGCGAAGTTCTGCAATCACCTGGGCCACACGTTCGGTGGTGCCGACCGGAGATGTGCTTTCCACGATCACACAGGCGCCGGGCAGGATTTTGGCTGCGATGGCACGCGCGGCCGCCTCTACATAGCTGATATCCGGCGTGTTCTCTTCTGTCAGCGGTGTCGGGACAGCGATCATATAGAAATGCGCGGCTGGCACTTCGGTGGATGCGATCAGGCGTTCACTCTCAATCGCTTCGCGTACCAATCGGTCGAGATCGCGCTCCTCAATGTGGACACCGCCAGCATTGACAGTTTCGACAACGTTTTCAGAGACATCTACGCCGCACACATTCCAGCCATAGCTGGCCAGAATCGCTGCCGTGGGCAGGCCAATATAGCCGAGACCGATCACCGCAACCTGATGATCAGGTGCGGGTTGAACCGACGCTTCGGGTCCAATCGCGGTTGCGGCGTCAAAAGGTGCGTTCATTGACTCAAAAATCCCGGAATATTCCGGGAAATGTCATGGTCATGAATGGGTAAAGATCGCGTTAGGCTTAATCGGGCTTTTGGGCATCCGAGCTGGGCCTAGAGGCCCAATGCCTGCTTGTATGCGGTGAGCAGCGGATCGATCTGGTGCTGCCAGTTCAGCTCGTTGATCACCCGCTTGCGACCAAAGGCTCCCATTTCCGCGCGGCGGGCGGGATCTCCGATCAATTCCATGATCTTGTTGGCCATATCGACCGGGTCATTGGGCGCCGCATAGAGCGACGCTTCACGCGCCGAAAACCTGCCCTCGGTCACGTCGAACTGAACCATCGGCTTTTCGAGCGACATGTACTCCATGATCTTGTTCATGGTCGATTTGTCATTCATCGCGTTGACGCGATCCGGGTTCACGCCGAGTTCCATGGTCGATAGGACTTCGAAAAGGTCCTGATCAGGCGCGCGACCGGTGAAGGTGATGAAGTCGGCCAGGCCCCGTTCAGCGGTGAGAGCCTTGAGGTCGTCAAGCGCCGGACCACCGCCCACGAGCACG
>JBCAXQ010000138.1:0-7440 GCA_038534015.1 Pseudomonadota bacterium | reverse complement strand
CGCGGCGCAGTGGAGGACGTTGTCAGGGATGGCCGCAATGTCAGGCTGCAGCTTGCCCGCGATATCGAAGCACCCGTAAGCCGGGCCCAGGTCGCCGAGCTCAAACAGGCTGGCTGGATATGAGCCCTTCCGCTTGTGCCCAAAAAAGCCCCCGACATTTCTGCCGGGGGCTCTCGAACGCCTGAACAAGGGGGCGTGTCAGGCGTAACCTTTGATTCGGTTAGGTCATTTCAGATCGAAACGATCCGCGTCCATCACCTTGGTCCATGCCGCAACGAAGTCATTCACGAACTTCGCTTCGTTTCCGTTCTCGGCATAGACTTCGGCCTGGGCGCGCAATTGGGAGTTTGAGCCGAAGATCAGATCGGTGCGGGTCGCACGGTACTTCTCTTCGCCGGTTGCACGATCACTACCGACATATTCCTCATCACCGCTGCCATCGACGATTTCCCACTTGGTCGACATGTCGAGCAGGTTGACGAAGAAGTCATTGGTCAGCTGACCCGGGCGATCGGTGAAGACGCCGTGGCCGGTGTTGCCGCTGACGGCTCCGAGCGCGCGAAGTCCGCCTACCAGCACTGTCAATTCCGGGATCGAAAGGCCCAGCAGGTGGGCCCGATCGATCAGCAGATCCTCTGTCTTCACGCTGGCTTTGGTCCGCAGGTAGTTGCGGAAACCGTCGGCGAACGGTTCAAGCGGTTCGAAGCTTTCGGCATCGGTGTGCTCGTCGCCCGCATCGCCGCGTCCGGTTGAAACCGCAGCAACGACCGTGTGACCCGCATCGGCAGCCGCCTTCTCGACCGCAGCGGTACCGGCCAGCACGATGGCGTCTGCCATCGACAGATCGCCGCGCAGCTCGTCAATCTTCGCCAGCACCTTGCCCAGTTCTTCCGGATCGTTCGCAGCCCAGTCCTTTTGCGGGGCGAGGCGCACGCGGGCGCCATTGGCACCGCCGCGCTTGTCGCTCTCGCGGTAGGTCGATGCGGAAGCCCAAGCGGTCGAAACCAGCTGAGGAATCGTCAGTCCGGATTCAAGGATCTGGCTCTTGAGCGAAACAACTTCAGCATCACCAATCAGCTCATGATCAACCGCCGGAACCGGATCCTGCCAGATAAGGTCTTCCTCTGGCACTTCCGGTCCCTGATACCGGACCTTTGGCCCCATATCGCGATGGCACAGTTTGAACCATGCGCGGGCGAAAGCATCATCGAGCTGTTCCGGGTTGGCGTGGAAGCGCTCCGAAATCTTGCGGTATTCCGGGTCCATCTTCAGCGCCATGTCGGCCGTGGTCATGATGGTCGGGACCTTCTTGTTCGGGTCACGCGCATCGGGCGCCATATCGGCTTCTTCCGGATTGACGGGAGTCCACATCTTCGCGCCCGCCGGGCTCGATGTGAGCTCGTAATCATACTTGAACAGCAGGCGGAAATAATCGTGGCTCCACGCCGTGGGGTTGTTCGACCACGGGCCTTCGATGCCCGACGTGGTGATGTTGCCAGCGGCAATCTCTTCCTCGTCATTGAGCCAGCCGAAACCCTGCAATTGCAGCGCTTCGCTTTCGGGGCTGTCGCCAAAGGTATCGGACGGTGCTGCACCGTGTGCCTTGCCGAATGCGTGGCCGCCAGCGGTAAGCGCGACGGTTTCTTCGTCGTTCATGGCCATACGTTCGAAGGTGGTGCGCATGTCACGAGCCGACTGGAGCGGATCGGGATTGCCGCCGGGACCTTCGGGATTGACGTAGATCAGGCCCATCTGGATTGCCGCGAGCGGGTTCTCCAGCGCCATTTCCTTATCCGGCTGGATGCGGGTCTCTGCGCCGGTATCAACCCACAGCTCTTCCGTACCCCAATAGACGGTTTCTGGCTCGAACACGTCCTTGCGTCCGCCGCCAAATCCGAACACCGGGCCACCCATGGATTCGATTGCGACATTGCCGGTCAGGATGAACAGGTCAGCCCAGCTGATGCCCTTGCCGTATTTCTGCTTGATCGGCCAAAGCAGGCGGCGCGCCTTGTCGAGATTGCCGTTATCCGGCCAGCTGTTGAGCGGGGCAAAGCGCTGTTGGCCGCTGCCGCCGCCACCGCGACCGTCGCCGGTGCGATAGGTCCCGGCTGCGTGCCAGGCCATGCGGATGAAGAACGGACCGTAATGGCCATAATCGGCCGGCCACCAGTCCTGGCTGTCTGTCATCAGAGCGGTGATGTCAGCCTTCAACTGGTTGTAATCGATCGCGTTGAACGCGCTGGCATAGTCAAAATCATCGCCATAGGGATCGGCGTTGCGACCTTCGGTGGTCAGGATTTCGACTGCGGTTGTTTCCGGCCACCAATCCTTGTTGGTGCGGCCAAACAGTGAGCGCGTGCCTTCGTCCCCGTGGAAGGGACAGCCGCTGATATCTCCGGTCTTCGCGTCCATGAAATTCTCTCCTCGTAAAACAGACTCGCCCCTGTCGGCGACAATCTATGCGAAGAGAATGACGGTTTGGAGTTGATCCGTCCAATCGATTAATCTGCGCTTATTAATCGACAGGGTGCATCACGCCGCTTGCGCGATCTCGTCAACCGGCTCGTTGCGGATCAGGTAGTCGAACGCGCCCAGCGCCGCTTTTGACCCTTCACCCATGGCAACGACGATCTGCTTGTGCGGCACGGTGGTTGCATCACCCGCAGCGTATATGCCCGGCAGATTGGTGGCGCCTTCCTCGTCGATAACGATCTCGCCATATTTGGAAAGTTCCAGACCAGTTCCTGCGAGCCATTCGGTGTTGGGAACGAGGCCAATCTGTACGAATACACCTTCGAGTTCGATCCGGCGTTCGTCACCGCTCTCGCGATCCTTTAAAACCAAGCCATTGGTGCGCGTTCCATCACCGGTGATCTCGGTCGTCTGGCCGTTCGTTACGACTTCGACATTGGGCATCGAGCGCAGCTTGCGCTGGAGCACTTCATCGGCGCGCAGTTTTGAATCGAATTCAATCAGCGTGACGTGACCGACAATCTTGGCGAGATCGATGGCCGCCTCGACACCGGAATTTCCGCCGCCGATCACGGCGATATTCTTGCCCTTGAACAGCGGGCCGTCGCAGTGCGGGCAATAGGCAACGCCTTTGTTGCGGTATTCAGCTTCACCGGGGACGCCGAGATTGCGCCAGCGCGCACCGGTGGAGAGGATCAGCGAGCGCGCTTTCAATACCGCGCCGTTTGCCATCGTGACTTCGTGCATTCCGCCAGCCTGCTTGGCCGGGCGCAGCTCGGTTGCGCGGGCAAGGTCCATCAGGTCGATCTCGTAATCGCCGACATGGCCTTTCAGATCGTCGGCCAGTTTTGGCCCTTCAGTGTAGCTTGTTCCGGGCAGGTTTTCGACGCCGAGCGTATCCATCAGTTGACCGCCAAAGCGCTCTGCCGCGATCCCGGTGCGGAAGCCTTTGCGCGCCGTGTACACTGCCGCTGCTGCTCCGGCGGGACCTCCGCCGATGACCAGCACTTCGAACGGATCCTTGGCAGACAGCTTTTCGGCGGCTTTCGCGTCCGCGCCACTGTCCAGTTTGGAGAGGATTTCGGCGAGCTCCATCTTGCCGTTGTAGAAGCTCTCCCCGTTCAGGAAGGTTGCCGGGACAGCCATGATGCCGCGCTGTTCGACTTCATCCTGAAACGTGCCGCCTTCGATCAGGGTGGCGGTGATGCGCGGGTTTTCCAGCGCCATCAGCGTCAGCGCTTGCACCACGTCCGGGCAATTGTGACAGCTGAGCGAGAAGAACATTTCGAACTCGAAATCGCCCTCGAGCGCGCGAACCTGCTCGATCAGGTCCGCGTCAACCTTGGGCGGGTGTCCGCCTGCCCACAGCAGCGCAAGCACCAGCGAAGTGAATTCGTGCCCCATCGGCAGACCGGCGAAGCGGACCCATTTGTTGGCATCGCTTGCGCGGCGGATGACGAAGCTTGGCTTGCGTTGATCGGTGCCGTCGAAGCTCGCCGAGACCATGTCATGCAGCTCGGCGATTTCGGTCAGGAGTTCGCGCGTCTGGGCGGATTTCTCATCTTCGCCCAAAGATGCGACAAGCTCGATCGGCTCGCGCAGATTGGCGAGATATTGCTTGAGCTGGGTCTGCATGTTGGTGTCGAGCATGAGAAATCCGTCCGGAATCGTGAGTTTTGACTGGGTTGAACGGCGCCGCCTTCCGGGGAGGGGGAGAGGAAGCGACGCCGTCCTATTCAGATGAGGTCTGAAACGACCTTAGATCTTGCCGACCAGGTCGAGCGACGGAGCGAGCGTGTCGCTGCCTTCTTCCCAGGCAGCGGGGCAAACCTGGCCCGGGTTGGCGCGCACATACTGAGCCGCCTTGATCTTGCGGGTCAGTTCGTTTGCGTTGCGGCCCACACCTTCGCAGGTCTGCTCGACAATCTGGATCACGCCATCCGGATCGACGACGAAGGTCGCCCGGTCGGCGAGGCCGACACCTTCGCGCAGAACATCGAAGTTGGTGGCCAGCACGTGATTCTGGTCGCCCAGGAACGGGAAGCTCAACTTGCCGATCTTCTCCGATGTGTCGTGCCACGCCTTGTGGCTGAAATGCGTGTCGGTGCTGACAGCAAAGACTTCAACGCCCATGTCCTGCAGCATGTTGTACTTCTCACCGAGGTCTTCGAGCTCGGTCGGGCACACGAACGTGAAGTCCGCCGGGTAGAAGAAGAAGACGGCCCACTTGCCCTTCACATCTTCGTCGGTGACGTCGTAGAAATCTTCGCCTGCCTTGAATGCGGTTGCGGTGAACGGTTTGATGGTTGAACCGATAATGCCCATGGATTTGTCCTTTGGTTGAGCGTTGAGAGGAAACTTGCAGCCGTCACATAGTGATTGCTGCATTGCACAAAAGACGATTTGTGCGATTGCGAATAATCGGAAATTTCGATGGAAAAACGGGAACCTTTTGAATTGGTTCCCGATGTCAGCATATCTGCTGCGGTGCGGGGTGGCTTGTTTGAGCTTTCTAACTTTGCCACCCGCTTCTTCCACCCGGAGCCTACCGGACACCAATCCGGATGGAAGGGTGGAGGAAGCGGGTGGCCTGGCGCGCTATAGCCCAGCTAGAAATAGATCAAACCACCTGCGCCCGATGCAGCATTTTGTGGTCAGCCAGCACCAGCGCCATCATCGCGGCGACCACGGGCGTGCCGCGAATGCCGACGCAGGGATCATGGCGACCGCGGGTGCGCACCTGCGTGGCTTCGCCATCTGACGTGATCGAATCCACCGGGGTCAGGATGGAACTTGTCGGCTTGAACGCGACCCGGCAGACAACGGGCTGTCCGGTCGAAATGCCACCCGCGGTTCCGCCGGCATGGTTGCTGGCGAAGACCGGTTTGCCGTCCTCTCCGGGAGACATGGCATCGGCGTTTTGCTCACCGGTTAGCCGCGCGGCTTCGAAACCGTCACCGATCTCCACGCCTTTGGTCGCGTTGATCGTCATCATCGCGGCGGCAAGATCGCTGTCCAGCTTGGCATAGACGGGCGCGCCCCAACCGGCGGGCACGCCTTCGGCAACGCATTCGACGACTGCGCCGATTGAGGAACCGTCCTTGCGCGCTCTGTCGACCTTCTCTTCCCAGCGCTTCGCGGCCCAGCTGTCCGGGCAGAAGAACGGGTTCTTGCCGATCTCGTCATAATTGATCGTCGTGGGGTCGATCCGGTCGCCGCCCAGTTCGCAGACATAGGCGGTGATTTTCACTTCGGGGATGATCAGCCGGGCGATGGCGCCAGCGGCGACCCGCGCCGCCGTTTCGCGCGCGCTTGACCGGCCCCCGCCGCGATAATCGCGGATGCCGTATTTCGCATCATAGACGTAGTCTGCGTGGCCCGGGCGATAGCTTTGCGAAATCTCCGAATAGTCTTTGCTGCGCTGATCGGTGTTTTCGATCATCAGGCTGATCGGGGTGCCGGTGGTTGTGTCCTCAAACACGCCGGAGAGGATCCTGACCAGATCGGCTTCCTTGCGCTGGGTTGTGAACTTGTTCTGACCTGGCTTGCGCGCATCGAGATAGGGCTGGATATCTGTCGCGCGCAGCGACAGGCCGGGAGGACACCCGTCGACGACCGCACCCAATGCGGGTCCGTGGCTTTCCCCCCATGTTGTGAAGCGCAGTGCGCGACCGAACGTGTTCCAACTCATGCCGAACGCCTTAGCGCAAATGTTCCATGTGTCGAGAACGGCGCGATTTTCCTACGCCGGACTGCGACGATATGAGTGAAGAGCGCGGCCATCAGTTTTGGCCAATATGCGCGCATGCCAGCGCCCAATTTTCGAAAGTCACACTTTGCCAGTCGCAAGCCCGCAAAAAATTCAGCCAATTCAGGCGTTCCGCCGGAATGCTGCGGTTTCTAAAACTCGCAAGCTGTGTCTCATCCGGCCAGCGCCAGCGATGACGATAAACCTGCTGTTGGGCTGGAATTCTGGCCCGACATCGGCGACAGGTCTGTCATGATTGCAAAGCTATCCGGGCGGCTGGACGAAACGGGCGAAGATTGGGCGATCGTCGATGTTCAGGGCGTCGGCTATCTGGTCCATTGCTCGACAAAGACGCTCGCGGCGCTGGGTGAGGTGGGCGAGGCCTGCACCGTCCACACCGATCTGCAGGTGAGCGAGAACGATATGCGCCTGCTCGGCTTTGCCGAAAGCGCAGAGCGGGACTGGTTCCGGCTGCTGACCACGGTGCAAGGTGTAGGCAGCAAGGTTGCACTGGCGATCCTCTCAGCACTGTCGACCGGCGAAGTGCGCGATGCCTGCGCAGCGGGCGATGCAGCGACCGTGGCGCGCGCCAATGGGGTCGGGCCAAAGCTGGCCGGGCGGATCGTGAATGAGCTGAAGGACAAGGCGGACGCATTGCCCGGAGGCGGAGTGGCTGGTGTGTCGATGGCGGCTGCCCCGGCTGGCACGGCGAGCGCGGATGCGGTGAGCGCGTTGGAGAACCTTGGTTTCAAACCTGCCGTTGCGGCGCAGGCCGTCGCCCGCGCAACCGAGGAACTGGGTGAGGATGCGGGCGAAAGTGAGCTGATCCGCGTGGCGTTGAAAAGGGCAGGTGGGTGATGGGTGCGATCTCACAATCGCGACATCCTGAACTCGTTTCAGGATCCATCTTCCGTGCGACGCGGGGGCAAGGGCTCAAATCCCAAGTCGCACGCGAGGTCGCGCCATCTGGGGTTCGCCTCTTCGATGAAGTTGATCTTCCACTGCCTGCGCCAGTTCTTGATTTGCTTTTCACGTGCAATCGCAGATTCCATAGTTTCGAAGACTTCGAAGTGAACAAGCCGGCGTACGGCGTATTCGCTCGTAAAGCCGCCAATGGTACCTTCGCGGTGTTGCCAGAGACGAGCGGGGAGGTCCGAGGTGACGCCGGTGTAGAGCGCGCCGCGATAGCCGCTGGCGAGGGTGTAGGTGCAGGGTTG
>JBCAXQ010000137.1:0-7632 GCA_038534015.1 Pseudomonadota bacterium | reverse complement strand
ACTGTCAAAGAGCGAGGCGATGGCTCGCGGATCGTTTATATGTGTCAGGCGCGAGTGATGGCGCATGCACTTGAAGGTTTGGAGGAGGCACGCGAACAGATCTCCAAGAACCGGGAGATTCAAGGTGAACTCCGCGAGCAATTGCTCGAGACACTCGATGAGCAAATTCGCACTTGGCGCAATCGCACCAGCTAAAGCTTGCAGAGTATTATCAGAGGCGGTGAATCGGATTTTCGGTTCACCGCCTTTTCTGTTTCAAGGTTCAGATAGAATTCATTTCGTCGCTCACAAAGCACGGTTCATCGCTATAAAGGAGGATGAACTATGGCGCGTGAACGATCCCCGGGAGTGCGATTGCTGTTTGCGGCGCTGGTCGCTGCAGCGCTCGTTATACCCCTCATGATGGTCTATGCTTTGGTGTATGATCGTCAGGACCAGGCGCAGACCGCCCAAAACTCAATCGTCGCTGGTTGGGCGGGACCGCAAGTCGTTGCCGGCCCTATCTTGGCCTTGCCCTATCTGGCCGAGCGCGTAACCAGCGAAGTGGTGGACGGACGGACGGTCACGCGGACGATTGAGAGCCGCGAAATGCTCTACATTGCTTCCGACCGGCAGGAGATCGATACTGCAATCGATCCTTCGATCAAATCACGCGGGGTCATCCACCAGTCAGTGATCTATGATGTCGCTTTGAGCGGCAATGCCAATTTCACACTGCCAGACGACCTGGCCCGGCTCGGCGTTGATCCCGATCAGCTGTTGCTGGACGAGGCCGAGGTTCGGCTTCCGATTTCCGATCCGCGTGGAATTGGGACGGAAACCCGATTGAGTGTGGACGGTGAAGATGTGGCGATGCGGCCTGGCATGGGAGCCAATGCATCAGGCAGCGGTATTCATGGACAAGTTGATTGGTCCGACGGAGAACCGCTTTCGGTGGAATTTGCCTACAACTTGAAAGGCAGCAGCTCGTTAAGCGTGGTCCCGCGGGGAAAAGAAACGGCCTGGACTGCCCGTTCGACATGGCCGCATCCGAGCTTTTCGGGCAGCTTCCTTCCGCCCGATGACAGTGTCTCGATCAGCGATGAAGGTTTTGAAGCGAGCTGGTCCGTGTCGAATCTTGCGCTCGGAGAATCGCTGGTGCGGACATCTGAGCCGACGCTTCCCCAGCCGGCTATCAACGATCGCTTTTCGATCTATCCCGTTGAGGCAGCAGAAGGGGATGGCAGCGTTGCCACGATCCGATTGGTGGAGCCAGTGGATCTTTACAGTCTGGTGAACCGTTCGGTGAAGTATGGTTTCTTGTTTATCGGTTTCACCTTCCTGGCTTTCCTGATGTTCGATATCGTCGGCGGAGCGCGCGTAGCCTCGGCAGAATACCTGCTGACTGGGGCAGGGCTGGTGCTGTTCTTTGTGATGTTGCTCGCATTTTCCGAAATGTTCGGGTTTGCATGGGCTTATGTGCTTGCCAGTGGGGCGATCATTGCACTGCTGACGTCTTACAGCGCAGCTGTGCTGGGCACCTGGCGAAGAGCCTCTGTGATCGGTGCCATGCTCGTCGGACTGTATGCTCTGCTTTACGTCCTGCTCAATCTTGAAAGCTGGTCATTGGTGATCGGCTCGGTGTTGCTCTTCGTCGCTCTTGCAGCGGTGATGTATGCCACGCGCCAGATTGACTGGTCCGAGGTCAATTATCGCCCGTCCAGCAAGGGTTCGGAACCTGCTGGCGAAGCCAGCGGCATTCCTGCCTAAGGCCTGACTTATGCGAATTGAGTGGCCGGGGCGGCAATGACCGCTTCGGCCCCTTTTTCACAAGTTTTCAAAATACACGTCGCAAGAGGAGCTATCGGCACTCTGCAGGCCGAGCTGCAAGGCCTCCATCCGCTGCTGGCTGGTTCCATGCGTGAAACCTTCCGGGTTTATTCTCTGGCCAGCGCGTCGCTGTATCGTGTCGTCTCCGATCGAACTCGCCGCTCGCATGCCTTCTTCCAGGTCGCCGGGTTCGATCCGATTGCGGTTCTTCCCGGCCCATACACCTGCATAGCAATCCGCCATCAGTTCCATCCGGACTTGCAGTTGGTTGGCGGTGCGAGGGTTCTGTTGCTGTGCGCTGCGGACCTGCGTGGCCAAGCCCGTCAAATTCTGGATATGATGCCCGTATTCGTGAGCCATGACATAGAGACGAGCAAAGTCACCGCCTGTCCCGGCCATGCGCGCCAGCTGATCATAAAACGTCGTGTCGATATAGATTGTCAGATCGGCCGGACAGTAGAAGGGACCGGATGCAGAACTGGCGCTGCCACAGCCACGGGTATTGACTTGGCCGCTTGGGAACAAATTGAGCTCAGGCTGTTCGAAACGTACGCCGGCCTGCGCGAACACGGGCTCCCACGTTTCATTCAAACTGGTGAGGGCAGAGCAGGCTTCGGACGCATACTCGCTGCTGGAACAGATTTGCTCTTCGCTGAGTTCGCTTTGCGATGAGGGGGCAGAGGTCTGTTGCTGCACGCCGTCCAGCATTCCAATCGTCTGTGTGGGATCGAGGCCGAATACGATTGCGCCAATGATTGCTATTACAATCGTCCCGCAGCCTACACCCCCCGCACGACCGCCAGGCATCCTCCCGCCACTGCTCGATCGGACTTTTATCTTCGATGTATCGAACGGATTTAGCCGCATTGCCGTGTTCCCCTCTTGACCCGATCCCGCAGGCCGCTTCGTTAACTCACCGGTTGTGCTTAAACACTGGACACCGGCACATTCGGCGGCGAAAGCACACACACGCAGGTTTAATTGCAGGAGTTGGCAATGTTCCTCAAGGAAAAGCGCGCTTTGGTCACCGGATCGACATCCGGCATTGGATTGGCCATGGCCCGTGCGCTTCATGCCGAAGGGGCCGAGGTGATCCTCAACGGGTTCGGGGAGGCGGACGAAATTACGGCGCTCACCGAAGAGCTCGACGCGAAGCACTTTGGTACGAACCTGCTCAATGCATCGGCCATTGAGGACATGATGGCGGAAATCGGCACGATCGATATCCTGATCAACAATGCCGGGATGCAGCATGTTTCACCGGTTGAAGAGTTCCCGCCAGAAAAGTGGGACGCTGTCATCGGGCTCAACCTGACAGCCACCTTCCACACAACACGGCTTGCAGTGCCGGGAATGAAGGAAAAAGGCTGGGGCCGGATCATCAACACGGCCAGCGCCCATTCGCTCACCGCATCGCCGTTTAAGAGCGCCTACAATGCCAGTAAACACGGCGTGGCGGGCTTCACCAAGACAGTCGCGCTCGAGCTTGCGCAAAGCGGCGTTACAGCCAATTGCATCAGTCCGGGCTACGTCTGGACCCCGCTGATCGAAGGGCAAATCCCCGACACGATGAAGGCGCGCGGTTTGAGCCGGGAAGAGGTCATCAATGATGTCCTGCTCGCCAAGCAACCGACCAAGAAGTTCGTGCAGCCAGAGGAAGTTGGCGCGCTTGCCGTTTTTCTGTGTCGTGAAGAGGCTGGCAACGTGACCGGTGCGAATTGGAGCATCGACGGGGGATGGACTGCAGAGTGATGCGAACCGGGGCGCAATCAACACTGGTCCTGATTATCCTCTTCGTTCTGGCGGGCTGCGCCAGCACGCCGCTGGCCAGTGTGCCGTTGGCAGAACGGGACAGCATTGCTGCAAACCTGACACGCGATATCAATCGGCTTGCCAGCGACGAGTTTGGAGGGCGTCTTCCCGGTACGCCCAGTGAGAAGCTGACGCTGGACTACATAGCCGATGGCTTCCGCGCAGCCGGCCTGGAATCGGGAACCAACGATCCCGGCAACGCCTGGCGTGCGCCGGTTCGTCTGGTTCGAACCAGACCCTTGGCGAGCAGAGTTGCGATCTTTCGCGATGACGAGGAAGTCGGATTCTCTGGCGAAGCTGGCGTTGCGTTCACATCGCGTCGTCTGGCGCTGATAGAACAAGGCGATGTCATATTCGTCGGTTATCAGTCTGAAGCCGTCGCTGAAGAACGCGTGACGGGGAAGATCGTGGTCATGCTTGGCGAACCTGGAGCCAGCCCCGCTCGACGAGAGGCGCTGTTCGGGAAAAACCCGGCGGCAATCATTACTGTCGTTGACGATCTATTGGCGATGGCTGAAATTCGGGCCGATCGAGATCGGGAACGGTGGTTGCTGGCGAGCGATGAGAATGACGGTGTAAGCGCTTATGTCGCCAATAATGCATTCGCCGAGGCAATAGGAACCGAATTGTGGAACGCGCTGCGAGAGGAAGCGGAGCAGCCGGGTTTTGATGCGAGGGACCTCGACATCAAAGCGAGGGTTGAAGCGAGTTCGCAACGCCGTGACTTCGTGACCTACAATGTCATTGGTCGCCTGCCAGGCACGATACCCAATTCCGGCGCAGTTTTGATGCTCGCCCATTGGGACCATCTGGGCGAGTGCGGGGACGACGCGGCGGGCGATTTGATCTGTAACGGCGCGGTCGACAATGCGAGCGGCATCGCGGTGATGCTCGAGCTGGCACGCCGCCTGTCTGCTTCGGAGCCATTTGATCGCGACATCTATTTTGTCGCCACCAGCGCCGAAGAGGCGGGCTTGCTGGGCGCGCGCGCCTTCGTTGATGAACCGCCTGTTCCGCTCGATACGGTCGTCGCTGCGTTCAATTTCGATACGATGGCGGTAGCACCCGCAGGCAGTTCGGTTGGCTTTGTTGGTGAAGGGCGGACACCGCTCGATTCGGTCATCACTGAGATTATGGCAGGGGCGAAGCGCGAGCTCGGAAACCGGGATTTTGCTGACAGCTTCCTGCAGCGTCTGGACAGTTGGATTCTGCTTCAGGAAGGCGTTCCTGCGGTTTCTTTGTCCAGTACGTTTGGATCAGAGATCACGATCAGTGCATATCTTTCAGAGCGTTATCATCAGCCCGGCGACGAAGCGGGAACAATTGAGCTTGGAGGCGCGATAGACGACCTTCTGCTTCATGAGGAACTGGTCAGGCGTATCGCTGATACGACGCTCTATCCAGCAAATGGCGGATAGTTCGGCGTAGCGCCCTAGCACCAGCGGTAAAGTGCGGTTACATGGGCCGCCACGATTCTACTCTCCAGCACCTGAAAGTGGCACCCATGGACATTCCTCTCGGCCTTACATTTGACGACGTGTTGCTGCGTCCGGCCGAAAGCGACGTGCTGCCAAGCATGGCAAACACCGCGACCTGGCTCACGAAGGATATCAGCCTCAACATCCCGATCCTCTCCGCGGCCATGGATACGGTTACCGAGGCTGACATGGCGATTGTCATGGCGCAACTGGGCGGCATCGGGGTGTTGCACCGTAACCTTGAGCCAGATGAGCAATCGGCCGCAGTGCGCGCCGTAAAGCGGTACGAGAGCGGTATGGTCGTTAATCCCATTACCATCGAGTCAGATGCAGTACTTGGCGATGCTCAGGCGTTGATGGATCAACACCGCATCAGTGGCATTCCCGTCACCGACAAAGATGGGAAGCTGGTCGGTATTGTCACCAATCGCGATGTGCGATTTGCCGAAAACCCATCGCAACCGGTCCGAGAGTTGATGACAACAGAAAGACTGGCCACCGTTCCGCTCGGAACCAGTCAGGAAGACGCGCGACGCCTTCTCCATCAGCGGCGAATCGAAAAGCTGTTGGTCGTCGATGATGACTATCGCTGCATTGGCTTAATCACCGTCAAGGATATGGAAAAGGCGGTAACTTATCCCGATGCGACAAAGGATGCAGCCGGACGCCTGCGCGTGGCGGCTGCTACGACCGTGGGGGATAACGGATTCGCTCGAACCGAAGCGCTCATCGACGCTGAAGTTGATGTTGTTATCATCGACACGGCGCACGGCCATAACAAGGACGTTGCGCGCGCTGTCGAGCGGGTGAAGGCGCTGTCGAATTCGGTTCAGGTGGTTGCCGGCAATGTCGCGACTGGCGAAGCCACACGAGCGCTGATCGATGCCGGTGCTGATGCGATCAAGGTCGGTATCGGACCGGGGTCCATTTGCACCACGCGCGTGGTCGCCGGCGTCGGTGTTCCGCAGCTTACGGCCGTTATCGAATGCGCGGAAGAGGGGGCGAAGTCCGGCGTCCCGATAATTGCCGATGGTGGCCTTCGCACCAGTGGTGATGCTGCCAAGGCGCTGGCGGCAGGTGCTTCGACTGTGATGGTCGGATCCATGCTCGCTGGAACTGCTGAAAGTCCGGGTGAAGTGTTCCTTTATCAAGGGCGCAGCTACAAGAGTTATCGCGGGATGGGTTCTGTCGGCGCGATGGCAAGAGGCAGCGCTGACCGGTATTTCCAGCAGGACATATCAGCGCAAAAGCTTGTGCCCGAAGGTATTGAAGGGCAGGTGCCATTCAAAGGGTCCGCTGCCAATGTTGTTCACCAGCTGGTTGGTGGGGTTAAGGCAGCCATGGGCTATACCGGATCGGCTACACTCGATGATCTTCGCGAACGCGCGCAATTTGTCCGTATCACCAATGCCGGCCTGTCGGAAAGCCATGTTCACGATGTCGCTATCACCCGAGAGGCACCCAATTATCCAACCCGATAATCGAGCCGGTGTATGACCCCCGCAGCGAGGGTCCAGGCCGCTATTGAGCTGCTCGACGCGATAATTGACGCTGCGAAAAGCGAAGGCGCACCGGCTGATCGCATCATATCGCAGTACTTTCGAAATCGCCGCTATGCCGGATCAAAGGACCGGCGGGCGGTTCGGGAGATGGTTTACAAGGCCATCAGAATTTGCGGTGAGGTCCCGCAAAGTGGTCGAGCGGCTATGTTGCTGCTCGCTCAGGACGAGCCTGCGAACAAAGAGCTCTTTGACGGGTCGACGCATGGGCCGACGCCGATTGTGGAGGGCGAGGCTGTTGCAAGGCGCGGGATTGTGCCTGACTGGTTGGCGAATGAGTTGACTGAATCGGATGTGCTGCCGAGCGTTTGGGAGTTATCGATGGCGCGCGCGCCGCTCGATATACGCGTCAACTCGCTCACCGCTGATCGATCGATGATCGAATTGCCTGTCGAGGGAGAGCATCTGGCAGCGCCGAACGCGCTGCGCCTCCCTGCCGGTACGCAGGTCGAGCAGTGGGATGCCTATCGCGAAGGAAGGATCGAGATCCAGGACCACGGCAGCCAGTTGGCCTGTCTTGCCGCAAATGCCCAACCCGGGGAAACGGTGGTAGATCTGTGTGCGGGCGCAGGGGGAAAAACTCTGGCGTTGGCTGCGGCGATGCAGAACACCGGAGAACTCGTCGCCAGCGATACAGACCGGTCGCGGCTGAAAAACCTTGATCCTCGCGCCAAACGCGCGGGACTGACCAATTTGCAGATGTGCCTGCTTGATCCGAAGCGGGAACTGGAGACGTTAAAAGAGTATGTGCGGCGTGCGGACCTTGTCTTGGTTGATGCCCCTTGTTCCGGAACCGGAACCTTGCGGAGAAAACCCGAAGCGAAATGGCGGCTAACGCCCGACCGGCTCACACGATATGCCGGAATCCAGGATCATGTGCTTGATGTGGCGACCGAACTGACCAAGCCCGGCGGGCGGATCGCGTTCGTGACGTGCTCGCTTCTCGACAAGGAAGGGCCGGATCGGATCGATGC
>JBCAXQ010000136.1:0-7788 GCA_038534015.1 Pseudomonadota bacterium | reverse complement strand
TGGGTCACGCGCCGACCCTAGATGAACCAGTGGTTCGTGACGCCATTGATGCGTTGTTGAGTAGCGCTGAATGTTGGCCATCTTCCAGCGTTCGTTCGGCGTACATGTACTCAATCCCCAGATCGAGCGGCGTAACCGGTGACCAGATAATGTTCGCAAGCGCATTCCAGCTCTCGTCTGTGACCTGATCGGTCGTCAAGAGCACGGGGTTGTCCGCTTTGAAGTATGATCCAGCTATGGTCGTGCGGACATTCTCTGACCAGAAATGCCGATAGGCGGCAAAGCCCGAATAGGTGAAGATCGGGTCGAGTTCCCCATTCGCGTCCAAAGCAGCGTCATTGACGATGTTCAGGCCAATATACCGACCCAGCCCATCGCCCGCCGTAGTCATGAAGCGGAGATCGTCTTTCTCGCCGATCCTCAGCTTACCCGAAAGGCTCAGACCGTAGCCAATTGCACCGTCGTTTCCGGTCCCGAAATCATCATTGGAAATACGCAGATTCCGCACGATTCCAGTGGCCGTAAGCCCACCCCAGTCCCCGCTGAAATTATACCTCGCGACAACGTCCGGTATCGTATCGTCACCGCCAAGTATCCGGGCGCCCGCTGGCGTCGTCACAGTGGTTTCAGGCTGTTCCAGCGCAACCTGCAATCCGCCCTTCGTGTACCGAATCATCGGCTGGCGATCGAATACCGTGCCAGGGGTGGTCCCGATAAAGTCGAGGCTCTCTGGCAAAGCACCAACGTTTTGGAAAGTCGACCAGGTTTGTCCGAAGAGCCAATTGTCGTAGGTGATGAATGCTTGACGCAGGCGCGGTGTGTAACTGTTGGAAATCCGCTCATCGCCACCGCCTGTAACCATGAAGTCGAGTTCGATCTGCGAATTTAGCGTATGTTCCGATCCCACATCGGTCGCGGTCTTGAGTATGAACCGCGTTTGCCGTGCGCTGAAATCCGTGTCCCAACCAGATGCGCCGCCCCCGACAGGGATGGCTCCCGGAATCAGGAAGTCGCGTACTATGCTGCCAGAGCCCACTTGGCCTGCGCTGGTGCGTTGCGAAATCGCATCGAGCTTTACATAGCCCGCATAGGAAACCGTCGTGTTGCCAACACGAAACCCCTTGTCTTCCTGTGTTTTTGGCTGATCGATTTGCGCTTCGAGCTCGGCCTGGCGGGACTGCAAAGCTCTCGTCTCTTGCATGGCAGCCTGTGCGACTTGCGCTGCCGCGCTTGCCTCCGCGCTGCTCTCTCCCATTGCACCGGACTGCTGATCCAGTCGTTCGATCAGGCCTTCGACCAGGGCTTCCAGACGTTCAAGGCGCTCTTCAACAGAGGTATCCTGAGCCAGCGCTGGGCTGGCGGTGAGACACGTCGCCGCGAGCAAGGCGGTGCGGAATCCTGCACGCAGATATGGCTGTGACATTGTTTTCCCTCCCAGTCTTTTCTGAATGGGAAGAATGCCGCTCACTTGCATACGCGCACAGTTAGCGAAACGTCGTACGACCTTTGTCTGACAGCGCCGAACTCGCATCCCGCATTATGGTTCGCCACGTAAATGGGAGACTCGAGATGACCGAAGCTGTCCAACGCCCGCAATTCGAACGCGCGACTCATTGCGTGGCCGAACAGTATGACGAACTCTATCGGCGATCAGTTGAACAGCCGGATACCTTCTGGCTTGAACAAGCACAGCGTCTCGACTGGATTGTTCCGCCGACCAAGGGTGGCGAATGGTCATTTGACCCTGCCAGTATTGAGTGGTTCCGCGATGGAGTTCTCAACTTGTGCCACAACGCGGTCGACCGGCATATTGATGAGCGTGGCGACGATACAGCCATCATCTTTGAACCTGATGATCCGGCGACACCTTCGCGCTCACTAACCTATCGTGAGCTTCACAGTGAAGTCGTAATGATGGCCAATGCGCTGAAAGCCATGGGAGTGGGGAAAGGCGACCGGGTCACTCTCTACATGCCGATGGTGGTCGAAGGCGTTACCGCCATGCTTGCCTGTGCGCGGATCGGCGCGATCCACTCGGTCGTGTTTGGCGGGTTCTCTCCTGAGGCGCTAGCTGGACGAATTGAGGACTGTGGCAGTAGGTTCGTCGTTACTGCCGATCAGGGCCTTCGCGGCAGCAAGATTGTTCCACTCAAAGCCAATGTCGATGCCGCGCTGGAGATTGACGGTGCTGATGTCGATGGCGTTCTGGTCGTCAAACACACTGGTGGCGATATCACGATGACCGACGGCCGCGATCAATGGTTCGATGACCTCAAGTCAGATTCTGCATGTCCCTGTGAGGAGATGGCTGCGGAAGATCCGCTGTTCATTCTCTACACATCCGGCTCCACTGGAAAGCCCAAAGGGGTGTTGCACACCACCGGCGGATATGGCGTGTGGACCGCGACGACCTTCAACTATGTGTTCGATTACCAGCCTGGCGAAGTCTACTGGTGCACCGCCGATATCGGTTGGGTCACCGGGCACAGCTATATCGTCTACGGACCGCTCATGAACGGCGCGACCAGCGTCGTGTTTGAAGGCGTGCCGAACTATCCCGATCACGGGCGGTTCTGGGACGTGGTCGACAAGCATCAGGTCAACATTCTCTACACAGCACCGACCGCGATCCGCGCGCTGATGCGCGAAGGCGATGATTTCGTGACAAGCAGAGATCGCTCCTCGCTGCGCCTGCTTGGGTCTGTCGGGGAGCCGATCAATCCCGAAGCATGGCGTTGGTACTTCGATGTGGTCGGCGAAGGTCGATGCCCGATCGTCGACACCTGGTGGCAGACCGAAACGGGCGGGGTCATGATCACCACGCTGCCAGCAGCGCATGACATGAAGCCAGGGAGCGCTGGCTTGCCGTTCTTTGGCATCCAACCGCAGCTGGTCGACAATGATGGCGGCGTGCTCGATGGGGCAGTTGAAGGGAATCTCTGCATCACTGCCAGTTGGCCAGGTCAGGCGCGTAGCGTCTATGGCGATCACGAGCGCTTCGAGCAGACGTATTTCAGCACATACAAGGGCAAGTATTTCACCGGCGATGGCTGTCGGCGCGATGAGGACGGGTATTACTGGATCACGGGCAGAGTCGATGATGTGATCAACGTCTCAGGCCACCGTATGGGTACTGCCGAAGTCGAGAGCGCTCTGGTGCTGCACGGTCTCGTCGCAGAAGCGGCGGTTGTTGGATATCCGCACGACATCAAGGGACAAGGCATCTATTGCTATGTCACTCTGAACGCAGGGGAGGAAGGATCAGATGAGCTCTACAAGGAACTCCGCACCCATGTTCGCAAAGAAATTGGTCCGATCGCATCGCCCGATCATATCCAATTCACCGACGGATTGCCCAAAACGCGATCGGGAAAAATCATGCGCCGCATCCTGCGCAAAGTGGCCGAGAATGATTACGGTTCGCTTGGGGATACATCCACACTCGCTGACCCATCGCTGGTTGATAGGTTGATCGAAGGAAGGCAGAATCGCTGACGATATGAATCAACGGATCATCATCGCAGACGACCATCCCCTGTTTCGCACCGCACTAAGCCATGCAGTTGGCAGGGTTTGGGAACGCGCAGAAGTTGTCGAAGCCAATTCAGCCGCTGCTGCCCGAACAGAGCTTGAGCATGGCGCCGAGGCCTTGCTGCTCGATCTCCATATGGAGGATTCCAACGGGCTTTCTGTGCTTATGGACCTGCGACAAGACTACCCTGCTCTGCCGATTGCGATTGTTTCAGCGAGTGAGGAACCGCGTGTTTACGCTGCCGCGAGCCAGCTCGGTGCTGCAGCCTTCATTCCCAAGTCGGCCAGTCTCGATGAAATGCGCAATGCCCTTTCAGCCGTCAAGAACGGTGATGGCTGGTTCCCCGAAAGCGATGCTGGCGAAGACGAAGACCTTGCCAATATCGCCAGCCTAACGCCCGCCCAACGACGCATCCTTGGTGCAATCAACAGGGGGCTTCTCAACAAGCAAATCGCCTATGAACTCGATATCAGCGAAGCGACGGTCAAGGCTCACATCACAGCGATCTTTCGCAAGCTGGGCGTGAACAATCGCACCCAGGCTGTGCTGCTGGCAGCCAAGCTCGATGTCGATCAACCTGCAGCGGACTCGCCAACTGGCTGACTGCTTCCACCAGACCTGCGACGCGCTAGACCATCAGATATCAGTGCTCGCAACGCAGCTGGCGATGATGGTTTAAGCAGCCTGTTTGCCCCCATTGCCTTCGCAGCCAGATCGGTCTCCTCGCTCGCTTCGGCAGTCAGTAGGATAGCAGGCGGGATGTCGCTCCAACGTTCGCAAAGCATCTGATACACTGCGTCGCCGCGCTCTTCGCCATCAAGGCGGTAATCCATGATCGCTATATCTGGCGGGGCTGGCGAAACGGCCAATGCCTTTTCGAAAGAGCCGGCAGACAATACAGCAAGCCCCCATTTCTCAAGCAATGCTGCCGTCGCACTGAGTGCGGCAGGATCGTTATCAACGACTAGCGCCGTGGCGTTCGCTATACGTCCAGGGGCTCGTTGACTTGCCTTACGGATCTCGGGTGCCTCCCAGCGCAAGACCGGCATGTGCAGCGCGAAGCAGCTGCCGCGACCGGGCTCGCTCTCCGTCTCGACATGCACATCAAGCAGATGGGTAACACGCCGAACGATGGCGAGCCCAAGCCCAAGTCCCTCCCGATCAGTGGACGAGGCCCGCTGAAATTCATCGAAAATCTTTCCGACATCATCTTTGGCAATGCCGCGCCCCGTGTCATAAACGCGCACGCGGATATCACCAGACTCGCGCCTTACGCCGAGAAGAACGCCACCCTTTTCGGTATAACGGATCGCATTGCTAACCAGGTTACGCAGCACGCTTGCGAGCAGCGCCCGGTCAGTCATCACCCAGGCGCTCGTGTGAACCCGCCGCAGCGAAAGCCCCTTGGCTTGGGCCTGGACGGTGAATTCGCGCATGACTTCGTCAAACACTTTGTTGATCGGCACTGGTTCAATCTTTGGCTCGATCCCTCCACCGTCCAGTTTGGAGATATCAAGAAGCGCACGGATCAGCCGATCTGCCGAGGCAATCGAACCATCCAAATCCTTAACGAGTGATGCGAGCTGCTCGCTGTCGCGGACTTCCTCGCCAAGAGCCGAAGCGAACAAGCGAGCAGCGTTAAGCGGCTGAATCAAGTCATGGCTGGCAGCGGCGAGGAAGCGGGTTTTGGAGCGGGTGGCCTCGGCCAGCGCATCATTGGCGTCGCTCAATTGCTCGGTACGTTCGGCAACCTTGTCCTCCAGCGCTTGCTCGGCCAACCGGTCGGCGGTGATGTCTGTATAGGAGGTGACGTAGCCACCGCCCGGCGCAGGTGAGCCAACGATCCGCATGAAGCGACCGTCATATTGCTCGCTCTCCAGCCGGTGTTCGCGCCCCGCGCGCATGTGGTCTAGCCGCCGGATCACCTGTTCCTCGATCTCGTCGTCCGGCGTGTCACCGCGTTCGAGGTTGAATCGGATCAACTCGGCGATGGGCGTGCCAACACTGACCAGCTCCTCCGGCAGGTCGAACAGTTCGACATAACGGCTGTTCCAGGCCACTAGGTGCATTTCGGAATCCACCAAGGCCACACCCTGATCGATATTTTCGATGGCGATCTGCAGCAGGTCACCGCTGAAGGAGAGCCGTCGGCTGGCTTCGTCGAACATCGCCATGACCTCAGCGAGCGGGACTGGATCTCCGTCAGACCATGACCCGATCATCATTCGCGCCGAGGACGATCCGATTACACCCGAGATAGTGCGCTCGGCCATCGCCATCACCGCTTCATCGGCGGGCTCGCCGTCGCGATAAGCCTTCTGCATTGCGGCTATCGAGGCGTCAGCTCGGTCCCGCCCGACGAACTGGGTAAGCAAGAGGCGAACATCTGCCACGCGCTTGTTGGTGACAAGGCGTGGTTTCTGGCCTGGCGCGGGAGTTCCGACAAAAGCGGCGGCTTGCGAGGCGTCCAAGAGTGACGGTCGCCTGAGCGCTGACCCGATCCAATAAGCAGCGCAGTTCGCTCCCAGGCTCAGAACTACGCCGGATACCAGAGCGTCGGGATGGATCGATAAGACAGGAGCGCCGTTGAATGCTGCGGGAACAATCAGCAGCACCAGCCACAGCGCAAAGCCGACCGACAGCCCAGCGAGCATCCCAGCCTTGTTTCCACCACGGCTCACCATCCCAAGCACTAATCCAGGCGCGAACTGTGCAGCGGCGGCGAAGGCGAGCGTACCGAGACCTGCAAGGTTGGTGACAGAGCCGAAGCCGAGATAGAATAGGTAAGCAAAGAACAACAGCGCTGCAATCACGCCTCGGCGGATGGTAAGCAGACGCGCGGCGAGCTGGCTGCGATCGCCCGACCCCTTAAGCGCGCGGCGGAAGGCGAGCGGCGCAATCAGATCGTTGGTGATCATCGTCGACAGCGCGACACTCGCGATCACAATCATCCCCGCCGATGCTGATAGCCCGCCTATGAACACCAGCAGCGCCAAGGCCTCGTTGCCGGTCGCCAGCGGCAGCGCCATCACGATGGTGTCCGGATTGGTTCCCGCTGGCAAAACCACCAGGCCCGCCATGACTATTGGGATGATCACTGCTGACACCAAAACGAGGTAGGCAGGAAAGACCCATTGCATCGCGCTGTTTGGACGATCACCTGTCGCCTCCACAAACGTCATGTGGAACTGGCGCGGCAGGCACAGGGCAGCGCAAGCTGCGATTAGAGTGAGAACTGCAAAGCGCGCGTCGAGCTGCGTCGGCTCGAACACCTGAGGCGCAGCGGGTGCATCGCTCTGGAATAGCAGTACCAGCGCAAGGGCGGCCACTGCCAACAGCGCGATCAGCTTCACCACCGCTTCGACGGCAATGGTCAGCACCAGTCCGGCATTATCTCCAGCGTGATCGGCGCGTCGCGAGCCGAAAAGGATAGCAAACAACGCCATCGCTCCGGTCACCATTAGCACCAGTTCGTCAGCGGCAACCTGTGTGGCGATCTCGGGATCGAGCGTGCTGAGCGAAGAACTGAGCGAGCGCAGCTGCAGCGCCATGTAAGGCAGCGCACCGATTGTCGCGATTATCGTCACCAGAGCGGCGACGCTCGCGCTCTTGCCGTAACGGGCCGAAAGAAAGTCGGCGATAGAAGTCGAATGCTGCGCCTTCGCTTGTGCGAGGATGCGGCGCACCAAGCCAAATCCGAGCGTGAATACCAAGATCGGGCCGAGATAGATCGGCAGGTAGTCGAGGCCTGCCGTAGCCGCCGTTCCCACCCCCCCAAAAAACGTCCAACTTGTGCAGTAAACTGCGAGGCTAAGGCCGTAGATCAGTCCGGAATGCCGGGTGAGCGCAGGGGAGGCCGAGCGGTCGCGCCACGCGGCGAGCCAGAACAGTCCGGCCAGATACAGAGTCGCGGCACCAATGGCCGCGCCGAACAGCATAATCCCAATCCTCTCCCAGCGAAGAGGCTAATCATATGTAATAATTGTGCAAGCAAAAGGGGCGGCACCCGCAGGCACCACCCCTTCCGCTTGCGACCCTGACAGACCCATCAGTGAGCGTGAGCGTCACCAGCACCGCGCGGCACTCGGATCGAGTCGACCAGTTGGCGGATCTCAAGCGGGGTCTTCGCAGTCATGCTGGCGACCGCAATCGCTACGCCGAAGTTGATCAGCATTCCGATCACCCCGATCCCTTCGGGCGAAATTCCGAACAGCCAGCCATCGGCATTGCTCGCAGCCGGGTTCATGAACTTGAAG
>JBCAXQ010000135.1:0-7833 GCA_038534015.1 Pseudomonadota bacterium | reverse complement strand
GCCGCCACCAGAGCCCCAGCCGTCAGGATCAGAACGGCTGAGAGCGCTGCAAATACTTCGAGCGTTTCTTCAGCGCCGTCTGCCTCGTTCATGAGCAGCATGATGGCTGCAATGGCTCCAGGACCTGCAAGCATGGGCATAGCCATCGGGAAGACCGACACATCCTCGACCTCGGGATCAGCATTGACCTTGTCTGCACGTTCGGTGCGCCGCTGGGTGCGTTTTTCGAACACCATTTCAAATGCGATCCAAAACAGCATGAGGCCGCCAGCGATCCGGAAACTGTCGAGCTGGATATGCAGCGCAGCGAGAAGGCTTTCACCGAAGAACGCGAAAATCGTCAGGATGATGGCGGCAATCGCTGTCGCCCGCAGCGCCATATTGCGCGCCTGAGCAGGCGAAGCTTCCTTCGTCAGACCGGCATAAATCGGCGCACAGCCCGGCGGATCAATCACCACAAACAGAGTAATAAAGGCAGAGATGAAAAGCTCGGTTACCATCCGAGCGCCCCATCAACCTTCGGGCGGGGAAGTCAAGCCTTCTTGGATGGCTGTTTGCCACCGACCGCCATAAAAATAGTCAACTTCAATCGACTTAATACCATTGGCGCGGTGCTCCCAGCGCCAGCGCAGCGAGCCATCTCGCGATATCGTTCCGCCATTCTTCTGGTCTTCGCCGACAGCTACCGGCGGTGGAGCTGGCACCGGAACTCCGCGCGGGCATTCCGCAATCAGGCCCTGCACGGCATCGATCGCAGTCACCACGATATCATCGTCACTGGCTACGGTGTTGTTTTGCGGGGCGGCGGGCTGCGGATTATCGCGTCCGGCCACATCGTAGATCCAACGGTATTCCGCATCGCCGCTATCCTCGCGCAAGCGACGCCAGACGGTCACATAGTCACCAACAAGGCCTTCCTGATCTCGAAACCGGCCCTGGCTTGCGGCGAGTGAACCGTCACAGCTCATCACGATTACCCGTGGGTTCCATGCCACGGATGTTTTCGGGTTGCGCTGAGAGCTGAAAAAGGGCTCGGCCAGCACCGTGCCATTGCGCCCATGAACGACAGCGCCCGGTGCAGCATAGCGCAATGCCGCAGTATACTGCCCATCCTCGCGCGCTTCCCGCGCATAGGCAAGCTCTGTGGCGACCAAAGTGCTGGGCTGAGCCGCGCCCGGCGCGCGGACAAGCGCTCTATCAATCACGTCTCTCGAAGGACCGCGCGGAGCGGATGCACAACCCGCAACCGCCCCGGCAAGCATGATTGCAGCAGCCAGCCTCACAGGCCCTCCGGCGGTTCGAGGCCAGCATTGCGGTGAGCGGCGACCAGGGTGTTGCGCAGCAGGACCGCGATGGTCATCGGGCCGACCCCGCCAGGAACCGGCGTGATGGCGCCTGCCACTTCGCTTGCCTCTCCAAATGCCACATCACCCACCAGTCTGCCTTTCTCCGCGCCCGGTTCTGGCGGCAAGCGGTTGATACCGACATCGATCACCGTTGCGCCATCCTTCAGCCAGTCTTTGCGGATCATTTCCGGACGACCGACTGCCGCAACAACGATGTCTGCGCGCTTAACAACGCCTGGCAAATCCTTTGTACGGCTGTGAGCAATCGTGACCGTGGCGTTGGCATCAAGCAGCAACTGCGCCATTGGCTTGCCAACAATGTTGGAGCGTCCGATCACGACCGCCTCAAGACCGGAAAGATCGCCTAGCCGATCCGCCAGCAACATCATGCAGCCCAGCGGGGTGCAGGGGACAAACCCGGTCTGCCCAACGGACAAACGCCCGGCGTTGATCACGTGGAAACCGTCAACGTCTTTGTCCGGGCTGATCGAGGCGATAATCGCCTGCTCATCAAGATGGTCAGGCAGCGGGAGCTGGACGAGAATTCCGTCCACGGAATCGTTGCTATTGAGCTGTGCGACAAGCACAAGCAGATCCGCTTCGCTGGTATCAACCGGCAGACGATGTTCGAAGCTTTCCATATTGGCCGCAATTGTCGCCTTGCCCTTGCTGCGGACATAGACCTGACTTGCGGCATCTTCGCCGACAAGCACCACGGCAAGGCCGGGTTTACGACCCGCTTTCCCGCAAAATTCGGCTGACGCTTCGCCCACGCGTTCACGCAGCCGCGCGGCAAACGCCTTTCCGTCTATCCGGGTTGCGGTCACGCTATACTCTTAATCACGCCATCGAGGACAATCAGCAGGATCTGCAGCAGCAGGATCAAAACCAGTGGCGAGAAATCGAGAGCGCCGGTTTGCGGCATGATGTTTCGTATCGGCCTCAAGACGGGATCGAGCAGCGAATTGATCGAGTTGTACACCTGCATCAGAAACTGGCTGCTTGGCGAAACGACGTTGAATGCAAACAGCAGTCCGATCACGAACTGGATGATGATCAGCATTACGAACGCATTGGTGAGCAGCTCGATGATTTGGTAGAGTGTGTAGAGACCTTGCATTGTGAGCGAATTCCTAAGCTGGCATCCGAGGGCGTATTACTTACATAATACGCCCAAATCCAGTATCAACTGTTTCGAGGTCGCGTTAGCAGCGCTATTTCGCCTGCACCAGCGTACCGGCGCCGCGAGCGGTGAAGAATTCCAGCAACATGGCGTGCGGCACCCGGCCATCGAGCACAACCGCCGCTTCGCAACCGGATTCGACTGCAGAGACGCACGTTTCGAGCTTCGGCACCATGCCGCCTTTGATGACGCCTTCGTCGCGCAGACGCGCGATATCTGACGGGTTGAGATCCGTTAGCAAGCTACCGTCACCATCAAGTACGCCCTGCACGTCTGTCAGCAGGAACAGGCGGGCCGCCCCCAGCGCAGCGGCGATCGCGCCCGCCATGGTATCGGCGTTGATGTTGTAGGTTTCACCTTCGGGCCCAGCACCGATTGGCGCAATGACCGGTATCATCCCGGCCGCCACAGCCGTATCGATCACGCCGGTGTCGACTTCCGCAGGTTCACCGACAAAGCCAAGATCGACCGCTTGCTCAATCAGGCTTTCGGGATCGCGCGTCGTGCGCTCGACCTTGCGAGCGCGGACAAGCCCTCCATCCTTGCCTGAAATGCCGATCGCCTTGCCACCAGCCGCCGCAAGCCAACCCACCAATTGCTTGTTGATGGCACCTGATAGCACCATTTCAGCGATTTTCGCCGTCGCCTCATCCGTCACCCTCAAGCCATCGACGAAAGTGCTCTCGACGCCGAGTTTGGTGAGCATTTCGCCAATCTGCGGGCCGCCGCCGTGAACAACGACGGGATTGATGCCGACCGCCTTCAACAACACAATATCCTCGGCAAAGTCGCGCGCAGCTTTGGCATCGCCCATTGCGTGACCACCATATTTCACCACGAATGTGCGACCAGCATAGCGCTGGAAATAAGGCAACGCCTCGATCAGCACCTCTGCTTTGGCGAGCGTCACATTGTCGCTGGCGGCCATTTCTGCGCCTTTCCCCGTGTTCGAACCAATGAAGCCGCGCGCTTAGCCGCTTGCAACCGGGCTTGCAAAGCGACTTCTGCTGGCGACAACCTGCCGTGTTTCTCGAAAAAGCACTTGGCGATGTAACCAAAACTTGGTTGGATGCGAACTGTCAGGTGTAGCGCGCAGCTCGCGCTGCCCAGACAATCTTGGAGGAAAGTCAGTCATGAACACCACTCGTATCAAAGGATCGATCGCACTTGGCCTGGTAGCAGGCCTGGCAGCAGCCTGTTCGCAAGGTGCAGCCCCGGAAGGCGGAACTGAGGAAGAAGCGCTGGCAGCTGCTGGCGGCGGCGCCAAAGAAAAATGCTATGGCGTTGCTCTCGCTGGCAAGAATGGCTGCGAAGCCGGGCCCGGCACCAGCTGCGCCGGCACAAGCACCATCGATTACCAAGGCAATGCCTGGAGCTATGTCGATGAGGGCAGCTGTGTGACCTTCGAACGCCCCGACGGCACCATGGGCTCGCTCGAACCGACTGCCGACGTGGCATAAGATTGCCCACGACCTCGCTCCCACCGGGAGCCTGCAATGACCGCCGGGTGCGCAAGCCCTGGCGGTCTTTTGTTTGGGGCTATGCACCACCAGCCAATGGAGATTGGCCACTTTGGCTGCTACTCTACCGTAATGCTCAAACGCCGATCCCGTCGCAGCCCGCTGCTCAACTGGTGGATGTTGTGGCGCGTGCCGGTCCTCCTGTTGATCGTGATGGCTGGATGGTGGTTTCTCTTTCGTCCTTTGGCGGACGGGCGCGGCTGGATTGAGATTTCCCGAGACTTCAGCATCTGCGGCGAAAGTAGCGATGTGCCCAGCCAAGGATGCGTGATTGACGGCGACACTCTGGCAATCGGCTTTGGCGCGAATGCCCGGCGCATCCGGTTGACTGGCTTCGACGCGCCCGAGCTGGATGGTGCGTGCAATGCTGAACGAGAAGCGGCCGTGCGATCTCGCCAAGCGCTGCACGATTGGCTCGCAAATGGCCGGTTCGAATGGAACGGATCGGATCAGCCTCCATACGACCAGTACGGACGTGAACTGCGCGAAGTCCGCCGGATAGACGGTGATGGCTCGACCCGTTATCTGGCCGAGGACATGATCGCACAGGGGTTGGCCGCAGAGAGTGGCTGGAATGCCGAGCCAAAGGATTGGTGCGAGTGAAGATGCACCCTTTGCCGGCGCAGCCGCCCGTTCTCACCTATTCACTGCGCCCACCAGCAATCCCAAACCCTGGCACCGCTTCGTTTTCGGAATAGCCGCTGTGATACATATCAATATAGATTTCCGACTGTGCTGGCTCACCCGTTTCGCAGGTCACACTGTAGACATCAGCGATATTGCCATAGGGGGATAACCCGGCGCTGCCGATGCGGAAGAAGCTGGGTCGCGAAAGATCAGAACAGCGCAGCCGGCCGAGATACGCGCGCTGTCCCGGCGGCATGTGCGCACGAACCGGGTTCTCGGCTGTGCCAAGCGGAAAGGCCGATGCCTTCTCGATTGCTTTTTCGAGCTCCGCGCCCTGCATCTGGGACTCGCCGCGCATCATCATACCAAGCGCCGCCGACAGTTCCTCATCATCACTGGCTGTCGATTGGGTTCCGACGTTTTCAGTCAACGTATTGGCGCACCCCGTAAGTGCGATGGCGGCAAGCACCGTTATCGTGCTCCGCATAGATAGTGATGCTCGCATTGCTGTTTTCCCCTTCGCGTTCCCTGTGGGTGTGCCAAGGCCTCCGCATCGCTGCAAGCCGTTTCGAGGCTCCGCACACATCGGTGCGACTACGTAGCCATCCGGAGCCGATTTGTTGCGAGCGCGATGTCATCATCGCGCTATGTTCCTCCGGTCTAAGCAATCCGAGCCACGGGTTCCCAAGCGTGCGCGCATTCTCGGCGATGCGCCCAAAGCACAGTCATCGCAATGGTTCAGAATCGCACTGCTCGCGCTGCCGCTGGCCACGTTCACGGCGGTGCTGATCGCACCATGGCTCTCTAAATATCCGCCCCAAGCGAACGCAAGCGAAGTGATTGATGTCGAAAGCGCTCAGTTCGACATCTGTGTCGGGTCTGACCGGGTTACCTGCATCGTCGATGGCGACACTTTGTGGTATCGGGGCACAAAGATCCGCATTGCCGATATTGACACACCCGAAATCTCGAACCCGGCCTGTCCACGCGAAGCCCAAAAAGGCGGTGAAGCAACACGTCGGATGCGGGAGTTGCTCAATTCCGGGCCCTTCACGCTCTCCCGCAATCCCGATGGTCGCGTGACAGATCGCTACGGACGGGCACTCCATATCGTAACCCGCGACGGCAAGAGCCTGGGCCAAAGACTCGTTCGCGAAGGCCTGGCCGCCAAGTGGGGCGGAGCGGCCCGCGATTGGTGCTAGCGCATCCGCTTTGCAACGCTGCGCGCAATCCTGGCCGCCCGCCGGGCCGCGATAACAGCGCCAATCGCCGCAAGCCCGGCGCGCCTTTTCCTGTGACGCCGCTGCAGGGCTTTGATCGGAGACGGTCCAAACCGTCGCTTGGGTATGAGTGTGCTACGCATAGACAAGGGTCGCATCTGCTTGTTCAAGCATTTCGGCAATTTCATCGAGCAAGGTCAGCTGCTTTTTCTTGAGATCTTCAGCATGGAAATCGCTGCAAGGCTGAACCTCGCATTCAATCCGGTGGATCGCGCGGTTCACCGCTTGATAGCGCGCCGCGAGATTGTTGAAATGCGCATTGCCAAGCTTGAGCCGATGGAGCGTTTCCGCATCGTGAGGAAACTCTTCATGCAGGTCGTGCGGCCTGTGGGCTGACATTGGTCCGATTCTCCTTCGTGTTCCGCCAGCCAATCTAGAGAAGCGAGGATGCGCCGCATTGATATGGGTCAATCCCGCGGCATGCTCCGCTTTGTCTACGCCGCTCGCGTCATCACCCCATGCCACCGTAGGAAAACGCGCGATCTTCGCCTAAGCTGCCGCTCATGATCGATCCGAAAGCCGCATCCACGCTAGCCATTTCACTGCTCTTGATCACCGCCTGCGGCGACAGTCCGCCATCGGTGGAGGTGGGCCTAGACCCGCAGGACACCTTCTTTGCCGAGCTCTCCAAGCATTGCGGCAAGGCCTATTCGGGCAGCGTCGCCGTCGATGACGAGATGGACGAAGGCTTCGCCAATGCGGAGCTGGTCATGCATGTGCGCGAATGCTCGGAAGACCGGATCGCCATCCCGTTCCACGTCCAGCGGTTCGACAAGTGGGACCGATCCCGCACCTGGGTTATCACCCGCACCGATGCGGGCCTGCGGCTCAAGCATGATCACCGCCACGAAGACGGGACGAGCGACACCATCACCATGTATGGCGGTGACACCGCGAGCGCAGGCACCGGCCAGGCCCAGCGCTTCCCCGTCGATCAGGAAAGCATCGACCTGTTCGAACGCGAAGGGCTGTGCGCATCGGTGATCAACACCTGGATGGTGGCGGTCGATCCCATGGTCGGGCGGGAGCCGCGCTTCACCTATGAGCTGACGCGACCGTACATAGCCACCACGCCCAACGACAGCGCGGAGTACCAGGCCTGTCCCGGGCGCTACACCGGGCGCACTTTCCGGGTCGAATTCGACCTCACCCGGGAAGTCGAGGCCCCGCCCGCGCCATGGGGACACGAATAGCGCCACAACCTTCCGTCATTTCGCTGCCATTTTGTTTTGCCAGTCTCATCACACAAACAAGGGGAAAAATGCCATGAACCAGCCACCTGCACCCAATCCGAACCAGCCGCCAGCGCCCGGATCGGGCTTTGACGCCAACCGACCGACAATTATCAGCCTGCTCTATCTCGGCAGCTTTGTGACCGGGATCACCGGGCTGGTCGGCATTGTGCTCGCCCATGTATGGAACGGGGAGGACAACCCGGCATGGATGAAATCGCACTATTCCTATCTGATCCGCACATTCTGGATCGGGTTTGCGGCGATCGATGCCGGCGTTTTGACGGTGGTCGTGATCGGTATGCTCCTGTTTCCGTTGATCGCCGTCTGGGTTGGCGTGCGCAGCGTGATGAGCCTGATCAAGGCGCAGCGGCAGGAACCCATGCCCGATCCCGAAACGCTGCTGTTCTAGGGACTGGCCGGGGATTCGCATCGCTCGCGGTGCCTCGACCACTCGGTTCACCGCTGGCACAGCACGGTTGAAACACATGAGACAGTGTTCAGGCGGAGAAATCCGGTTGAACGAAATTGGGCCAGTGATCGAGCGGCTCGATAAGTGTCGGGCAGGTGTCAGGTGGGTGTCGGACAGGGGTGCGGCAGGCATGGCATCGGTTTACCGGAGCGGCGCGCCCGTAGGAAAGCGCT
>JBCAXQ010000134.1:0-7837 GCA_038534015.1 Pseudomonadota bacterium | reverse complement strand
CCTTGGGCAGTGCGCTTGGCGGGGGGTTGCTTGATGCGGTGCTGGGGACCCAGCCAACCCCGACTCAGCCGGGCAACGATATTCTTGGCAACATTTTTGGCAGTAAGGATGTGAGCCGCTCGGTCGCGGGTGAAGTTGCATCGATGACCGGCATTGATGAAGGCATCCTCAAAAAGATGCTTCCGATTCTGGCTATGGCCGTTGCCGGCTATATGGCGAAACAAGCGACTGGCGGCGGGGCGGCCCCTTCTGACGGCGGTTCGGGAGGAGGCGCACTCGGCGGGATCCTCGGATCGATCGTCGCTGGAATTGCTTCACGCTAGGAGACACGTTTTGGCGGGTTCAGGCGCTCTGCTTGAGCCCGTCCAAATAGCTCCAAATCTGCGAAACGACCACCGAACCTTCGCCGACGGCACTTGCGACCCGCTTGACCGAGCCAGCGCGCACATCGCCGACTGCAAAAATGCCGTCTGTGCCGGTTTCGAACGGAGATGCGCGATGAACTTCGTGGCCTGACAGCACGAACCCTTTGTCATCGGTTTCCACCAAACCCGAGAGCCACCCGGTGTTGGGCGCTGCTCCGATCATGATAAACACAGCGCGGGTCTCTTGTCTTCGATCGCCGTCAGGCCCGTTGAGCGTAACTGCCTCCAACGCCTCCTCGCCATGCAACTCGGTCATAGAAGTGTTGTAATGGATTGTGACCCGCGGGTCGGCTTCGAGCCTGCTGGAAAGATAGCTCGACATCGATGCGGCGAGGCTGCCTGAACGCACAAGCAAATGCACATGTGACGCGGTGCGAGAAAGGTACATCGCTGCCTGCCCAGCAGAGTTGCCACCGCCGATCACCACAACTTCGGTGTTCTGGCAGAAACGGGCCTCCATCTCGGTTGCGGCATAATAGATGCCGGCGCCTTCGAGTTCCTGAAGGCGATCAATCGGTAGCCGCCGATATTGCACGCCGGTACTGACTAACACGGCGCGGGCACATACCTCATCGAAGTTGCCATCTTCGTCGGGATCGAGCGTGGCGCAGAATGTCCCGTCTTCTCGACGTTCCAGCTGCTCAACCCGGCGTGGCATGGCGAAGCTGGTGCCGAATTTCAACGCCTGGATCTGCCCGCGATAGGTCAGGTCCGTTCCACTGATTCCGGTCGGAAAGCCCATATAGTTTTCGATCCGGCTCGATGTGCCTGCTTGCCCGCCGATCGCCATGTCTTCGATCACGAGCGCGTCCAGTCCTTCGCTGCCCGCGTAGACGGCGGCAGCGACTCCGGCGGGGCCTCCACCAACGATCAACAGGTCGAACATCCGCTGTGAACAGATATCGAGGTCGAGATTCAGGTATTTGGCAACTTTGCGCGGGGTGGGGTTTTCCAGTTTCATCGTCTGCCCGATAATGACCGACGGCTGGTGACCAGTCAGGTCGCACACCCGATTGGTCTCCTCATCGCGCGCATCCATGTCGAAACTCTCGAAAGGCAGGCGATTGCGAGAGAGGAAACGTTCGACTTCCTGAACCGCCGGATCGCGGTCGGCACCGATCACTTTGACCGCACCGTTACTCTCTTCGAACTGCTTGCGCCGCCTTGCGGAAAACACCGTGATAACGTGGTCGGACAATTCCGGAATCCGATCCATAAGTTCGAGCATCGCCTTGCGCGGTGCCTCGATCACGCGGGTTGGCTTTGCCGCGCGCATCCTGAGGTAATTTGTGGCGCCACTCAGGAACCCGATTTCGCCCATGAACTGGGTCGGGCCCAGAGCATGCTCGAACTTGCGTTCGTTACTATACGGGTCGACCACTTCGATCTCACCCTCAAGAACATAGACGAACGTGTCCATCGGCTCGCCGATATCCGAGACGAGATCCCCGGCTGCATACTCCCGTTCACCGCCAATCTCGCAGATTGCATCGACATGCGCCTGGGACAGCGGCACGCGGCGCATCGTTTCGAGATCTTGACCTAAGCCTTCCATATGCGCCTCCTAACTCGCTGTTGGAGACGAGATGGTGTCACCCTCGTGCTTCCGCAATATAGCGATCGACAGTCTTGCCCACGACATCGAGCGGAGCATTGCCGCCGAGTATCACAGCGGTGTTGAATGCCTTGAAATCATAAGCATTGCCAAGTTCGGCTTCGGCTTTTTCGCGCAAGCGGACGATTTCGCTATGCCCTATCTTGTAGCTGCAGGCCTGCCCTGGCCAGCTGCAGTAGCGATCAACTTCTGATGCGACCTCTTCGGCCTTCGATCCGTTGCGTTCGACAAAGAATTGCCGGGCCCGCTCACGCGTCCAGCGCTTGTGATGCAGACCTGTGTCGACGACGAGGCGACAGGCGCGGAATGCGAGGCTTTGCAGATAGCCAAGACGCCCGACTTTGAAGTCATCATACGCGCCCAGCTCATCGGCAAGCTGCTCCGCATAGAGCGCCCATCCTTCGCTGAAGGCACCGAATGCCAAAACTGAACGGATTAGGGGCAAGCGGTTGGAGAATTCGCCTTCCCAGACATGTCCCGGAACGCTCTCATGGAATGTGAGATCGGGCAGGTCGTATTTCCGGTGCAAATCGGTCGTGCGCAAATTGATCCAGAACCGCCCCGGTATTGACCCATCCTTGCTGCCCGCGCCGCCATAGGCGCCCGGCGCACCAGCTTCCTCATTGATCGGGATGCGGGTGACTTCCATCCTGGGATCGACCAACTGGTTGAATGCACGCGGCATCTGCGCCTTGATCCAGTTGATCCGTTCCCAGATGAACTCGAAGATTTCCTCGCGACCAGGGTCGCCTTCAGCAAATTTGTAGCGCGGGTCCTCACCAAGCGCCTGCATGCGTTCGCCGACGGTGCCGGTTGTGTAGCCAATCTCTCTCAGGATCGGATCCATGCGTCCATGCAATGTCGCAAGTTCTTCCAGGCCCTGCTCATGAATCTCCTCGGGCGTCATGTTGGTCGTTGTCGAAGCGCCGGTCGCCCAGCTGTACCACCGCTCACCCTCGGGCTGCGCCCACATACCGGCATCGGATTTTGCTTCATTGCGCAGGGAAATCAGTTCGGACAGCTGATATTCGAGCGCCACACCGATTGGGCCAGTGACCTGCGCCTTGGTCTGCTCCGCGTAGCTTTCAGGCAAGCCCGTCCCGGCCAGACGCTTCTTCAAATCATCAACGAACAGACTGCCATCGCCTGCTGCAATCAAGGTGTTTTTCAGCTGCGCAATCGCCTTGTCGAGCAGGAAGTCTGGTGGCACGACTCCCATTGCTCGAGCTTCCTTGACCCGTTCGAGTTCGCCGTTGAGTACGGCCGGTATCTCGTTGATCCGCGAGAGATAGTATTCGGCGTCGGTTTGCGTGTTCAGGGGCTGGTTGGCCAGCATGAATCGCGGCAGATCGATATACCCGCCAACATTCTGGATCACGCTGTATGGTGCATTCCGCCAGCTGCCGACCGCAACTTCGCCATAGGGAAGAGCGAAGCCCTCCACCGCTTTGTCGAAGGCGCTTTCCACGACCTCAAAACCGATCACCTGGTCGGGGGTCAAGCCGCCTTTCGGATACGCTCTGGCTTCGTCCCTCAGCTGACGCAGGGCCGCAGCATAATTGGCTTTGCCCTGGAGTGTCGCATCCCCAAAGGTACCGCGCCAGTCGGCATAATCGCCAGAATCAACGCCAAGTCCTGTTGCACGACCAGGCTCATAGCGGAGCATTGTGTACGCGATCGTATCGAGCATGGCGTCGGGATTGCTCGCTGCTCCCCGCGCGCCTGATGCAGTGTCGAGGCTCGATGCGTAACCGCCAACGCATCCGGGCAGCAGCGCCAAAGCGGAAACGCCGCCAAGCCCGCACAGGGCCTGACGGCGTGTGAATTTTGTCTGTGTCTCTCTCATGCGGCAAGATGTGACCTGCCGCATGATTCAAGTCAATCAGTCCAGGAAGTCAGCGGGGACTTTGCCGCCATTCTTGGCCAATTCCTTCATGGTCTGCTTGTGCAGCCAGATGTTGTCTTCGGCGCTGCCTTCATAATCGGTGCGACCGAGCTCTCCGGCCAGTTCCTTGCGGTTGCCATAGCTCGGATCGACGCCGATCAATTTCATCAGATCGACGATCGAAGTGCGCCAGTTCAGCTTGTCTGCGCCGGTCATTGCATCCAGACGCGCTTCTACGTCGACTTCGCTGATCGCTGCGGGCTTTGGTGCAGCCGCAGGGGCGGGTGCCGCCTTTGCCTCTGGCTTCTTGTCTTCTTCATCCGAACCGAAGATCGCATTCTTGATTGAACTGAAAATTCCCATTTATCCCTCCTTATGGGCGTTTGCTTTTGGCTACCCGTCGGATGTTCAATCCTTGTGACGAACGCGCTAAAGGGCGATAGCACAAGCTACACACTTCCAACATGATTATGCACATATGCTAACCGGTACCGTACTGTCGATTGTAATTCTGGCTGCGATTCTGCTGCTCGTTGGCGCCTATGTCCTGTGGCGACGAACTGGCTCGCTGAAGCAGCCACTGCTGATGGTACTGTTGGCGGCAATCGCGCTTGGCAATGTGCTGATCTGGACGGTTCCGACCCCATCCGGGGATTCGCCAATCGAACGACTCGAATCGGCCGGGAACACTACACCCCCGGCCGACTGATCAGTGCAATCGCGTTATTGCCTGACAAGGGAGGTCAGTCTGGCAGGGTCCAACGGATCGCGTGTGAATAAGTGCCAGGGACTGCCAATCCATCGCCATCGCGGGCTGGGGTGAAGCGCGCCCTTTGTGTCACAAGCCTGCAGGTGGCTTGATCTAAGGCGGCATGCCCAGTCGAACGGGTAATCGCGCAGTTGGTGACGGCACCGGTAGCGCTGATTTCCAATTTGAAGCGCGCAGTCCCGGTCATTTCGCGGGTCACCCAGCGACGCTTGTAGTCACCATTGGTCACCCAGTTGCCGACGTTGTTGCTTGGTGCGGCTGCGACAGGTTCGAAGATTGGTGGGAGTGGGGGCAGGTTGCCAAGGCCAGCGGAACCGGCAGGCAGGATATCGCCGATATCTGCATGGCCGCCGCTTGGAATAAACTCAGCGGTCCCGTCAATTGCATTGGGTGTTTCGGCGAAGCGGTCGCGAACAGGCGGAATGTGGGTCTTGGTTGCGGACCTGGCTTGCGCGGGATCAGGTTTGGTGTCGGAAGTTGGTTTTGGTGGCGGTGGCGGGGTGGTTGTCGGCGTGATGGCGATGAGCGGGCCATCATCTGGCGGGGTGACGACAACGGTTACCGCCAGCCCTGCGACTATCAAAGCGCCCATCGCGCCAGGGATGCCGATAGAAGCGAGCATCGCAGCGGGGTTGCGATGGCTGGATTGTGAGACGTAGTTCATTGCATGGCTCCTCTCTCCATTCATGGAGCGAAGGCCGGGAGCGTATTCTAATGTTCGGCCCGCAAAGGGGGTATGCGGGCGGCTACAGGCCTCGCTCACCCGCAATGTTACAACGTAACGAATGGCGAGCAAGAACTATCGCGTTGTAAAATAAGACCTTTCGGAAAAACCCCGTAAGCCTGAGGGGCGAAAATGCCTCTGAATCACCTACTTAATTGGGCAATCCGGAGAAAGACGGAAGTCGAGATAATTGTCTACAGATGCCATCATCTCGTTCATTTCATTCTCGAAAAAATGGTTCGCCCGCGGGATTTCATCGTGATGAATCGTGATGTGTTTCTGGGTCCGCAGCTTGTCGACCAGCTTCTGCACTGCGGTTGGCTGAACCACGGTATCCGCGGCCCCTTGTACAAAGATCCCTGAAGCAGGGCAGGGCGCAAGGAAGCTGAAGTCATACATATTGGCGGGCGGAGCGATGGAGATAAATCCACGTACCTCTGGGCGACGCATCAGCAATTGCATGCCGATCAGCGCACCGAAAGAATAACCGGCAACCCAGGTTGTCTGCGCCTCCGGGTGGATCGACTGGACCCAATCGAGCGCGCTTGCCGCATCGGACAATTCGCCAATGCCGTTGTCGAAGCTGCCTTGGCTGCGACCGACACCGCGGAAGTTGAAACGCAATGTGGCAAATCCGCGATCGGCAAAGGTCTGATAGAGGCGCTGCACAATCCGGTCGTTCATTGTGCCTCCGCCTTCCGGATGCGGGTGCAGGATCATTGCCACAGGTGCGCGTGGGCGAGGAGGCGGAGAGAAACGGCCTTCAAGACGGCCTTCTGGGCCGGGAAAGATGACTGATGGCATGAATGGACCTTGCTGAATTTGGATGACGCATCGTGCCGACTGGCACCTGCGGGAGCGCGCTCTATATACGAGTCGTTATTCATTTCGCAATTTTTTAAGAATCGTTCTCATTAAGACCCGAATCTATCTTGATCATGCGGCAACCTCTCCGCTGCGCCCCGAGGCCAAGTGCGCGATGGAGGAAGGCTATGCGCTTTGGGCCAATCCTTCTTCGCCCCATGCTGAAGGACGCCGCGCGCGCGCTGCGTTGGAAGATGCACGCGAGCGAATCAAGGCAGCATTGGGCTGGTCCGGGGAGTTGATCTTTACCAGCGGCGCGAGCGAGGCGCTTTGGATTGCGCTGAACCGCGCGAAAGTGGACCGGCGGATTGTGAGCGCGGTGGAGCACGACGCGGTGTTTCGCGCAGCGCCGGATGCGGAGTTGGTCGCTGATGAGAGTGTCTTCGACGCCAACACCGTGCTTGCCATCCAGCATGTGAATTCCGAAACCGGCACAATCAACCCTGTCTCACAAATGATAGAGACTGTGCGCCCAGCGGGCACGATCCTGCTCTCCGATTGCGCTCAAAGCGCAGGCAAACTGCCGCTTCCCGATGCCGATATGCTGGTCGTATCCGCTCACAAGTTTGGCGGACCCGTTGGAATTGGCGCACTGCTGGTGCGCGATTTCAACTTGCTGGAGCCAATTGGCGGGCATGAGCGCGGCTATCGCCAGGGAACCGAGAACATGCCTGCGGCCTTGGGGATGGCGGCGGCGTTGGAGGCGGCTCAAGAAGTCGATACTGCAAAGAAGGCCGCTTTGGACGAAGCGGTTATGGCGCTTGATCGCAGCATCCTTGAACAAGGCGGACAGATTATCGATGGTGGAGGGGTGACGGCGGTTCACATCACGGCGATCGCGCACCCTACTCTATCCGCGCAAGCTCAATTGATCAGGCTGGATAGCGAGGGCATCGCCGTCTCCGCTGGCAGCGCATGTTCGTCGGGCACCCTCAAGAAGAGCCGCGTGCTCGATGCGTTCGGTGTGTCCGATGAGGTCGCCGCGCGCACAATCCGCGTCAGCACGGGTTGGAGCACCACGCCCGAAGAACTTGAAAAGTTCGCCGAGGCTTGGAAATCGCTGACATGATCTACCTCGACTACCAGGCGACCACCCCGCTCGCGCCCGAAGCACGCGAGGCGATGATCCGGTATCTCGACGGGCCCGACGGCACGGGTTTTGGCAACCCGCATTCCCCCCATAGGCTGGGACGTCAGGCCGCCGCGGCGATAGAAGTCGCACGGGAACGGATAGCCGCGCTGTTTCCCTCGGGCGGCACAGTGATTTTCACTGGTGGCGCCACCGAAGCGCTAAATCTCGCGATCCGCGGTACGAACAGAGAGGGCGCAGTTGCGTTCTCGGCCATCGAACACTCTGCGGTTGGCGATACGGCCAGGGATGTGGGCGAACACAAAGTGCTGACGGTGAACTCCGATGGTCTTTGCGATCCTGCTCAAGATCTGCCCGCAACCATCCGCATGATCGCCGTGATGCAAGTCAACAACGAGATCGGCACGCTGCAGCCAGTCGGCGATTGGGCCGGACGCGCTCAGAACTCCGGAGCCCTGATGCTGG
>JBCAXQ010000133.1:0-7879 GCA_038534015.1 Pseudomonadota bacterium | reverse complement strand
CCGAGAAACTCCATCGGGTCGTTGACCATGTCCTTGGTGTCTTCGCC
Organism: Pseudomonadota bacterium; assembly: GCA_038534015.1. Lineage (GTDB taxonomy): Bacteria > Pseudomonadota > Alphaproteobacteria > Sphingomonadales > Sphingomonadaceae > Erythrobacter. The sequence goes on along the minus strand of JBCAXQ010000133.1, from coordinate 7,832 downwards.
ATGCGCGAGGAGCGAGATGAAATCGAACTTACGGGGCTGCGCGGCCCGTTCCTGCCAAAGCTTTGTAAAATAGGCGAGGCACTCATGAAGAACGCGCTCGCGCTCTTGCATATCGACGTCGATGCCGACGGTTTCCGACGTCGTCACCGTATCGGACCACAAGGGTAGAAGGTGGCGATCCTCAAAAGGAAAATCAAAGAGGGTTGCTAGCATCTGCGTCGTCAGTTCGCGTGACACAAGCGCCACCCAGTCGATCTCTTCACCCGTCGGCAGGCCGTCGAGAATGGCGCCGACGCGCTGACGGATAAGACCTTCAAGGTCCGATAGTTGAGTTGGCGTCACCGCCGGTTGAACCGTCTTACGCTGCACATCGTGCTTCGGCTGATCCATCTGGATGAACGACATGGGCGCGAAATCCGGCGGGTTGTCGCCAATCACGACGTCGCGGTGGGACGAGAACCTGCGATGATCTGAGTCGATCGCGACGATGTCTTTGAATCTGGTGATCGACCAGTAACCGCCGAACGGACTATCCCGGCAGAAGTGCACCGGCGCGTCCTTGCGCATTCGGCGAAAGTACTCGCCATGAACATTCGCCTCGAACAGTTCTGCGCGCGAGACATCCAAGTTCTCCAAATCCACCGTCCATGGGTCGGGTATGTCGTTGTAGGTCCAGACCTGCGCTGTATCGGGCATCGTTTCCTCCAGGGTTCGCGTGCGGAGTTGTCTCCGTCTTGTTGTTTATGCGTTTACGTTGACAATCGTGCGCCCTCTGACTTTCCCGGACAGGATATCCGGGGCGATGTTCAGGACTTCGGCGAGCGCCACTTCTGTTACGGTGCTCTCCAACTTGCTCGGATCGAGGTCCTCGGCGAGGCGCATCCAGGCTTCGTGCCTGACAGCACGGGGCTGCATTACGCTATCTACGCCAGAGAGCGTGACGTTTCTAAGGATGAAAGGAAACATGCTGCCCGGAAGATCGTGGCCATGGGCAAGGCCCGTCGCCGCTACCACGCCGCCATATTTGATACCCGCAAGCACATTGACCAGCGTCCGGCTGCCGGCGGCGTCGACGGCGCCTTGCCACTGTTCCTTCGCCATGGGCGGGCCCTTCTCGGCGAGTGTAGCGCGATCGATTACTTCTGAAGCACCAAGCGTTTTAAGGTATGCCGCCTCACGTGTGCGCCCGGTCGCGGCGACGATCTCGTATCCAAGTTTACTGAGCAGCGAGATGGCGATGCTGCCGACGCCGCCACTGGCGCCTGTAACAAGAACAGGTCCGCCATCTGGAACAACGCCCAGCTTCTCCAGTCTCAACACGCAAAGCATCGCGGTGTAGCCAGCCGTGCCGATGGCCATCGCCTGACGTGTGGAGAACGCATCTGGAAGCGCGACCAGCCAGTCCGGCGAAACGCGCTGGCGTTGGCTATACCCGCCCCAGTGACGCTCGGAGAGCCCCCACCCGTTCACGACGACCTTGTCACCGGGCTTCCAGGCATCGTTTGCGCTTTCCAAAACCGTACCGGCGAGATCGATCCCAGGAACCATGGGAAAGCGGCTGATCACCGGAGCCGCGCCGGTGAGCGCCATGCCGTCCTTATAGTTCAGCGTCGAGTAGTCGACCTGAACCAGAACGTCGTGATCTGGCAGATCGGCATCGGTAAGCGCCTTTATCTCAACGCTCTGTTTGCCGTCGGCCTCGGAAGCCACAATCGCTTTAAACATGCTCTGGTCTCTCGTTCGATTTGTCGGCAACCCTTGGACACCGAGGCGACACAACGCCGCCGCGGTTCGTTGGTGGAGGTTATTAGCTCATGTCCGCATAGGACGCTGCGCCCTGGCGCACGGTTACGGCTGGGCGGTCTTCGACAGAGCCGATGCACCGTTTGACGACGTCAAAATAGCCGTTCTCAACGGCGTATGAGTGCTCATTATAGAAGCCGCGCTCTTTCAGCAGCTTATGCAATTTCGGGAGCTTGCGACCGGGCACATTGGCAAGCGTGTGGTGCTCACAATGGAAGTTCACATAGTTTGGACAGATAAAGAGCCGCTCAATCGGATTGGCGATGGTCGTTCGCGTGTTCCGGCGAGGATCGCTGTGGATGAGTTCAGCGACCGCGCCATGCTCGCCCATCACTCGGATCCGCATGAACGCTGGATAGAGGAAGATGAAACCGACCCACCACATGCTGTAGGCCCAGACATTTCCTGCAAGGGCGAGCAATGCGATCATGACGCCATGGGTGACCAGGAACGGAACGCGCTTGCTGAGCGTTGAGTTCTGGATCAGGTATTTCAGATCCCGCAGGCCGATTTGGCCTGTCAGGTCGCGCGTGAATTTGCGCCGCATGCTTTGCCCCGTCGTCGGATAGCCTTGTACGAACGGGATGTCGGGATCATTGTCCGTTCCGGCAAACTTGTGGTGTTTCAGGTGTCCGTCTCGATAGGAGTCGAAGTCCCCAAGGCTGGGGCCGGCGAGAAGCCACCTGCCAAACGGACGGTTCCAACTGCGCGTTTTGAAGAGCGCGGAATGAGTAGCGTCATGATTGAGCACGACAAGTCCAAGAATCCTGCCAGCCTGGATCATCGCGCCAAGAAGGAATGTTAGTGGATTGGGCCACAAGATGAAGATTGCGAAACCCGCAGCGATGAGCGCGTAATTCACGGCGATCTGCCACACACCAAGCAGATCAGACCCCTCGCGAAAGGACCGGACTTCATCTGGGCTAAGGTAATCTGAGAGCTTCATTTTCCGTCTCCGTATTACGGATTTTGACACTTTGTGCCAATTGTTGTTATGGATGTCAACATGACTGATCGAACTCGTTTTGAAGCCGCTCTCCAATCGCCCATGTCGGCGAAGCAATTAGTCCTTTCGCTCTTCGCGGGATTGGATGATTCCAGGCTGCCGATTTCGAGCCTTATCGCTGGTGCTGAGGCGTTCGACATCGAGGCGTCCGCGGTTCGGGTCGCTGTGAACAGGCTGACAAAAGAGAGCGTGCTGCATCCCACTGAGCGCGGGGTGTATTCGATCGGTGAGGCCGGTAGGGTCCTTTACGACGCCACACTCGCCTGGAGAAAAATCGGAGACCGTGTCCGCGACTGGGACGGGGGATGGTTTGGCATTCACACCGCCCATCTCGGTCGCACGGACAGAAAGGCCGTTCGCGCGCGAGACCGAGCTCTAAGACTTTCCGGGTTCGCGACGCTGGAGGACGGGCTTTGGATCAGGCCCGACAATCTATCAACAACACTGTTGGAACTCTCAGCCGACCTGACGGCACTGGGTCTCAGTCGGCGAGCAGTCTTATTCCGATCAGACGAGTTGATTCACGATCAATCGATGACAATCCCCGAGCTTTGGAACCGCAAAGACCTTGAAGCGAACTACCGCGCGGGATTGGCGCAGATCTCAGCCAGCGAGGCGAGGCTCAACGCCTTGCCACCTGCTAAGGCTGCTCGCGAAGTCCTGCAGACCGGTTCGGCAGTGATCGATGTACTAACGCATGATCCGTTATTGCCTGACGCGCTCGTCGACACCGGGCTCCGCGGCGACCTCTTACAGGCAATGTTGAGTTATGACGTAAAAGGCAAAGCGGTCTGGGCGACGTTCTTCGAAACGATCGACGCGTCGCAGATCAGCGCGACCGCTTAGTCCGACGCCAGACACGCTGCAAACATCAAGGGGGCGACGACATGAAAAAAGACCGAAGTGGCGATTTGGTTTGGGCGGGCCCCATCTTCATTGTCATTCTCGTCGCCGCATTTGCGTTCATGGGCTTCTTGCCGCCGCTGCCACCCTCTTGGGGCAAGGAACAGGTTGCTCAATATTACCGTGACAATCAAACTCAAATCCTCGCCGGTTCGATGCTTGTTATGCAGTTTTCAGGGCTGATGTTCCTGTGGGTGGCTGGTGTGTCCTCACAGCTTCGACGGATCGAAGGCGAAGGTTCGCGCGCACTGTCGTATGCGCAATTGCTGTTTGGCTTTCTGGCGAACCTCTTGTTCCTGATCATGACGCTAAGCTGGACGGTTGCTGCGTTTCGGGCGGATCGATCGGCGGAACTGGTCGTCATGTTGAATGACCTCGGTTGGCTGGCGATCGTAATGCCAGTGCTGTCGGTTTCACTTCAGGGCTTTGTTATTGGCCTGGCGATCCTGTCGGACTCGCGGCCGACGCCCCTTTTCCCGCGATGGGCGGCATATCTCAACTTTTGGGTCGGCGTCCTGTTCCTACCGGGAGCTGTTGCTCCTTTCTTCAAGACCGGTCCGTTTGCGTGGAATGGATTTCTGGTCTTCTGGGTTCCAATCGCGGCCTTTATCGGGTGGGTCTTCCTTATGGCTTGGCTGGTGTCGCGCGCCGCCGCTGTGCCCGATGACGTCAAGACGGCCAACCAATGAGCATGGCGACAGGGGCTTCAATGGGGCGACGCCTCCCTGGTGAAGAGGGCATCTGGGTCTTTGTGCTTGGCGACCTGGTCGTCTTCACCCTGTTCTTCGGAACGTATCTCTACTACCGCGCCGAGGCGCCCCAGGACTATGATCTCGCACAGAGCCAACTGAACCTTGCGCTGGGCACGCTCAATACCCTGATCCTGCTGACCAGTTCATGGCTGGTTGCGCAGGCCGTGCGTGCGGCGCGATCTGGAAAGCCTGGCCACGTCAAACGGTCCCTCATGGGTGCCATCGGTTTCGGTTTTGTTTTCTGCGGCATCAAAGTCATTGAATATACAGAGAAGTTCGGCCTAGGCATCGGCGTGGGCACCAATGACTTCTTTATGTTCTTTTTCATGCTGACAGGCATCCACCTCGTCCACGTCGTGATCGGCCTCATCGTTCTGGTGATGGTGTACCGTCAGATGTCCGGCCTGGTTCCGACGACATCCAAGCTCATGTGGCTCGAGAATGGAGCGACCTACTGGCACCTCGTTGATCTCCTGTGGATCATTCTGTTCGCTTTGCTTTACGTGCTGAGGGCGTAGCGGATGAACCGTCTGGACCGTTATTCCTTGCCCATTGTCTGGTTCGTGCTTTGCGCAGCGACGCTGGCGTCGGTCGGCTCCAATGACAGGTTGGCAGGCATAGACTCCGCAAAAGCAGCGGGAATCGTCGTTCTCGCCATCGCCTTCGGAAAGGTTCATCTGGTCATGAGCCATTTCATGGAGCTGAAAGACGCGCCCGCCATTTGGCGCGGCATTTTCGCGGCTTGGACCCTGCTCACACTCCTTGTTCTGGCGGGGCTCTACGCGTGGCGAGGCTGACGATCGCCGGATACCAAGCGTCGGGTGGCCCCAGACAGTCCGCACGTCGGCCAATAAAGGAAACTGCCGATGAAAGCTTTGCTGTCGAAAACGCCCGGTGGCACCGGCCAACTGGTCCTCGAAGACATCGGGGCTCCGACCGCTGGCCCGGGTGAGGTCGTCATCTCAGTCAAAGCAGTCGGCGTGAACTTCCCGGACACGCTGCTGATCGAAGACCTTTACCAGCTCAAGCCCGAGCGCCCCTTCAGTCCAGGCGGAGAAGTCTCCGGCGTCATCAAAGACGTTGGCCGAGACGTACGAAACTTGAAGGTCGGTCAGCACGTCGTCAGCGCTTGCGGGTGGGGCGGGATGCGCGAAGAACTGGCGATTGACGCGCGGCGCTGCATTCCAATTGCGAGCGACATCCCCTTCGAACAAGCCGCGGGCCTCATGAACACCTACGGCACGTCGCACTACGCACTTGCGCGTCGTGCGGACACCAAGTCCGGCGAGACTCTGCTGGTTCTTGGCGCAGCCGGCGGCGTCGGCCTTGCGGCCGTGGAGATTGGCAAGGCGATGGGACTGAACGTCATCGCCGCGTGTTCGACCCAGGAGAAGGTCGATCTCTGCCTCTCAAAGGGCGCGGATGTCGGGCTCGTCTACGATCGCGGCCCGCTAGATCGAGATCAGCAGAAAGCCTTTTCAACTGGCATCAAGAAAGCGAGCGGCGGGGGCGTTGATATCATCTATGACGCCGTCGGCGGAGACTATGCCGAGCCGGCCGTCCGCGCGATGAACTGGGCAGGCCGCTACCTCGTCATCGGGTTCGCAGCGGGAATTCCGAAACTGCCGCTGAACCTCATGCTCCTGAAATCGTGTGAGATACGCGGCGTGTTCTGGACCGCGCCGGTCTCTTCCGACCCGACCGCGATCGAAAGCGATCTCATAGAAGTGCTCGCGTTGTACCAAGCAGGAAAAATCAAACCGCATATATCCGAGATATTTCCACTCGAATGTGGCGGCGAGGCCATCCAGCGACTGATCGATCGCAAGGCTCAGGGGAAAGTTGTGGTCCGGTTGTAACCCGTCAGCCTGCAAGCTCATCAGACCGTCAGCAAACAGTTGCTAGCCTTTCTTGGCTTGCTCCAGTTCCTTGATGAGGCACCGCGCTTCATCGCCTTGGGGGATGGGGCGTCCGCTGTCCCGCCATTCAACGGCTGACTTGAACCCTTCCTGCTGCGCATAGCGCCGAAACCAGAGACCTTCAGGATTGTGCCGGGTGATCCCATCAAACACTGTCGCCATCATCTGTGTCTGCTCGAGCCCCATGGTCAGGAGGACTTGGTTCACAACCATCTTGTGCATGGCGAGGTGACTGCGCGGCACACCAGAAACTCGCTTGGCGAGCGCAAAGGTGTCCGTTTCTAGATCGTCTGGAGGAACCGCCATGTTCGCAAGCCCCCAGTCTGCGGCTTGCTTGCCTGTGATCGTGTCGCCTGTGAACATCATTTGTTTCGCGCGAGCAGCGCCAAGCCGGTATGTCCACATCGCCGTTGTCGGGCATCCCCAAACGCGCGTCGGCATATATCCAATCCGTGCGTCATCTGCCATCACGAGAAGATCGCAGCAGAGCGCAATATCGCTTCCCCCGGCGACTGCCGCGCCATGCACTTTCGCGATTGTCGGCTTCGCGCACCGCCAGAGGCTCATGAAGTCCTCTGTATTGCGCTTCATGTGCGCATAATCGTCCATGGGGTCCCAGGGCGTCGATTCCTGTTGGCATGGGTGTTCGAATTCTCGCTCAGCGTAGTGGGCGAGGTCGTACCCACCACAGAATCCCGGGCCGGCCCCCTCGACAATGATCTCATGGACATCGTCATTCTCCTCTGCCCAACTCACGGCACCTCGGATATCCGCGGGCATCTCGTCGCAGATCGCATTATAACGTTCAGGCTTATTCAGCATCAGACGCGCGATGCGAGGTTCAGCGGTATCTTGCGAAATCGTCAGTGTTGCAAAGTCTGGCATTGGGTACAGCGTTCTCCAGAATACGTGAAAGAGATGGTGCATAAATTTGTAACACATAAATACACAATGCGTCGAAATATGTAATGCAAATTTCGACGATGAGCCGGCGGCCGTTTCAACCCAGAAAGGTTCGTACTATGCGATCTGGTCGCAGAAGCGGTCGCCCGCTGCGGCGTTGGTTCGCAGCAAGTGTCGTGCGGCGCCACGAGCCTTATGTCTGCAATTGGAATTTTGAAGACTTCGCGACAGCGTGGCCCAATCAACTTTCGCGCATGCAGCTGGCTGATAGGCGAGACGAGGACGGTACCTACTGAAGTTCAGAAACAGCCCGTTTCAGCTTTGGTGTGACCGGGTGAACGATCTTCTCTAGTTCGCCGCGCCGGTACTCGAGCGAGCCCCCATCACCGTAGGACGGGCGGGTATTCTTATGCCCCATCAGAATACAGCGTAGTCCGTAGTCTATGCCCGCTTCCTGCATGCGTTTTTCGAAAGCATGCCGGAGCGAATAGATCCGGTGTTCGTCGCTTTCCATCAATTGACGGGTTCGGAACGCTTTCATCAAGG
>JBCAXQ010000132.1:0-7888 GCA_038534015.1 Pseudomonadota bacterium | reverse complement strand
ATCCGCGCTTGCATCAGAGAGTGTGTGCCGCAGCCACTCGCACCGGAAAACCCCTAGTCAGCTTTCTCGGCTGCGATCCATGCGTCAACGCGCTCCTCGAGAATGGAGAGCGGCACCGGCCCGCTCAGCAGGACAAGGTCATGAAAATCGCGAATGTCGAACGCATCGCCCAGCGTATCGCGCGCGCGCTGACGCAATTCCATGATCTTCAGCTTGCCGATTGTATAGGCAGTCGCCTGGCCAGGATAAACCGCGTAGCGTTCAATCGCCTTGCGAATGTCCCCTTCCGGATTCGGGGTGTTGTCAGTGAGATACTGGATCGCCTTTTCGCGGCTCCAGCGCTTGTGATGCAGCCCAGTGTCGACAACCAGTCGGCAGGCGCGCCACAGCTCCATCCCCAACCGGCCGAAATCGGAATAGGGATCTTCATAGAATCCCATCTCTTTCGGCAGTTCTTCGGTGTAGAGGCCCCAGCCTTCGGTGTAGGCGGTGAACCCACCGAACCGGCGGAACGGGGGAAGATCGGTCATTTCGGTCTGGAGCGCCCGCTGCAAATGGTGTCCGGGGAAACCTTCGTGATAGGCCAGAGCTTCCAGCTCGTTCCTGGACATGTCGCGCAGATTGTACAGGTTCACGTAATAGACCCCGGGGCGCGATCCATCGGGCGCGGGGCTCTGGTAGAACGCCTTGCCCGCGCTCTTTTCACGGAAAGCCTCGACCGGCTTGATGATCATCGGTGCCTTGGGGAGGCGACCGAAATATTCGGGTAGTTTGGCCTCCATCGCGTCGAGCTTGGCCTGAGCATCGCTGAGATAGTCTTCGCGCGTGGTGTAAAAGAAACGATCATCGTTGCGGGTGAATTCAAAGAATTCCTGCAAGGTCCCTTCGAACCCGACCTTCTCCATGATCGCGCGCATCTCGCCGTGAATACGCTCAACCTCTCGCAGTCCTATGTCGTGAATTTCGTCTGCGGTCAGATCAGTCGTGGTGTAGCTTTTGAGCAGCGCCGCATAGTATTTGTCGCCATCGGGCAGTCTCCAGATGCCATCATCGGTCGGGGCAATCGCCTGCTGGCGCTTCATCTCGACAAGCAGCCGCTCATAGGCGGGGCGAGCAAACCTGTTCCAATTCAGCGTGGCGGCATTCCCCAGCCTGCCGAGAGCAGAATCCGGCTCGCCCGAGGACTGACTCAACCCCGCCAGTTTCGACCGAAAATCCACTAGAACCGCGTTATCATCGCCCGCTTCGAGCAGGTTCTCTATGTCGGAGATAACATAGGGATAGACCCAGTCGGGCGGCATTACACCGTTTTGGGCGCGCTCCTTTGCTTCGGCAGTCAGCGCGTCAATCACCGGGCCCATACCCTTGATCCGATCAACATAGGCCTGCGCTTCGGCGATGTTGGACACGCGATGAATGTTGATCAGAAACGCCGGAACCCGACTCTGCGCCCCACGCATCTGGTCAAACAGATAGCCATATTCGCGATAGGGCCAAAGCGAGGCACTGCGTTCAGCCAGCTTTTCGAACAGGCGATAACTGAGCGCATCCTGATCCGAGAGTTCGCTTAGATCGAACCGGTCGCGCAACATCGTCGCGGTAAGCTGCATCAGGGCATGCTCTCGCTTTGCCGCTTCGTCTGACGGATCATCCCATCTGGCGTAGTCCTCGTCTCGAATGCCACGATAGGACTTGCCTTGCGGTGACAAGGCCAATTGCTGCTCATCATATTGTTCAAAAAAGGCGCCAATCTCCGATGCTGCCGTGTCGCTGGCCGATGCCTCATCTGCTGCCGCGCCATGTGCAAGAGCGATGTGGGCGCTGAAAAGCGAAGACGCTGTCAACAGCAGTGAGGCAGTAAGGCCGAAGCGAGGCATAGAAGGTCCTTTGCAAGTGTCCGATGGTATGAACGGGCATTGTCGCAGATCGTGCCCTTGTCGATAAAGCTATTCGAGTTCGCGCAGATTCTTTGGGGCGATCATTTCAGTCAGGAACGGGCTATCCTTGCGAATCAATCGCGACGGCGTACGCCCTGCGAAGCGATTGATTTCCTTGATCATATGCGACTGGTCGAAAAAGGCCTGCCCGATTTCGGCTTCGAACTCGGGCGTCAATTTGGGAAAGGAAAGAAGAGCCGCTACTCTAAGAGCGCGATATTTTCTGGCCAGGGCCTGTGGCGGCAAGCCGAAATACCGCTCAACCAACCGTTGAACCTGACGTTCTGAATAGGCCGCCTCTGCCATCAGATCGGCCAGCTTGGGCGTTAAAGATGCACCGAGCCAGCGATTGACCATGCGGATCAATTCGACATGCCGCAGGTTCACTCTTCCCACCGCGCTGGCAATGAATGCACCGATTTCCAGTGCGCCTTCGTGACCGGAGATTTCGCCACACCGATATCCGGCGTTCAATCGCTGCCCAATCTCGGCAATTTCGTCTCCCAGAATCTCTTGCGCAGGGCGCAGCCTGTCGCGGTTCTCGCCCGCATGCAGGCCAGTCAGTGCAGCCCATCCTAGCGGAGATAGAGCAGCGCCAATGGCGTGGAAAGGTCCATTGACGACAATGGCTGCCGCTGTGGAAAGCGGCGTAAGCATGGCGATTTCCGGGTTCGGGTCACTGTGCCCGGACCTGAAATGCATTTCACCTTTGCCGTATGGGAACAGAGCCAGATGCCCCACCGATGCGGGTTGTACATCGCGGATATGAGGTTCGTCGCAGCGAAAGTGGTACAAGGTAGTGACATAGTCACTGACAGCAGCCGGCGGCGCGATGTAATCGACATGTATAAGCGACGAAGATGTAAGGACATACTCGTCCGCTTCCACCTCAATGTGATCGCCCTTGTCCTCGTATTCCTGAAATTCGCTCATTCGACCCGCTTTTTCCGTAGGGAATAGAACTTAAGCGGGTTGCATGTCACCCTCAAAACTTGGGAGGCACAGTCTTGCCAAAAAAAAGGGGCGGCCCCTTGTCAGGACCGCCCTTCAAAGTTGAGGAACTCTTCGCATCGCTGCTCCGAGCCCTTCGGGTCGCGAAGAGCCTGCTAGACGAGTCTCGCGCTCTTGAATTGTAAGCAAACGACAAGTCGGGATTTGCCGGCCCCAGTTATTTGGAGGTGCAAGCACAAATCCAGCTCGACATTTAGGCCAGCATTGCCCTAGCGCGCGTGCATGCTGTTCCGCCTGCTCCGCCCCGCAATCTTTGCGCTCGATTCCGAAATGGCACACCGGCTCGCAATCGCTGGCCTTAAGGCAATGCCAGCAAGGCCGCCGACCAAACCGGGGAAGCTGGCAATTGATGTTGCTGGACTGACTTTCCCCAACCCAGTCGGAGTGGCCGCCGGTTTCGACAAAGACGCTGAAGTTCCTGATCAAATGCTCGGATTGGGATTCGGCTTTACCGAAGTCGGCTCGATCACTCCGAAACCCCAAGGCGGAAATCCAAAGCCGCGACTGTTTCGATTGGTCGAAGACAACGCTGTGATCAATCGCATGGGCTTTAACAATGCCGGCGCGGCCGCAGCGCTGGAGCGGCTTGAGAGCCGGAAGCCACGCGGCATCCTGGGCATCAATATTGGTGCAAACAAGGATTCAGAAGATCGCATCGCCGATTATGCCAAAATGGCGGGTTTGATGGCACCCTTTGCGAGCTATCTCGCGATCAACGTATCAAGCCCAAATACGCCTGGTCTGCGTGCCCTGCAGGACGAAAAGGCACTGACTGACGTGATCGATGGCGTGATCGCAGCGCGCAAAAAAGCAGCAAGCCATGCGCTACCGCCCGTTTTCCTGAAGGTCGCACCAGACCTTGAGCCTGCCGACGTAGACGCAATCGCACGGATAGCGATCGACAAGAAACTGGGAGCATTAATCGTATCCAACACCACAATCTCCCGGCCAGACTTGCGTTCTCACCACGCAGGCGAAACAGGCGGGCTTTCTGGCGCACCTTTGCGCGAACTGGCGCTTCAACGCGTTCGCGACTTTCGCAAGGCAACCGGCGGTGAAATTGGGCTGATCGGGGTCGGAGGCATCGCAAGCGCCGAACATGCGTGGGAGAGGATCAAAGCGGGGGCGAGCTTGGTCCAACTCTATTCGGCCATGGTTTATGAGGGGCCCGGACTTGGCGCGAAGATTGCGCGCGGTATCGAAAGACTGATGCGGCGCGATGGCTTTGCAAGCATTGCCGAAGCGGTCGGAAGTGAATAGCTCTCATCGCATGTCTAGACACTTCATTGCCCTGCTCGCCGCGGCCGCCAGCCTGACACTCATTGGGTGTTCGACCTACACTGGTGACACGGCCTTCCAGGAAAGCGCAGCGGCACCCACGGTGCGTACAGGTGCCGTCAGCAGCGCTGATCCGCGCGCCACAGCGGCGGGAGAGGCAATCTTGGCCAAAGGCGGTTCAGCCACAGACGCCGCCATCGCTGTCATGCTGGCATTGACCGTGGTCGAACCGCAAAGCTCGGGCATTGGTGGCGGAGGATTCATGATTCGCGCCGACGCCGAGACCGGGGAAGTCACGACCCTGGATGGACGCGAGACAGCACCGGCTGCCGCGACCGGTACGCGGTTCCTCGATGAAAACGGTGACCGCCTGCCGCGTGAGCAAAGGGTGCTGTCCGGGCTGAGTGTAGGGGTGCCGGGCAATATTGCACTCGCTGCCAAAGCGCATGCGGCACACGGAAAACTAGCCTGGGGCGAGCTGTTCGAGCCTGCGATCAAGCTCGCGGAAGACGGCTTCACCATGAATATCCGGCTCAATGAGAGCCTTTCGAGCCGGAAAGAGCGTGCAGGCAAGACCGAGGAAGCTCGGCGTGTCTTTTTCGGAATAGATGATGATGCGCTTCCGGTTGGCTCCACCGTTCGCAATCCGGACCTCGCCGAGGCGCTGCTCGACATTGCCGAAACTGGCTCGGCTGCAATGTATCTTAACAATGCGGGTGGCATCGCGGAATACATTGCAAAGATGACGCCCGCCGATGGCAAGATGACCACAGAGGACATCAAGTCTTATCAAGCAAAGTTGCGAGAGCCGGTTTGCGCTCGTTATCGCAGCTATAGGGTTTGCGGGATGGGGCCACCTTCGTCCGGTGGAGTAGCGGTTGCGCAAATGCTTGGACAGCTTGAGCGCTTCGAACTCGCGGCGTTGGGCCCGGACAATCCGACCTTTTGGCATCTGTTCCTGGAATCGCAGCGAGTCGCCTATGCGGACCGCGAACTGTACATTGGCGACAGCGACTTTGTTGCGGTTCCGGTCGCCGGTCTGATCGATCCTGCATACATCGCCAGCCGCAGCGCCCTGATCAGCAAAGAAAACGCCATCACCGATCTGGTGCCGGGCACACCGCCTGGTGCACCGCTCGCCAGGGCCGATGGCGATGAAGGCCCCGAAAGTGGTACCACGCATTTCTCGATCGTCGATGCAGAAGGCAATGCGATCAGCTACACCTCCACAATCGAAGGTGCGTTTGGCTCTGGCCTCTTCTTCGGTGGATTCTACCTGAACAACGAGCTCACCGATTTCAGCTCGAGCCCAGAGAAAGACGGCAGGCCGGTTGCCAATCGGGTTGAGGGTGGCAAACGCCCGAGATCTTCGATGGCTCCAACGATTGTGTTCGACGACCAAGGCGAGGTCGTGATGGTCGTCGGAGCTGCAGGTGGGCCCACAATTCCGGTCCAGACGGCGCGCACGATTATCGGGGTAGTCGATTTCGGGATGACCGCTCAGGAAGCGCTCGGCCTGCCAATCATCATGGCATTCGGATCGACCGTGGTTTACGAGGAGGGATCAATGATTGGGGGCATGGAGGATGCGCTCAAGGCATTGGGCCACCAGCAGATTCGGGGCTTTGGCGCGCCGCTCAAAGCCAATGCCCTGCTCCGCACTGCGACCGGCTGGGAGGTCGCCACCGACCCCAGAGTTCAGCCCAAGCTGGCTTACGAGAAGCCTGCAGAATAGCTCAAAATTGAGGCATGGCGGGACATCAATCGCTCGCATCGCATCCGCTTGTGCTTGCCGCTACGGCAGTGGGTGACTAAATCGCGATCCAACAATCAAACAAGCGCACCTTCGCAGGTGGGGGACGAGGAGCATCCGTTAGTGTCAGGCACACACTCGCATCTGAATGATATCGATTCGGCCAACAATCTGGTCGAATTGTTTCTGAAGCGCGCCGATGAAAAGGGCGATGCCCCTTTCCTTGGGAGAAAGCGCGATGGGGAATGGGTCACGCAAAGCTGGCGCGAGACGGCCGAGCAAGTGTGCCTGCTGGCCGAGAATCTGCGCCGCATTGGTCTGAAGGAGGGCGACCGGGTCGCACTCGTGTCCGAAAACCGGCCCGAATGGTGCATTTCCGATCTGGCCGTGATGGCTGCAGGCTGCATCACCGTTCCGACCTACACCACCAACACGGAACGCGACCACGCGCATATCCTCGACAACTCGGGCGCGCGGGCAGTGATCGTGTCCAATGAGAAACTGCTCGCCCCGTTGCACGGAGCGATCCAGTCGACCGGGATCGCAGACCATGTGATCGGTATCGACGATCTGCACCGCCAACAGGCAGGCGCGTTCGAATATCACAACTGGACATCGATGATGGCTGGCGATGCTGCAGGGGCCCGTAAGGCTGTCGAGGAGCGCCTCTCTGGCATCAGTCGCGAAACGACCGCCTGCCTGATTTACACCAGTGGAACTGGCGGCGCGCCGCGCGGCGTGATGCAGCATCATGGATCGATCCTTTGCAACGCGGCGGGAGCGGCCGAGATTCTGATCACCGATTTTGGTATCGAGGATGAGCGCTTCCTGAGCTTTCTTCCACTGAGCCACGCCTATGAGCATACGGGCGGGCAATATCTGCCCATCTCCGTGGGAGCAGAAATCTTCTATTCCGAAGGGCTGGAAAAACTCGCCTCAAATATCGAGGAAGTGCGCCCGACCATCATGGTGGTCGTCCCCCGCCTGTTCGAAGTGCTCCGCACACGCATCATGAAGCAGGTTGAAAAGCAGGGCCGCTTCCCCGGCATGCTGATGGATCGCGCACTCAAGATCGGTGAGAAAACCGCCGAGCGCGGAAAAGCGCGCAAGCGCGACAAGCCGATGGATTTCATCCTTGAAAAAACTCTCCGCCCTAAGATTCGCCAGCGATTTGGCGGCCGGATAAAGGCGATGGTTTCCGGCGGAGCGCCGCTCAACCCCGATGTCGGCAATTTCTTCGAAGCGATGGGCCTGACCATGCTGCAGGGCTATGGTCAGACAGAGGCCGGTCCGGTAATCAGCTGCAACCGCCCCGCCGTTGGCTTGAAAATGGATACAGTCGGCCCACCGATGCGTGGAGTGGAGCTGAAGATCGCAGATGATGGCGAAATTCTGTGTCGCGGCGAACTGGTGATGCACGGCTATTGGCGCAACCAGGCCGAGACTGATCGTACGCTTGTCGACGGCTGGCTTCACACCGGAGATATCGGTCATCTTGATACTGCGGGTCGGATCAAGATCACTGACCGCAAGAAGGACATGATCGTCAATGACAAGGGCGACAACGTCGCCCCGCAGAAAATCGAGGGCATGCTGACATTGCAGTCCGAGATTGCACAGGCGATGGTGAGTGGTGACAAGCGGCCCTATGTCGTTGGGCTGGTCGTTCCCGATGCGGAATGGGCGCTGGAATGGGCGCGCGCCAATGACGAAAAATTCGACATGAAAGCGCTGCAAGGCCTGCCCGCATTCAAAACCGCCGTTCGTGCTGCTGTGGACCGGGTGAACAAGGACCTTTCAGTGATCGAAAAGGTGCGGAAGTTCGAATTCGCGGATGAAGCTTTCGCGATTGAGAATGAAGAAATGACGCCGAGCATGAAGATCCGCCGGCATAAGATCCGTGACCGGT
>JBCAXQ010000131.1:0-7896 GCA_038534015.1 Pseudomonadota bacterium | reverse complement strand
GCGGGAGGAAATAGAAAAGGGTGATCATGCTCGCCTTGAGCACACCTGCGGCCATCAGCAAGTGCGATTTCTCAAACCGTTTCTGAAGTGCGTTTCCGACAATCACGCCGGTTATCTGGCCAAAGGCGAGAGCGGTCAAAAACAGTGCGGTCCGGTCAAGGAACAGGAAGGCCGGGCTGCCATCGTCGCCGACAACATATTTAAAGAAGAACAACGCGCTGCCAGCTCGCGACGCGATCGCTGTTACGCCCAGTATCGCGGCAATCGCGACAGCAATCCACGGTCCGGTGCGAATGAGGACAGCGACATCAAGCCACGGCGATCCATTCGAAGTCGCAGGTGGGATTCTTTCGCGGGTCGTGGCAAACGTGATCAGCAGGCAAAATGTTGCGAGCGCTCCGATGCAGGATATCGTCAGGAAAATACCAAGCTCTTCGTCCCCTCCGCCGAGTTCGCGCACGAGCGTCGTGCCAAGAGCACCCACCAGGATACCGCCAAGTGCCGAGAAGAACATGCGGTAGGCTGTCACACTGGTGCGGACTTTCGAAGAGGCTGAGATCACGCCCAGCAGCCCGCCATAAGGCACGTTGACCGCGGTGAATGCCAACATGGACAAAGTGTACGTAACATAGGCCCAGATCAGCAGGCCGGTTTTGTCGAGGCCATCTGGCGCTGTGAAAATCAGGACGATTGCTATGCCAAGTGGGATCGGACCGAACAGAAGGTAGGGCCGGTACCGGCCCCAGCGCGTACGGGTGCGATCCGCGATGACGCCCATCATTGGGTCGGTGAAAGCGTCGACAAGCTTGGTCAGCAACAGCATCAGGCCGATAGCCGCAGGTGCAATCCCGCCCAGATCAACGAAGTAGTAAAGCAGGAAAATTCCGAAGAAATTGAGGATCAGTCCTGCCGCAAGATCGCCCACGCCATAGCCGAGTTTTTCCGAAATCCGGATTTTCTCCTGGCTCTCAGCTGACAATCACAGATCCTCTCATGCAGATACAAAGGGCTGAAACCCCGGATAGGTTCCAGCCCTTGTACAGCGTTACGAAGGGAACGCGATCAGAATGACCAGTGAAGCTTCTTTCCTTCGAAGTCTGATGCAGAGTGGCGTTCGCTGAGCTGGGAGCCTTCATCGCCCCAGACCTTGTTGACGATCCGGCCTCTCTGAACACCAGGCCGTGCGGCTATCTCGCGGGCCCAGCGTCCGACATTCTCGTATTCGTTGATGGAGAGGAAGGTCTTGGCCTCGTTGTATATCGTGCCTGCGACAAAGGGCGCGAGCCACGGAAAGTTGGCCATGTCGGCGATCGAGTATTCATCTCCGGCAAGGAAGCGCGTTTCGCCGAGCCGCTTGTCGGCGACATCGAAGATGCGTTTCGCTTCCATTGCGTAGCGGTTGATCGGATATTCGTATTTTTCGGGCGCGTAGGCATAAAAGTGGCCGAAGCCGCCGCCAATGAACGGGCCGGTTCCGACCTGCCAGAACACCCAGCTAAGTGTCTCTGCGCGGGCAGCCGGATCAGCTGGCAAGAAGTCTCCGAATTTCTCAGCAAGATGGACCAGGATCGCACCGCTTTCGAACACACGGAAAGGTGTGTCTCCGCTGCGATCGACAAGCGCAGGAATCTTTGAATTGGGATTTGCGCCGACAAAGCCGCTGGTGAATTGTTCGCCATCGCCGATATTGACGGTGTAGGCGTCATATTCCGCGCCAGCGTGACCCATTTCGAGCAATTCCTCGAGCATGATGGTCACCTTTACGCCGTTGGGTGTGGCGAGCGAGTAGAGCTGAAAAGGATTGTCACCGACGGGAAGGTTCTTCTCTTCGCGCGCACCAGCGGTCGGGCGGTTGATGTTTGCAAACTTGCCGCCGCTTTCGCTGTCATAAGTCCAGACTTCGGGGGGAGTGTAGGTGGGGTCGGCCATGATATCTGCCTCCTGCGTGTACGGTTGTTTCCGTGTGGTTCGCGAAGTGGGGCATAGTGGTTACGAGCGCAAGACCAACGGCGTGTCGCACCGGCGCGGTTTTGCTTTGCAGCCAGAAACAGCAACTTGTCTTTGGTATCTTAAAAGGATACTACATTAACTATGCACCTGGCTGGTCACAAGATTCGCCTTTGGCGCGAGGCTCATGATCCGCCGCTATCGGCGGAGGAGTTTGGCGCGCAATATGGCGATAGCGCCCCGAATGGATGGCCCAGCCGCACGGTTTACGGCTGGGAGGCCAAGGGCAAAGTCGCCCGGCCCAAAGTCCAGAAGAGGCTGGCCGAACTGGGCATTTGCGACCCCGCAGACTGGCTGGAAGATGCCCCGCAAGAACCCATATCCAGCGCACCTGGTCCCACTTCAAAAAAGGCACCGCGAATGAGCGATGATATCCACCCCTTTTTCGATATGCACAATCACGGCTTTGTTCGTGTGGCGACCGCGACACCATGTTCGCGCACTGGCGATGTTGCGTTCAACACCAAGGGGGTGATCGCCGAGGCTGAGAAAGCGCATGCGCAGAATGTCGATCTGGTGGTCTATCCCGAGCTGGCGCTGTCTTCCTACGCGATTGACGATCTGCATCTTCAGCGAGCGATGCTTGAACGGGTCGAAACTGCTATCGGCGAGGTGGCCGAAGCGTCGAGGGAACTTGCCCCGGTGCTGGTTGTCGGTGCTCCGCTCGCGCGAGGCGACAAGATATACAATTGCGCACTTGTGATTGCGGGCGGCGAAGTGCTCGGGGTGATCCCCAAGAGTTATCTGCCCAACTACCGCGAGTTCTATGAGAAGCGCTATTTTGCGCATGGCCGTGGCTGCCAGGACCTATGGATCGCGATCAATGGTGAGGAAGTGCCGTTCGGAACCGACCTCGTCTTCTCGGCCGCGAACATTCCCGGCTTCGCCTTCGGCGTGGAGATTTGTGAGGATTTCTGGGCGCCCAATCCGCCGGGCACCATGGCGGCGATGGCGGGGGCGCTGATCCTCTGCAACCTTTCCGCCTCGCCGATCACCATCGGGCGCGCTGATGACCGCCACCTGCATTGCCGATCAAGCTCGGCGCGTTCGATCTGCGCCTATGTCTATTCAGCCAGCGGCCATGGCGAGAGCACCACCGATCTCGCCTGGGATGGGCAGGGTGTAATCTATGAGATGGGCGACTTGCTGGCCGAGAGCACGCGTTTCGATCTCGATCCGGAACTGTGCGTGGTCGATATCGATACGCAAAGGATTTCGGCCGAGCGGATGCGCAACCAGACTTTCACCGATGCAGCCGAGGCGCATGGGCGCCCGCAGGACAGCTTCCGCCGGGTGGTGTTTGAACATGCCGCAGCGAGCGCGGATGTCGGACTCCAACGTCCGGTGCGACGTTTTCCGTTCGTACCGGGCCGTCAGCACAAGCTTGATGAGGATTGCTATGAAGCGTTCAACATTCAGGTCGATGCCCTGATGCGGCGCATTACCGCGACGCATGCAAAATCGCTTGTCATTGGCATTTCGGGCGGGCTCGACAGCACTCACGCGCTGATCGTTGCCGCCAAGGCGTGTGACCGGCTTGGCCTGCTACGCTCGACCATTCGCGGCTACACCATGCCCGGCTTCGCGACCTCGGAAGGGACCAGGTCCAATGCCTGGAAGCTGATGGAGGCGATGGAGATCACCGCCGAGGAAATCGACATCAAGCCCGCTGCCACACGCATGCTCGAGGACATGGGGCATCCATTTGCGGAGGGTGAGCCCCACTATGACGTGACATTCGAGAATGTTCAGGCCGGGCTGCGCACGGATTATCTGTTCCGACTGGCTGGGCAGCATGGCGGATTCGTGATCGGGACCGGCGATCTGTCGGAACTTGCGCTTGGGTGGTGCACCTATGGCGTGGGTGACCACATGAGCCACTATGGCGTCAATGCTGGCGTGCCGAAGACGCTGATCCAGTACCTCATCCGCTGGACGATCCAGACAGGTCAGTTCAGCGATGCTTGCGGAGAGGTACTCGGCGCGGTGCTCGACACGGAGATTTCGCCGGAGCTTGTTCCCGCTGGCGAGGATGGAAACATCCAGAGCACAGAAGAACGCATTGGCCCTTATGAGCTGAACGATTTCTTCCTCCACCACACGATCCGATACGGGCAAAATCCGAGCAAGATCGCATTCCTCGCATGGCACGCATGGAAGGATGCGAGCGCGGGGCTGTGGCCCGCAGGCTTTCCCGAAGAGCGCAAGAACGAATACGATCTCGCTACGATCACGAAATGGCTCGAACACTTTCTCAAGCGTTTCTTTGGCTTTTCGCAGTTCAAGCGCAGCGCGCTGCCCAACGGGCCAAAGGTCAGCTCGCAAGGCGCCTTGTCCCCGCGTGGTGATTGGCGCGCGCCAAGCGACGCAGTGGCGGATGTCTGGCTCGAAGAACTCAAGAACAACGTCCCCGGCAGCTAGAATTCACTGACGGTTCATTGGCTCCGCAAGAAACTGCGTGCGTTTGGAGGGCCCCAATGAAACCGCATCCCCTTTTCGCGTTCGTGGCTCTGTTTCCATTATCCGCCTGCATGTCGGCCAGCGATTATTCCTATGGAGGTTCTGGCGCTGTCCTGACGACGACCGGTACGACGCATCCGGCCTTTATTCCTGGTCGGGCAGATAGTGATCGGTTCGGGATCTATCGTGAATTGCGAAAGGTGGACGAAAGCGCAGATTGTAAAGGCGGCAAACTGCCCAAGCGCGATAGACGTTCCATCCGTCACCAGAGCGCTGAACTTGCAGTGTTGGCCGATGAGTATGGCGCAGATGGTTACACTGCTTCCGAGTTGCGCGAACTCGAAAGCCGCACCCGTGCCCTACAGGATCAGGCTGAAATACAGTGCTTGAAGAAAGCCCAGTAGGAATCAGAGCAATAGTGATCCTATCGCGAACAGATCAGCCATAGTATAAGTAAATACGATTGTATTGATCGCCTATCCATGTACCCTGGCAACAGGGGGCAATCATGAAATTCCTAACGACGCGTTTTTGGCTCGTGGCGGCGGCCATTGCAATCTCGGCTTTGGCTATGGCTGCGGTTTTCCTGCTTCAGAAAACCGAAACCACACGCGCATCCTTTGTTGTGGCCACCGGGTCCGAGTCGGGCATGTACAACCGGTTTGGGCGGGCACTTGAGCAGATCGGTGTTGAAGGGGTCTCGCTTAGGCAAACAGCTGGCAGTTCCGAAAATCTGGAGCTCTTGCAGACGGGTGAGGTCGAATTTGCGCTCGTGCAGAATGATCTCGCGCAATATGCGGCCCTTGGCATTCGCGAGCGCGAGCGGTTTGATGAACTCAATTATGTAATTCCTGTGTTCCCCGAGTTTGTGCAGGTCATTGTCCCGGAAGAAAGCGAACTGAGCGTTTTCTCCGATTTGAGAGGGCAACAAATCTGCATCGGCAACACTGGGTCCGGAACATATTACAACAGCATCGATGTCCTCGAAGAGGCGGACCTGAGAGAAGGGATCGACTATTTTGGTATAGCGGAACCCAGCTTCGAATGTCTGGAGCGGCTGGGCGACGGCGATGTAGCGGCAGTGTTCCTTACTTCAAACCGCCGCGTCGCACAGGAAGAGGATCGCTATCGGCAGTTGTACCTGTCTACGCCGCTGACCCGGGCATTGAGTTCGCGTTTCCAGTACTTTCGGGTCATTACACCTGAGGACAATCCCGATCTGCAGCGCCCACAGCTTGCGGTTGACGCCTATCTGGCAACGCGATCCGATGTTGATCAGGCCACAGTCGCGCAATTTACGAGGCGCATCATTGATGATTGGCCCGCTTTGCAATCTGCGCTTCCCGGCTTGCCTGAAATCTATGTCCCTTCGGTGCGCGAGACTATTCCCTACCACCCCGGATCCAACGGTGAATTGGAAGAGGCAGGACTCAAGCAGTTTGACTGGATTGCACCGATTGCCTTCGTTCTTTGGGGGCTGTTGGTGCTTGTTTGCATGGCGGTCGAAAGCTGGAAATTTGCCTACAACCGGTTGGGGGAGAACCCGCACCGGTTTGGCTGGCGCCGACATCTGATCCGCGTCCTGGGATGGTGTTCGGTACACATAATCGCATTCTCGATCCTCGCACTGGTCATCATCGTCTCGATGCTTGGCCTTCGCTGGATCGAAGATCGTCATGCGATGATCCAAGGCACGGTCAGCCCGTTCGCCCAGCTCGATCTTTATGACAGTTTCGTCTGGCTATTCACTTATGTTGGCAATGGCTTCACCGCAGACAACATCTACCCGGTAAGTTTTGCTGGGAAAGTCGTGACGGGTGTCTTGGCTGTGCTCGGCTTCGCTACCCCGATTGGTGCGCTCTTTTACTTCATCAATGTTTCGGCCCGCAAAGCCGAACGTGCCCAGGAAGGGTTAGGATATCCCAATTTCAAAGACCACGTCGTGATTTGCGGCTGGAACGAAAAAGCACGCGGTATTGTGACCACGCTGACGGGCATCAACGTTCCTACCAAGAAGAAGGTTGTGCTGATCGCGCGCCCGGAAGAGCGGTTTCCACTCGAGAAGTTCGGGTTCAATCATCACCTGGTTAGCTTCTGCCGCGGGAGTCCCACAGATCAGGCGGTCTTGAAGCGGGCCAAGGTAGAAGATGCTGCGGCTGTTATCGTTCTCGCTGATTTCGCCGGAAACCAGTCACGCAACAAGTGCAGCATTCTGGCTGCGATGAATGTCCGCAAAGCGAACGCCCGCGCGCATCTATGCACTGAGTTGGAATACATCGACAACACCGATCTGCTGGCTGCCGCGGGCTGCGAGACGTTGATCCATGTACAATTGGTGGCTTGCCGGATGGCGGCGATGGCTGCGTTGTCGACCGATCTGATCGATTTTGTGCTCGACTGCGTTACCTATCATGATTCAGCCCATGACGAACTGTACTCCGTTCGCGCAAGCAAGGTGATCGACAGGTTGGGCCTGGTTGATCCCAAGGTTGCCGATCTGCGCCTGTTGCTTGCCCGGCAGGGCGTCAATGTGGTTGGCGTAATCGATGACAGTTACCGGGATGCGGGCGTCGATTCTGGCTTTACCGGAGGTGAAGACGGGACACTCGTTGACTACAGCTATCGCATGCGGCCTTTGCAAGCCGATGCGACTATCGTCTTCGCCGCGCAAAGCCCGGACAGCGTACTATCGGGCCGACCAGGCAACCCAAACCAACCCGTCGCCGCATCGCAGTTTCAGATCGACTATCCGGCACGGCTTTCCATCCTAGTCTGCGCCGATCCGGGAACGCTCGCTACGATCGAAGCAGAGCTGCGATCCCGGTTTGGTGATGGCCTCGAGTTTGTCGGTGTCGACATCTCGGATGAGAGGCCGCGCTCGGTTGATGGTGTTGCGAACCTTGTCCCGGATGGTCTCGACAGATGCATCATCCTGAACACCATGGAAGAACGCAACGATCTGGAATCGCTAGAGCAGGTGAACGAGGCCGACTCCGATGTCATGCTGTTGGCCAGCCTGTTTCGCCAGGTCCGCGAAGTGCGAGGAGAGAACTGGAAGATCATTGGCGAGATCGCCAATCGCGAGAACTCCGATCTGCTGATTGAAGCTGGCGCCGACAATGCTCTGCCGGTTTCAATGATGGTTGAACGTTTTCTGGCGAAGGAAGTGTACGATCAGAACCACGTAACCGATTTCCTGATCGCAGGCATGCGGTTGAGCGACGGTGTCCACCTTCACCGCCATACCGTCAGCGAAGGCGATGGATTCTGTGGTGAGCGCTATGATCGGATCCTGGCAACTCAGATTGATGGTCTTCGCGTTATGGGATGGCGACCGCTTGCCGCCTCAGAGGACTTGCGCAACGTCGAAGGTGACTTCGAATTCCACTATCGAATGGTCTTTGATCGGCGGATCAAGCACGCGGTGGC
>JBCAXQ010000130.1:0-7912 GCA_038534015.1 Pseudomonadota bacterium | reverse complement strand
GCAAGCTGCCCGGTGCAAAATCGGCCGGCCGGGTGCAGTCGGTTGCGCTGCGGCTGATCGTTGATCGCGAACGCGAGATCGAGGCCGAACCCGAGCGCCTTGCACCAGCATCACTGCCGCTCTCACTGATGCGGATCGAAAGCCATCTCGGCACCGCGTCCAATTGAGTCGCCCGAATGCATCCAGTTGAGCCATCGTTGCTGAAAAACGGCTCAACTGGATTGCCACAGAAAAGGACAGATTTGCCCCATTTGATTGCTCGAAATTGACAGAGCGCGGAAGAAAATTGCCTCGAAGTCAATTTCAGACTCAGTTTTCCACAGCTTTAGTGTTAACTTACTTCTGCTAACGCAATGCGAATCGGGCCTTGAGAGCCAAATGGGGAAGCTACGCATGGAAAAGCCGACAATTGTCTCAAGCGGGCCAGATGCAATGGGCCGCACGGTTTATTACACTGATGAGATGGGTCGTCGCGCTCGCTATGGGCGCATTCGACCCATGAGCCGTAAGGGGCGACTGTTCCGTATCTTGTCGCGCTGGTTGCCGAATTCGAATTGATCCCTTGCCATAGTTGATCCTTTGCCAAGTTTTGGGCCGGCTCATGCTGACTTTGCGACTGTGACCAACTTGGTTTCAGTATAGCCGAGATAGCCTTCGACGCCGCTCTCTGATCCAAAACCGCTGTCTCCAGTCCCGCCAAATGGGGTTTCGGGTGACCCGACGGCGAAGTGATTTATCGCGACCATCCCGGCACGCAATGCATTCCCGAGATAATGACTTTCATCAAGGCTAGCGGTGAACGCATAGGCGGCGAGTCCGTAGCGCAGCGAATTGGCAACCCGCACGGCCTCTTCGATATCGTCATAGGGGACGATGCCAGCCACCGGGCCAAAAGGCTCGTCGGTCATCAGTCGGCTGTCGGGTGATGGGTCTGCAACAACGGTCGGTTGGAAGAAGTGGCCCGGGCCATCGATGGCCGAGCCGCCAGAGACCACCTCGCCTTGCGCACCGCCCAATGAACCAACCAGATCCTGCATGGCCGCGACTCGGCCTGCATGGGCGAGAGGTCCCATTGTGACGCTATCGTCAACGCTAGCGTCACCGATCTTGAGTTCCTGCGAAATGCGGGCGAATTCGCTCACGAAATTATCGTAGATGCCACGTGCAACCAGGAACCGGGTCGGCGAAACACAGACTTGGCCAGCGTTACGAAATTTGGTTCCTGCACAGGCCACCACTGTGCGATCAAAGTCTGCGCTTTCTCCAACGACGACTGGAGCATGGCCACCAAGCTCGGCAGTGAAACGTTTCAGGCCTTGCGCTGCTTGCGCGCCCAATTGCCTTCCGACGGCGGTTGAACCGGTGAAGCTGGCCTTGCGGATCGGCGGTGCTGCAATGAGGTGTTCGGAAATCATTGCCGGATCGCCGAATACCAGATTGATTGTCCCGGCGGGCACTCCCGCATCTGTGAAGCATTCGACCAGCATCTGGGCGGAAGCTGGCGTGGTCTCGGCGGGCTTGAGAATGCACGAGCATCCCGCTGACAATGCGCCCGCGAGTTTCTTGGCCGGCAGGTTGATCGGGAAATTCCAGGGTGTGAACAACGCCGCTGGTCCGATCGGTTCCTGCGTCACTCGCTGTTGCAGCAGGTTCGCGTTTCGCACAGGGACCAAGCGTCCGCCCTGGCGCTTGGCTTCTTCGGCGAGGAATTCGATCAGTTCGGCCGCCCCCTTTGTTTCGACCAGAGCCTGCGCATGTGGCTTGCCCATTTCGAGTGTCACGATGCGGGCGATGTCGGACGCTCTTTCGCGCAGCAATCGCGCAGCGGCGGCAAGGATTTTGTGACGCTCGGCGCCCGGTGTTGCGGCCCATATGGGAAAGGCTTTTTCGGCCGCTGCTACCGCTGCGTTGAGCTGTTCGGTCGAAGCTTTTGGGCAGTCACCGATCTTGGTCTCCGTCGCGGGATTGTGGACTGGCATGATCCCTGCGCCACCATCAGCCATCCATTCGCCGCCGATCAGCATTTTTATTTTTGGATAGGCTGTCATGGTAATTCTCCCGCGTCGGCGACTCGTGGCATATCTCGCGCTTAGTTGTCTCTCACCAAAGCAACGAGGCAATTGCAACTAAACCCGTTTCGATTGTAACTTTCTTACGTATGGCTTACCATACATAAGTCTTCCACCGCAGGAGCGAATCATGCTTGTCGGCGTCCCCAAGGAAATCAAAACTCACGAATATCGGGTCGGCCTCACACCCGAATCTGCGCGTGAATATGTCGCAGCCGGTCATCAGGTGATGCTCGAAAGCGGGGCGGGGCTCGGAATCAGCAAGACGGATGATGATTACCGCGCGATTGGTGCCGAGATCGTCGACAGCGCAGAGGAAGTTTTTGCGCGCGCCGAGATGGTGGTGAAGGTCAAGGAACCACAAGCCAATGAATGGGTGCAACTGCGCGAAGGGCAGATCCTTTTTACCTATCTTCACCTTGCCCCTGACCCGGACCAGGCACGTGGATTGATGGAATCGGGCGTCTCAGCTGTTGCCTATGAGACGGTGACTGCCTCTGACGGCTCACTGCCCCTGCTGGCACCGATGAGCGAAGTGGCCGGGCGGCTTTCGATCGAAGCAAGCGCGCAGGCCTCCCACAAGAACAATGGCGGGCGCGGCATACTGATGGGCGGTGTGCCAGGGGTGCTGCCTGCAAAAGTCGTCGTGATTGGCGGCGGTGTCGTCGGGACCCATGCAGCGCGGATGGCCGTGGGGCTGGGGGCCAATGTCGAGATTCTGGATCGGTCGCTTCCGCGCATTCGCGAACTGGATGAGCTGTTTCAGGGCCGCGCAACAACGCGTTACTCCAATGCGGGCACAATCGAAGATGCGATCACCGATGCCGATATCGTGATCGGGGCTGTGCTGGTTCCCGGGGCGAGCGCACCGCGCCTGATCACTCGCGATATGCTCTCCCTGATGCAGCATCGCGCCGTTCTGGTGGATGTCGCGATTGATCAGGGGGGATGTTTCGAGACGTCGAAGCCGACCACACATGACGACCCGACCTATCTGGTCGACAATGTCATCCATTATTGCGTTGCCAATATGCCGGGTTCGGTACCCCACACTTCAAGCTATGCGCTCAACAATGCCACCCTGCCATTCGGTCTGTCGCTTGCGAAACATGGCATTGCTGCGTGCGAGAGCGATCCGCACCTCGCCCCGGGCCTGAACGTGCATGAAGGCAAGATCGTGAATAATGCAGTGAAGGAAAGCCTCGGCTTTTGAATAGGTGTATAAGTTGCAAGAAACTGAACACATGCTGCTTCGATTTCGCTCAATTTTCGGGATAAAAAGGCGCATCTTGGCGTTGGTTGGGTGAGGCCGGTGAGATCGTTCCCTAGCGATCCATTCGGCACCATGTTGAGACCCGCAAATCAGGTGCAAAATGAAGCATATCGAAACCACCCCGATGGTCCGGCAAGTCAATCATGACGCCGATCTCACTGCGCATGTCGCTCCGGTGACGATCAGCGACAAAATCGCTTTCTCGTTCGTGAAGCTGCTGCGCTTCTTTGCGGATAGCTTGTTTTCCAGACGCTACGGCCACCGTGCCGTCGTGCTCGAAACTGTCGCGGCCGTTCCCGGCATGGTCGGCGGATTGTGGCAGCATCTTACCGCGCTGAGGAAACTGCGCGATGATGAAGGATGGATCCGCACTCTGCTCGACGAGGCGGAGAATGAGCGGATGCATCTGATGACCTTCATCGAGATCGCTCAGCCCAACTGGTTCGAGCGGTTCCTGATCCTGACCACGCAGCTGATCTTCTACAATTTCTACTTCTGGTTGTACCTCTTCGCACCCCGGACCGCGCATCGTGTGGTCGGCTATTTCGAAGAGGAGGCCGTGATCAGCTACACCGCTTACCTAGCTGAGGTCGATGCAGGCACGCATGAGAACGTGCCTGCGCCGCAGATCGCCATTGATTACTGGCAGTTGCCGCAGGATGCGCGCTTACGCGATGTGATCATCGCCGTTCGTGCAGACGAAGCGGAGCATCGCGATGTGAACCACTGGTTCGTTGATGAACTGGACCGACGCAATGCGCATCGGCCCGCTCCTGCGATCAAGAAATCCAGTCGCAAGGCGTCGACCGCCCAAGGCCCAAAGGCCGAAGTCGAGCCGGCGGAATGATGATCCAAGCTTGACGGACTCCCCCCTCATGTGGTGCGCTCACCGCGCCATTTTGAGGGGAGGGCCAATCCATGAAAACCCGTGCTGCCGTCGCGTTTGAAGCGAAGAAGCCGCTTGAGATCGTCGAGCTCGATCTCGAGGGGCCCAAAGCGGGTGAGGTGCTGGTCGAGATCATGGCTACCGGCATTTGCCATACGGATGCCTACACGCTCGACGGGTTCGACAGCGAAGGCATTTTCCCCAGCGTGCTCGGGCATGAAGGCGCTGGCATTGTGCGTGAGGTGGGGCCGGGAGTGACTTCGGTTGCCGCTGACGATCACGTGATCCCGCTCTACACTCCGGAGTGTCGCCAGTGTAAGATGTGCCTCAGTGGCAAGACCAATTTGTGCAGCGCGATCCGCGCAACGCAAGGGCAAGGTCTGATGCCCGATGGCACGTCTCGGATGAGCTACAAGGGAGAGATGATCTTCCACTATATGGGCTGCTCGACGTTCTCGAACTTCATCGTCCTGCCGGAAATTGCCGTCGCCAAGATCCGAGCGGATGCCCCGTTTGAGAGCGCCTGTTACGTCGGGTGCGGCGTGACGACTGGTGTCGGTGCGGTCACCAACACGGCCAAGGTTGAACCGGGTGACAATGTCGTCGTGTTCGGTCTGGGTGGGATCGGGCTCAACGTGATCCAGGGCGCGAAAATGGCTGGCGCGGACCGGATCGTTGGCGTTGATATCAACGCCTCCAAAGAAGAATGGGGCCGCAAGTTCGGCATGACCGATTTTGTGAATCCCAGGGAAACCTCTGACGTGGTCGCACATCTTGTCGACATGCTTGATGGCGGCGCGGACTATTCGTTCGACTGTACTGGCAACACCGATGTGATGCGGCAAGCGCTCGAATGCTGTCACAAGGGGTGGGGCACCTCGATTATCATCGGTGTCGCAGAGGCGGGTAAGGAGATTGCGACGCGGCCGTTTCAGCTGGTGACCGGACGCAACTGGCGCGGCACGGCGTTTGGCGGGGCCAAGGGCCGGACTGATGTCCCGAAGATCGTCGATTGGTACATGAACGGCACAATCGCGATCGACCCGATGATCACTCACACGCTGCCACTTGAGGAGATCAACAAGGGGTTCGACCTGATGCATGCAGGCGAGAGCATCCGCAGCGTGGTGGTGTATTGATGGGCGCGCCTTCTCCAACCAAGATCAATCTGGCTGACAAGTTCGCCCTGTTTGACGAGCATTGGGCGCCGCGCATTGCCGGTCGCTACAATGATAACGAGGTGCGGCTGGCAAAGGCATCCGGCGATTTCCAGTGGCACAGCCATGCTGACAGCGATGAGCTGTTTCTCGTTGTCGAAGGCGAGCTGCACA
The DNA here is from genome assembly GCA_038534015.1 of Pseudomonadota bacterium. GTDB lineage: Bacteria > Pseudomonadota > Alphaproteobacteria > Sphingomonadales > Sphingomonadaceae > Erythrobacter. Next base: position 2,353 of record JBCAXQ010000130.1, on the reverse strand, counting down.
TGGAGTTTCGCGACCGGATTGAAGTGGTGGGACCCGGCGAGATGATCATCGTGCCGCGCGGCGTCGAACACTTCCCACGCGTGCCTAACGGGGAAGTCAAAATGGTGATCATAGACCCCAAAGACACCGCCAACACGGGCGATCCGGAGACCTCATTCAAGCCGATCGAGGTCTAAGCCTGCACCACCGTCTGCTCGATCGCGCCGAAGATAGAGTGATTGTCCTTATCGCGCATTTCGACCTTCACGGTGTCGCCCGGCGCCATAAAGCGCGTCGACGGCTCACCATCGCGGATCGTTTCGATCATGCGGATTTCGGCGATGCAGGAATAGCCAAGTCCGCCTTCGCTGACCGGCGTGCCGGGGCCGCCATCTTCACCTTTGTTCGAGATCGTGCCTGACCCGATGATCGATCCCGCACCCAAAGGCCGGGTCTTCGCCGCATGGGCGACCAGCTGCGCCATGTTGAAGGTGGCATCCACGCCGACCTCGGCACGCCCGAATGCCTCGCCATTGTAGTCGACCATCAGCGGACGATGGACAAGCGAGTCCTTCCAGGCATCGCCGAGCTCATCAGGCGTGACCGCAACCGGAGAGAACGCGCTCGATGGCTTGGACTGAAAGAAGCCGAAACCCTTGGCGAGTTCGCCTGGGATCAACCCCCGCAGAGACACGTCGTTGACCAGCATGATCAGCTTGATGTGACCTGCAGCGTCATCGGCAGAAACGCCCATGGGCACATCGTCGGTGATCACCGCGACTTCGCCTTCCATGTCGCAGCCCCAGGCGATGTCACCCAACGGGATATCCGCGCGTGGCGGGAGAAAGCTGTCCGATCCCCCCTGATACATCAGCGGATCGTGATAGAAGCTTTCGGGCACTTCCGCATTGCGCGCTTTGCGCACCAGTTCGACGTGGTTGATGTAGGCTGAGCCATCGGCCCATTGATAGGCACGGGGGAGCGGAGAATGCGCCTCTCGCTCATGGAAGCGCTCGCAGGGCACGGCCTGATGCTCAACATCGGTCGCCAGCACTTCGAGCTGCGGCGCAATCCGTTCCCAGTCATCAAGCGCAGCCTGCATGGTCGGAGCGATGTAACCGGCTGCACAACAGCGCGTGAGGTCTTTGGAGACGACGACCAGTTTGCCGTCGCGGCTGCCATCGTTGAGCGTTGCGAGTTTCATGGGCGTCAGTTTCCTTTGAATTCGGGGCTGTCGGGCTGGTTATCGGGGTAGGCGCGCTGAAATGCGGACAGTGCGAGGCAAGCCGTCTCAATCCGCACCATATGCGGGTAGGGCGAGAGGTCGAATTCCAGTTTGCGGGCGTTGAACAGCTGCGGCAGCAGCACAGTCTCAAACAGTCCGGGTGTATCGAACAGGAAGTCTGCCGTCCCGATCTGCGCCAGTCTGGCCTCGACCGGGTCGAGAGTCCGCGCCAGCCAATGATGGTACCAGGTGTCCACCGCATCATCATCGTGACCCAGTGCATCGCGCAAATACTTGAGCACCTGCAGATTGTTGAGCGCGTGAATCTCGGTGGCGATCGCGTAGGCCAGTTCACGCGCGGTGTAGCGTTCTTCGATGCTGGCGGGCAGCAAAGGTCGCTCAGGATAGGCTTCTTCAAGCCATTCGATCATCGCCATGCTCTGCGCGCGGTCACGCCCGTCCGCCTCCAGCATGGGGACCGAGCCAAACGGATTGCGGCTGGTGAAGTCCTCTGCCGATTGTTCGGATGTCCGCAAATCGACCGGAATGACCTCGTATTCGAGACCCTTCAACTCCAGCGCGATGCGGAGCCGGTAAGAGGTCGAGCTGCGGAAATAGGCGTAAAGACGCATCAGATCAAAACGCCGCGATGCCGGTGATCGCTCGGCCCAGGATCAGCGCGTGGACATCATGCGTGCCTTCATAAGTGTTGACCGTTTCGAGGTTCACCGCGTGGCGGATCACCTGGTATTCCTCGCTGATGCCGTTTCCGCCGTGCATATCGCGGGCCTGGCGGGCGATATCCAACGCCTTGCCGACATTGTTGCGTTTGACGATGCTGATCATGTCCGGCGCGAAGCGGCCTTCATCCATGAGCCGGCCGACCCGCAGGCTCGCCTGTAGACCAAGCGCGATATCGCTCATCATATCGGCGAGCTTCTTCTGGAACAGCTGCGTTGCGGCAAGCGGGCGACCGAACTGCTTGCGGTCCAGACCGTATTGGCGCGCGGCGTGCATGCAGAACTCAGCTGCGCCCATCGAACCCCAACTGATGCCATAGCGCGCACGATTGAGACAGCCGAACGGGCCTTTCAGCCCCTGAACATCGGGCAGCAGAGCATCGGCACCAACCTTCACATCGTCCATGAC
>JBCAXQ010000129.1:0-7922 GCA_038534015.1 Pseudomonadota bacterium | reverse complement strand
CCGATTTCCTGGGCTGCGAAACGGCTATCCTGTGCGCGGCGATTATCAAGAGAGCTGGCAGCCGGCAGCGATGAGTGCAGATGCGCTCGCTAAGGCACAGGGGATGGCCGCCAAGGTGGTGAAGGCGCTGCAGGGTGAGGGACGAGGTTGGGGGCTGTTTGGCGTAGAGTTTTTCGTCAAAGGCGATGCAGTCATCTTTTCAGAGCTTAGTCCCCGGCCACATGACACCGGAATGGTGACCCTCGCTTCTCAGCCACTGAATGAGTTTGACCTCCATGCTCGCGCGGTGCTTGGATTGCCAGTCCCTCGCGAAATTCAAGCCGTGCCTGCCGCTTCCGCAGTAATTCTTGCCGACCGGGACAGTGCCGATTTTGCTTTCGAAGGCGTGGCGGATGCACTTTCGATCAATGAAAATGTGGATGTGCGGATATTTGGCAAGCCAGTCACAAGGCCATATCGCCGGATGGGTGTTGCGCTGGCGAATGCGATTGATACCGATCGTGCTCGAGTGTTCGCGAGTGACGCAGCGAAAAGAGTGCGCATTGCCTATCGTGACTGACCTGACTAATCGCGCTACATGACTGACTTTCCAAAGAGTAGCGGCCAGATGCGGCGCGGCACCGATTTCCTGGGCTGCGAAACGGCTATCCTGTGCGGTGCGATGAGCTGGGTCTCCGAGCGCAACCTCGTCTCGGCAATTTCAAATGCTGGCGGGTTCGGAGTGATCGCGTGCGGTGCAATGACGCCGGAGCTGCTCGATACCGAAATTGCGGCGACGAAAGCGCTGACAGACAAGCCGTTTGGCGTGAACTTGATCACCATGCATCCGCAGCTGTTCGAGCTGATCGACATATGTCGCAAACATGCTGTTAGCCACGTCGTGCTTGCTGGAGGCATTCCGCCCAAAGGCAGTGTGGAAGCGATCAAGGGCTTTGGCGCCAAAGTTATTGTATTTGCGCCGACGCTGGCATTGGCGAAGAAACTGCTTCGCTCGGGCGGCGATGCGCTGGTTATCGAAGGCATGGAAGCAGGGGGCCATATCGGCCCTGTGGCGACCAGCGTGCTCGCCCAGGAATTCCTGCCCGAACTGGCTGAGGATCATGTGGTTTTCGTTGCCGGTGGTATCGGGCGTGGCGAAGCGATTGCCGGCTATCTCGAAATGGGCGCATGCGGAGTGCAGCTGGGCACTCGGTTCGCTTGTGCAGCCGAAAGCATTGCACACCCAGATTTCAAAAAAGCGTTCTTCCGCGCCAAGGCTCGCGATGCCGAAGCCAGTGTTCAGGTTGATCCGCGCCTACCGGTGATCCCGGTGCGCGCGCTTAAGAACAAGGGTACAGAGGAATTCACCGCCAAGCAGATAGAAGTCGCTGGCATGCTTGACCGCGAAGAAGTCAATATGGGCGAAGCGCAATTGCAGATTGAGCATTTCTGGGCCGGGGCCTTGCGCCGCGCAGTTATCGATGGCGACGTTGAGAACGGATCACTTATGGCAGGGCAATCGGTTGGGATGGTCAAGCAGGAAGAGCCTGTCGCTGACATCATCACGCAGTTGATGAGTGAGTGCGAAGCGGCTCTGGGGGCGCGCTGAAAGCGATGGCGGAGCCACTGATTCTGACCCTGGGCTGCGCCGACCAGCCAGGAATAACCGCCCGTGTAACCGCTTTTCTGTTCGAACGCGGCTGCAACATTCTCGAAGCGCAACAGTTCAATGACCGATCAAGCAATCGTTTCTTCATGCGTGTTGCTTTCGACCCCGACGGCGTCTCGCGCGAGGATCTGCGCAGCCAGTTTGCAGCTTTCGCCGAGGCATTCGGCATGCGCTGGAAGCTTTCCTTGCATGACCGTCCGCGCAGGGTGCTGATTATGGTGAGCAAGTTCGACCATTGCCTCGTCGATTTGCTCTATCGCTGGCGGACGGGAGAACTCAACATCGATCCAGTGGCGATTGTCTCCAACCATCCACGCGAAGCTTCCATCAGGATCGATATCGGCGACATTCCGTTTCACCATGTGCCGGTTACCAGCGAGACCAAGGTGGAACAGGAGGCCGAACTGCGCAGGATTGCGGAGCAAAGCCAGGCCGAACTCATTGTGCTGGCGCGCTACATGCAGATTCTGTCAGATGATCAGGCATCGCACTTTGCTGGCCGTTGCATCAATATCCACCACAGCTTCCTGCCGGGCTTCAAAGGAGCTAAGCCATATCATCAGGCGCATGAACGCGGGGTCAAGATGATCGGCGCAACGGCGCATTTTGTTACAACTGATCTCGATGAAGGGCCGATCATTCATCAGGATGTCGAGAGGATCAGCCATGCTGACAGCCCGGATGACCTTGTCCGGAAAGGGCGGGACATTGAACGCCGCGTGCTTGCCCATGCAGTACGCTTGTTCGTCGAAGAGCGTGTCCTGCTTAACGGTAGTCGGACGGTGGTGTTCGGTGGCTAGATAAACCAGCCGTCCTCTCGCAGGGACTTTACCAGACTACGGCTAACAGGGACTTCCAATCCGCCAGCCAGTTTCAGTTTGATGTCGCGCCCGGCGCGCTTGTGCCCTTGCAGGGCTGATCGCGCGACCCACCAGCTGCGATGGACTTGCCTACCGTCTTCGTTCGCCAAGAGCTTGATAGCCTTGGCAAGAGGGATCAGCAGCATCTCGCTCTTTTCCTGCGAGTGAACATGAACATAATGGTCTTCGACCGACAGTGCGATCACCGATGGAAAACCGGGTGAAAGGTGTTCGTGCAGAGGCGAGCATTGGCTACTTGTATCAGCCTTATGGGCAACCGCAGAAGCCACGTCTTCGCGTGGTTCAACGCGGGAATAAAGAATGAAGAAGACTGCGAAAAAAGCGACGGCAATTGCCAGCGTCTGCGGCCACACATAGGCAAAGCCTGGGCCAAACATCGCCCGAGTGCCTCCCAACCACCATAACAGTGTCCATGAAATGAAGACAGTAGCGAGCGGGATCGCGATCACGTAACCCCATACGCCCGCAATTCCCAGCAGCCGTGCGACAGCCTTTCCGACTTGTCCGACAAGTCCGAACACTATCCAGGCCGCCAGCATTCCACCAATCCAGAATGCCATGCGTCCCCCCAGCGCCATCCCTGAAGGGTTGAATACGTTCGCCAAGGCAAATGCACAGCCGATCAGAGCGACTATGCCGATTTCGGCGAGCAGGAACTCCCGCCGTGATACTCCAGTCACCGTCATAGAGCGGCTCACTTCTCTGGACGCTTCACGCAAAGCGTGGACCTTCTGCGTATTGCTGCGACCAACTGCGAAGTTGTGCTTGTTTCACCTCTGTCTCTCTCAAATCGTATGACCCGTATACACTATCTCGATGACTGCCGGGGAGACAAGCATGACCTCAAATACGCGACTGTCTGGGGCCATGAGGATGGCGGGGCTGGTTTTGCTCACCGCTGCAATCACCGTGCTATTTATGGTTTTCTCGCAAGCGACGGGGGGATACGCTGCCCCGCAAACCCAATCGCCTGGTCACAGGTTCACGCTGCCGATCACCGTCCATCTGGCGACCGCCATTCCCGCCGTTCTACTTGGCCCGTTCATACTGCTGCGTACAAAGGGTGACGCCATCCATCGCGCGCTCGGGCGGATTTGGGTGGGATTGATGCTCGCAACGGCAATCGCCTCAGCTTTCATTCGTGCCCCTGGAGGAGGGATCGCCGGCACGGGCTATAGTTTCATTCACATCTTTACAGTGTGGACGCTGGTGGTTGCCCCCCTCGCAATTGTCGCGGCTCGCCAAGGGAAGATCGAAGCGCACCGCGGCGCGATGAAGGGCCTGTATGCCGGGTTGTGTCTCGCCGGCGCGTTTACTCTTATCCCCGGACGCCTGCTCGGAAGTCTTGTTTTTGGATAGGTCCAGGCGAATTGCCGAGTGGCATTGCAAGCGCGATTGTGTTGAAGTTCTGGAATGATTGTAGAACGGCTGGACCATGTAAACATTATCACTGATCGCCTTTCGATGACGGCGCGGTTCTACGCCGATCTGCTCGATCTGGAAGAACGCGATGGCCCCCAACCAATGAAGCCAGAGCAGGTTCGATGGATGTATGACGCTTCCGGTCAGGCGATCCTGCACATCAATTCGGTCGATTTTCCACGCGCTTATGACCGGCCTGTTGCACCGGGAGACGCGACAGGCGCGATCCATCACGTGGCGCTGCGCTGCAGCGATTTTGATGTGGTGAAGGCGCGGCTTGATGCGCGTGAAGCAGGTTACGCCGTGAATGAAGTGCCTTCGATTGGGCTGCGGCAAATCTTCACCGCAGATCCGAACAACGTTCTGCTTGAACTCAATTTCTTTGCCGAATGATCAACTCTTTCCAAGACTGAGCGCTATTGTGACTGCTGCCTAGTGGATCCCAGACCTCGGCCATCCTCGCTCTTGCTTCTGGTTCGGGAACGCCGCTTTCCCGATCAAGGATGTAGAAGAAGGCAGTCACGCGGTAGTTCATGATACAATGCACATGCACCGGCCCATTCGCTGCTTTGATCGCATCATGCATAGCTCTGACATGGCCGATACGCGGCGCGTCGAAGGGCACGGGAATGTGTGTGTATCGAATGCCAGCTTCTTCCAGCAGCTCGCGCTCACTTGGTAGCGCTTCGGGGTGATCGTCCAGTGCCAGGTTGATGACGTGTTTGACCCCTATGCTGGACAGTCTTGCCGGATCGTGCGGATTGAGCTTCCCTGAAGTCGTGATCCCGTCCGGGCGTCGCTGCCAGTTGCGGATGTCCGAGGGATCTTTTGGATTGGTCATCGTCGTGCGACTTGGCGTGATCCTTCCAGCGCCTTGTCCTCGTTCGCCCGGTGGATCACGTAGGCTCTGATCGCCTCTATTTCCTCTTGGTTCAAAGATTCGGAGAAACCAACCATCCCATTGTCCTTAAGCACGCCATCATGGACGACAGCCTGCCAGGTAGCCGGATTGCTGAGCGAACCCGCTCTGCGAAGATCAGGCAACACTGTTGAGCCCACCGCAGCTGGCGCGTGGCACACTGCGCAGTAGCGGGCGTACTTCTGGCCGCCCATTGCGATAGTGGTTTCATCAGCCCGGCTGGCGGGCGGATCGAGCGGTAGCTCGGCGAGCTTGGGTTCAGGGGGTAGTGCACCATCCGCTCCCAGCTTGAACACCAACAGGCGGGAGATATTGCGCACAGGTGCTTTCCTGGCGAGCAGCTCTCCATCGACGGTAAGGGCGTATGCACCGCCCCAGCCCGCAAGCACGGCAACATATTGCTCGCCGTCGACTGTGTATGTGATCGGTGGTGCCACCACTCCCGTTTGCGCGCCGAAGCTCCAGAGCTTCTCACCGCTTGCCGCGCTGTAGGCGTTGAACTCGCTCCCAGCTGTGCCCTGAAACACCAAACCTCCGCCGGTTGCCAGCAGTCCGCCGTTCCAGGGACCCGGATGCTCGACTGTCCAACGAGGCTCCTGTGCGACCGGATCCCAGGCGACGAGCATGCCTTTGAGCGTTCCGGCCACCTCCCGCCGGAATCCCAGATCAGGCGGCAGGTCTCCCGCGCCCAGGTTGAAACCGACATTGAATCCACGAGCGGTGTCAGGCTTCCAACCCTCTTCCGGCGCGTACAACATCGCCGCTTCGAAGGCTGGTATGTAAACAAGATTCTCGTCCGGATGGTACGCCATTGGGTGCCAGTTGTGACCGCCAAGCGCTCCTGGCGCTACCAGAGCCGGCTGTCCCGTCTTGTCGACCCGCGTTTCGGGATTTTCGATGGGGCGGCCGTCCTCATCTATGCCTTTGGCCCAGTTGACCGTCACATAAGGCTTGGCACTGATGAATTCGCCCGTCGCCCGGTCAATCACATAGAAAAAGCCGTTCTTGGGAGCCTGCATCAAGACCTGGCGGGTTTCACCGTCGATTTCCATATCTGCAAGCACGATATGCTGCGTTGCTGTGTAGTCCCATGTTTCACCCGGCGTCGTCTGGTAATGCCAGACATATTCGCCGGTGCTGGGGCGGATCGCGACGATGCTGGACAGATAGAGGTTGTCGCCTTCGCCTGTTCCATCTTCACCCGGTGAACGATAGGCTCGGTTCCACGGGCTGCCATTGCCGACACCAATGTAGAGAAGATCGAGATCGGGATCGTATGCCATCGAATCCCATACGGTGCCTCCACCGCCAATCGCGTCCGAGCTGGCGAGCACTTCTGTGTTCCACGTCTCCGCGGCGGTTTGCATGTATTCCGGTGCGTCATCCCCTTCATTACCCGCCGGGACTGTATAAAAACGCCACAGTTCTTCACCGTCCTCGACGTCATAGGCTGCGACATATCCACGGACCCCGAATTCGGCTCCGCCATTACCGATTATGATCTTGCCATCGATAATCCGCGGAGCGCCGGTTACCGTGTAGCTCTGCGATTGATCAACGGTCACCGTCTCCCAAATGACCGCGCCAGAATCGCGGTTTAGCGCAATCAACCGACCATCGAGCGTGCCCAAAAACAGCTTCTCACCCCATGTAGCCAGTCCGCGATTGACGACGTCGCAGCAAGCTTTGACCGCGGTTGCCCCTGGAACTTCGGGATCATATTCCCAAAGTGGTTCGCCTGTTGCCGCGTTGTAGGCTTTAACTTTGCTCCATGCCGTGGTGAGATACATCCGCCCGTCGATGACGAGCGGAGTGGCTTCCTGTCCGCGAGCCGTGTCCATGTCGGCATGCCAGGCAAGGCCAAGATCGCCAACTGATTCGGCATTGATCTGATCGAGCGGGGAAAAACGCTGCTCGGAATAGGTCCTGCCATGCGTGATCCAGTTGGCATGGTCATCGCCCGCATTGACCAGCTCAACGCCGGTCACCCCATTTTCGGCTGGCGATGGTAGCAATTCTCCACAGCCAGCAAGCGACAGCGCCGCCAGCAGCGCGATTCCCGTATTCCGCATGGGTCCCTCTCCCTTTGAATGGTATGTTGCCCGCGCAATCGCCGCTTGTCGATAGTCGCGGGCGCCGCTTATGGTTGGGGATGACAGGCGACATCAGGAGATGGGAAAGTGTGCGACGAAGCAAAACTGCAGAACTGGGCTAGGGAGACCATGTCACGGCGACAATTCGGCGCACTGACGGGTCTGGCCGCCGTCGCGGCTTGTGCGCCTCAGAATGGCGCAGTTGCTCAGTCAGGGTCTGACAGCACTCCCTCTTCGGAACTGCCGGGAGGGATGGTGAGCTTTGCCACCGAAGATGGAACGATGGATGGCCGTTTCATTCCGGCACCGGGTGGCCCCGCACCTGCCGTTATTCACTGGCCGGATATTGCCGGAGTTCGCGGGTCGCATCTCCAGATGGCCCAGCGGACCGCGCAGGCGGGGTATTCCGTGCTCGTCGTGAACCCCTATTATCGCGACGTAGCAGGGGTGATCTGGGAAGATTTCGCTTCTTTCGCCGATGGCGGCTGGTCGCGCGCGCGTGAGATGCGGCGCAAGCTATCCTCCTTTGCCGTAAAGCGTGATGCAGCGGCCATTGTCGAATGGCTTGATGCTCAAGAAGCGGTTGACGGTTCGCGCGGCATCGGCGCGGAAGGATATTGCATGGGCGGCCCGTTCACCGTCTATTCGGCCCACGCCATGCCCAGTCGAATAAGGGCCGCGGCCAGTTTCCATGGCGGAGGCTTGGTAAGAGATGACGAAGAAAGCCCGCATCGCTTGCTGGAGGATACGCAGGCCAGCTATCTGATTGCAATCGCACAGGATGATGATGCCGAGGCCCCGGATCACAAGACTGTTTTTGCCGAGTCAGCCGAAGCTGCTGGTCGTTCTGCCAAGGTGGAAGTCTACGCCGGGGATCACGGCTGGACGGTGCTTGATAGCCCGGCTTACGCTGAAGCGGCTGCCGAAAAGGCCTTTGCTGACAAGCTCGCGCTTTACGC
>JBCAXQ010000128.1:0-7982 GCA_038534015.1 Pseudomonadota bacterium | reverse complement strand
CGAGCAACCGGAGGAGCCGACAGAAGATGCCGAAGCCGCAGAGCTGGAGCAGCCGCAAGATGACATAGAATTCAACCCTGATCTTGGCGGACCGCTTTTGGCCAAGAAGGGCGGGGCTGGCGCAGCGCCTCCGATTGATGCCTCGGCCATCAATCACGAGGTTGATGATCGCAAATCTGCGCCCGAACCAGTCGCGGATGAAGCTTCGCCAGCGATCATGGAAGTAACCGAAGACGCGCTCGGCGGCGAAGGCTTCAATATCGCCGATGGCTATCGCCCTCTTGATGGACGCCACGTGCTGATAACCGCTGGCCCGACCTGGGAGGCCATCGATCCAGTGCGCTACATCGCCAACCGGTCGAGTGGGAAACAAGGATTTGCCATCGCCGCAGCTGCTGCTGCGCTGGGCGCCAAGGTTACCCTGGTCGCGGGCCCAGTTTCGCTCAAGACGCCCGCCGGTGTCGACCGGATTGACGTCGAAAGCGCAGATCAGATGTCCAAGGCGGTCAAAAAGGCGCTACCCGCCGACGCAGCCGTGATGGTCGCGGCCGTCGCGGACTGGCGACCCAAGGATTACTATGCGGACAAGATCAAGAAGCGCGGCTCCGCGCCGCCAGCATTGATGCTGACCGAGAATCCCGACATTTTGACCAATGTCGCGGCAGGCAACAATCGGCCCGAATTGGTCGTTGGGTTCGCTGCCGAGACGGACGATGTGCTCGACAACGCCAAGAAAAAGCGCAAGCGCAAAGCAGCCGACTGGATCGTTGCAAACGATGTGTCAGGCGATGTGATGGGCGGCGATGAGAACACGGTCCATATTGTCAGCGCTGAAGGGGTGGAGAGCCTGGAAAAGATGCACAAGCGCGATGTCGCCATGGCTCTTGCGGAGAAAATTGCATCGGCTCTGACGGCCGAAGCTGCTGAATAGTCCTCAGCCGATAGTGAAAGGCGATACCGCATCATGAATGTTTCTGTGCCGGTTCAGGTCAAACGTTTGCCGAACGGAGCCGGACTGGATCTGCCACGATACGCCACCGAGGGTGCTGCCGGCATGGATGTGCTTTCTGCAGAAGACGTTGCGATTGCCCCTCGGGCACGCCACGCCGTCGCCACCGGTCTGGCGATGGCAATACCTCCCGGTTACGAGATACAGGTCCGGCCGCGTTCCGGTCTGGCGTTGAAGCATGGCATTACTGTTCCAAACACGCCCGGCACGATTGATTCCGATTATCGTGGGGAGTTGAAAGTGATCATGATCAACCATGGCGATGAGCCATTTCGCATCGCGCGAGGGGATCGGGTTGCTCAACTGGTGCTGGCGCCAGTTACCCAGGCGGCCTGGGCAGAGGTGGACGAGCTTGACGAAACCGATCGCGGCGCAGGCGGTTTCGGATCAACTGGCGGGCATAAAGCGCTTTAGCCAGCCCGAACAATTCACTCTGAATCGCTTGATGAAGTCGCTTCTGGCGGTGGACCAAAACTGATTGCGGTGTTCCAGCGCCATCTGATCGGTTCTCCATCATGGTTGATCGCCGGTTCAAACTTTGCCCGCCGTGAGAAAATGATGCAGGCAAATTCATCGAGCTTGTATTTGCCGCTCGACGCGGTGACCAGACAGCGATCAACGTCGCCCTGGGCGTTGACCAATAGGGCCACGCCAACCCTTCCTGTCTCACAGTCATGGAAATCGCATTCGAGGTCTTCGGGCTTGATCCAGTTGTCTTGGTCAATCGGCGTTAGCTCACGCTGCAATGGCAAAGAAGGAGTTCGGCGTTGCACTGGTGGCGCTAAAGGAGGGACAACCGGAACATAGCTGTCGGGCCATCGGGCCGCGCATTGATCAAGCACCTGCAAGGCGGCGGCGCTCCCGGCGAGCGACATCTCAAACACGACGACTCCGTCCGCTTTCAAGGTGAGGCCCAATGCCGACTTGAATGCAGCTATCACCGGTCGTTCGTCGCCAAGCACCACGTAATCCGTGCCAGAGAGCAAGGTGCCTCTGAAGCGCCTGGTATCAAACTCCCATGAAATCTCAGGAGAGGGCGCGCCTGTGTTCTCTCCCACCACCCGGTAGCGGATGTATCCGATCTCTGCCCCGCCTTTGGCGACCTCAAGCCGCACGGCGGTGTTCTCATCAGAGACAATCTCGCAGAATTTCAGCTGCGGATACTCCATGATGGTCCAACCGCCTGAGCGCGCATAAACACCGCCGTCGGTGGACGATTGTGCATACGCTGGAGCGGGGCTCGCAGCGATCGCCAGTGGCACCGCAAACGGCATGATTCCATAGAGTCTCATTACAGTCTGGTCGCGAAGTTTCTGTGCTTGGTCAATCTCCGGTGCGATGGCTGAGCGTGGTCAGAAACGGCTGGGAAAGTCCTTGATCGCCCAGCTGCCATCTTTCTCGTTCATCGTCGCGCAGATGATAGTTTTTCCATCGGTGCGGACGTTGACCAGACCAAAGACTTCTCCTGCTACGACCTTGAGTCGCTCGAAGTTGCGAGATTTCTTGGTTGGATTGAGCGCACCGGGCTTGGTTTCCTTATAATGCATCACGCTCTTGTTGAACTGACTACCTTCCAGCTCGATCTCCTCGTCACCCTGATCGATGATCGCGTGGGTCGGCTCCCCCATGCTGACCGATCGCGCCAGCTCGGTCGAGTAAACCAGCGGCGTCAGGATCTGGTCATCCTTGATCGTAAGATATCCGGTCACCCCGCTAGCGCCTACAATACCGGGTCGTGGATGGTCGTGTCCTTCTCCATCTCCGGAAGAGATAATCGTGGCGCTGGGATTTACGCGTGAGAGGAATTCGAGCGAAACATCGTCACTGCCATGATGACAAGCCTTGGCAATGTCGGCCATGAACACGGCCTCTCGCCCTGCATATGCTTCCAACAGGAGCTTCTGGCTGCGCTGGTTGAGATCGCCCGTCAGAAGGACGCGTGTGGCACCATAATCGACGCGCACTGTAATACTGTGCCCGTTCGTGTTTTGCGAAGTGCCCCCAGATAGCTTCTCAAGACCGGCATCACCGCGGGCATCAAATTCAAGCGGGCCGAGCACATGAAATTCGAGATCGGTTTCGCTGAACTGGTCAAGATCGCCGGATTGGTCGCTCAGGCGGGTAAACTTTGTTGTCGAACCGTCCTGTGCTTTCGCCTTCGTCAGCTTTTCAATGAAGTCACCCCACATGCCCTGCAATCGTGGGTTCGCCGAGCTTGAAAGCTGGCTCACCGCCTTGGTTCGCGATGTCAACAGATCGGTGTAGTATGACTTGCGCCCAACCTTTTTTGTATCACCAAGCGTGCGGCTTTTTTCCGGAGTCTTCCACCAGGAAAGCCCTGCGTGGTAAAACCGATCAACCCGCACATCGTCGCAATCGAGTTCTTCATCCTGATCGACACCGAGCAGGTCATCAAGCCCGCCATAGTGATCGAGATCGTTATGGGATGCCATCATGGCATCAAGCCGGATCGTGTCCTCGGCATAGTCTTCGTAGAATTTCCAATCGATGAAATCGGCAGCGCTCTTGCCGGTATTCTGCCGGCTGCGCGGATAGCCGCCATCGATAAGCAGATGCTTGCGTTCGGGTGTGACGATCAGAATGCCGTCACCCTGGCCTACATCAATGAAATAAATCTCGAGCAGCGGCTCCCCATTGAGCGTATCGCTATCGACCCAGCACGGCCACGTCCGGTGCCGCCCGCGAACCTTCGCGCGCCCATCGCTCTCTTCCAGCACATCCACTCTGTCGCCCCAGAGAAAGTGCCTTACGGTCTTTCCGCCAGATTTGCTTTGAGTGCCCTTTACGCTTTTCTCACCGACATATTTCCAATTTGGCATCGAAATCTCTCCCCTCACGAGAATTCGGGAAGAACAGATACATCAAATTGTACATTTCAGATAGTCCAGGTGCCAGATAGACCAGGTGAAGGCGGGACTATCGACTACCCAGACGCCACACTGCAGATTATTGCGTGTGGAAGCACTTTTTGAGGACTTCGCCGGAACAGATCAACTGCATAACGCGCATGAAAAAGGCGGCGCTGATCCCTTGCGCCGCCCTTCACCCCGTCCAAGGGAAATCTGTTCGGATCAGTCCTTGCGGCGGACGATCTTCTCTTCCGGTTTGATCGTTATGCGCACATCTTCACCCGAATTACCAGGAAAGTCAGTGAACATGGCATCGACCAGGTTGGGCACCAGGTGCTGCAGCCGGTTCGAGCGCGAAACAGCCTGGGCCTTGCCCTCGAACAAGCGCTCGCCCGTGCTTGCGCGATCAATCTTCATGTCGATCCCGCTTGTGTAGACGGTGTAGCTGCGGACTTCGGGCCCACCAAGCCACGGATCATAGAAACCAAACGCGTATCCGCGGCGAAACGCGAATGCGCTGCGGCGGAAAGGGCTGAAATAGGGGTCGTGGAAGCCCGCTCCCGTAGTGCGAACTTTCTCGCGTCCGTTGTCGACACCATAGTCGAAGCGCACCAGCAGAGTCGCGTTCTCCGGTGCGGCCTCGGTGTAGCCGACTTTCTCAAGTTCGGCTTCGACCAGATCGGCATAAAGCGCGAATTCGAGCCCACCAGCGAGCTTTGGATCCTCGGCAACAACAGCAAAGGTTTCCCCTTGGGGTGCCGGAAGCTGGCTCTGGAAGCGTGATACGTCAGCCTTGAATGGGGTCGCACAAGCGGCGAGGCCGAGCAGCAGCAGCGAAGCAGTTGCGCCCTTCGCAAACCTGGCTGGTTTTTGCAGCATCTTAGTCATGGTCTGGTCCTTCATCACACGGTTGGCCGCGCGTCTCCCTCACGATTGCGCCCTACCTATGTGGGGCGCTGACCTTAGACGGCAAGCTGTCACTGGGATCGCTACGTGTAAAGGGTCGGCCTGAACTGTTTTTGAACGTCAGATGACCGGTTACGGGACAATATCGTGTCCCAGGCCCGGTTCAGCCCCGCACCAGCCCAAGCGCCGAATACACGCGATCAAGCGTTGGAGAGCCACGTTCGCGAGCCTTTGCAGCACCTTGTGCGAGAATTGCGTCGAGGGCTTCGCGATCATCGATCAATTCGCGGTAGCGCTGAGTGATGGGAGCAAAGCATTCGATCAACAGCTCGCCAAGTGCCGGTTTGAACGCGCCGAAACCCTGTCCTCCGAACTCGCCGAGCACCGATTCGGTGTCGGAATTGGCCAGCGCAGCGTATATGCTCACAAGGTTCAGCGCTTCAGCACGATCATCCAGTCCGGCTTTTTCGCTCGGCAAAGGCTCAGGGTCGGTCTTGGCCTTTTTCACTTTTTTCATGATCGTATCGGCATCATCGGTCAGATTGATCCGGCTCATATCCGATGGGTCCGATTTGCTCATCTTGGCTGAACCATCCCGCAGACTCATGATCCGTGCCGCGGTCGGCGGGATGTAAGGCTCGGGTAGGGTGAAGACAGGGTCCTCTTCCGAGGCAAAGTCGTTGTTAAACTTCTGCGCTATGTCGCGCGACAGCTCCAGGTGCTGCTTCTGATCGTCGCCGACGGGCACGTGGGTGGCCTGATACAGCAGTACATCTGCTGCCTGCAGAACGGGGTAACTGAACAAGGCGACCGATTGGCCTTCGCGGTTCTTTCCAGCCTTGTCTTTCCACTGGGTCATACGATTAAGCCAGCCCATCCGTGCTGTTCCTGACAGCAGCCATTGCAGCTCAGCATGGGCTGGCACCTGAGCCTGGTTGAAGAGAACAGAGCGTGCAGGATCGATCCCGCACGCGACCAATGCGGCTGTCATTTCCAGTGTCGAACGCTTCAATTCCTGTGGGTCGTGTGGCTGAGAAATCGCGTGCAGATCTGCAAGGAAGAACAGGCATTCGCCATCGTCGCCGATTTCGTCCTGCATGCGCACCCAGTTGCGGATCGCCCCGAGGTAATTGCCAAGGTGGAGATTGCCGGTGGGCTGAATGCCAGAGACGACTTGCATTTGAGGATAGTCCTGAAGATTCGGATGAGGGTGAAGGAATTTAGCCTTGGCGGCGCATTAAGCGTTGAAGGGTTGCCTTGTCGAGTACGCCGAGCAGCATTGCTGCGCCTCCGTAGATCGGAACGCCTACGGCAAGTATGGCACCGATGCCGAGCGCTTTGTCCATGGCGCTCTCGATGAACCAGGGCTCGATCTCCGGCATCAGGAAAGACAATGCGGCGCCCATCAAGGCGGCTGCCAAGGCAATCCGGAAGATCCGGCCGAGAACACGCGCAGGAAGCTTGAAAAAGCCGCGCCGGCTGAGGATCAGGCCCAGCAGTGTGATGTTGACCCAGGCCCCAATCGCCCCGGCAAGAGCAAGGCCAACCACACCGAGGTCCAACGCAAAAATGAAGTAGAAATTGAGCGCGACCGTGACGAGCAGAGACGCTGCAGCGGTGTAGACTGGTGTCCGTGTATCCTTGCGGGCGAAGAAGTTGGGCGTCAGCACTTTCACCAGCACATAGGCTGGCAGGCCGATGACAAGGGCGGAAACGACCATCCCGGTAATTGTGGCATCTTCCTGCGTGAACGCCTGGCCGGCCATGAACACCCGCACAAAGGCTGTGCCGGTAAAGAACAGCGCGACAGCGCATGGCACTGTCAAAAGCATGGCCAGTTCGATCGCGTTCGATTGCAGCCGAGCCGCTTCCTCATCCTCTTCCCGCCCGATGAACCGGGAAAGCGCAGGCAGGATCGCAGTTCCCAATGCTATCCCGATGATCCCCAGCGGCAGTTGGTTCCAACGGTCTGCCATCGCCATATAGGTCAGTGAACCATCGGGCATGCCGCGAATGAACGCCAGGTCTATGAAGCGGCTGATTTGATAGACCCCGGCCCCAAAAACTGCAGGGATGATCAGAACGCCCATCTCTTTTACCCGCTTTGTTGCGCGCGGGAATCGGATCGGAACCCGGAACCCTGCGCGGCGCATGAAGAAACCCAGCCAGAGGAGTTGAAGCAACCCGCTGACGGAAACCGCCACGGCCAGATAAAAGCCTGTGGCTTGGCGCGTCGTTTCGCCCGGCGGTTGGGCGGCACCCCAAAACAGGGCGGTTAGCAAGCAGATGTTGAGCAGGATCGGTGCGGCGGCCGCAGCTGCAAAGCGCGACAGCGAATTGAGGATCGCCGCAGTCAGTGTCGCGAGGCTCATGAACAGCAGGTAGGGAAACGCGATCTGTCCCATCGTCACGGCGAGCGAATAGGTTTCTGCGTCGGCGCGCATGTCCGCATTGGCGAACAACCACAAGACCCATGGCATGGCCACCATCATCACGGCACCAAACAGCACCAGGATGGGCAACAGAATGGCGAGCACTTCACTGGCAAAGCGTCGTGCTTCGCTCTCCCCTTCGTTCATGTGGCGGTTGAACAACGGCACAAACGCACTGGCGAAAGCACCTTCGGCAAACAAGCGACGGAACAGGTTGGGTAGCTGGAACGCAAGCTGCCAGGCATCAGCGACGCCCCCCGCGCCGAGAACACGGGCAAGCATAATGTCACGGACAAATCCGAACACGCGGCTGACTGCAGTCAGACCGCCAATAGTTCCAACATTCTTGAGCAGGCTCATGGTTGGTTCTGCCCTAAGATGAGCAAACCGCTATGGCCCACTCTCGACAGCAATCAGGCGCTGCCTTCCGGCGTGTCGGTGATTGCGCCGCCAGCGGCCTCTTCCTGGGCACGCTTTGCCTGCAGTTGTTGCAGGTAAAGCGCATTGAAGTCGATCGGATCGAGCAGCAGCGGCGGGAAACCGGCATCGCGAACGGCGTCGGCAACAATACGGCGCGCAAACGGGAAGAGAATGCGCGGTGCCTCGGCAAACAGGAATGCGTGCGTCTGATCTTCGCCAATATTGCGGATGCCAGCCAAACCACAATAATCCAGCTCCACGATGTAGACCGTACCTTTTTCCGAGGTCGCAGTGATATTCACCTTGAGGGTAACCTCGTGGACTTCCTCGTTGACCTGTTCCGAA
>JBCAXQ010000127.1:0-8079 GCA_038534015.1 Pseudomonadota bacterium | reverse complement strand
ACCCGGATGAAGGCGGCCGGGCTATTACGCTGACGCCTTTTGTTCTTCCTGCTCGCGTTCCTGCAGCGCTTGGCGATCTTCGACCAAGCGGACATAGGTATCAGCGACAACGCGGTTGATCGCTTCCCAGCTGTAGGCTTGCGATCGTTGCTCTCCTGCTGCTCCGTGAGCTGATCGCAAGGCATCATCGGTGCAATAGGGCGCAATTGCTTCGGCAAATGCTGCGGGATCGCCCGGAGGAACCAGCTTGCCGGTTTCACCATCGTGCACCAAACTTGATGCGCCGGTCGCGCCCGCAGCGATTACGGGCAGTCCGCTCGCCATGGCTTCCAGCGTGACATTGCCAAACGTTTCAGTGATCGACGGATTGAAGAATACATCGCCACTCGCGAGCGCCTGACCCAGCGCTTCGCCGGTTTTGAAGCCGGCGAAGATTCCGCCCGGCAACGCGTCTTCGAACCAGCCTCTGGCTGGCCCGTCACCGATCACGAGAACCTTGTGCGGGACCTGCCGCTTGCGCAACTGCACGATCGTCTCGGCGAAAACATCAAGCCCTTTCTCCATAACCAGCCGGCCAAGGAACACGACGGCGACGTCATCTTCTTCAAGGCCAAGCGATTTTCGCCACTCCTGATCGCGTTTCGATGGATCAAAGACGGTGCGATCCACCCCGCGAGACCAGATCGCAATATCATCGTGCATGTCCTGCGCGATGAGTTCATCGACCATGCTTTGCGAAGGTGCGACCAAGGCATCGCAACGATTGTAGAAACGTCTCAATAGACGCACCACCATCGGCTCGAGAAAGCCCATTTTGTAGTATTGCGGATAGGTTTCGAACCTTGTGTGGACCGAAGCCAGGACAGGAATGTCGTGGTCTTGGGCCCAGCGTAGTGCGGTATGGCCGGAAGGGTCGGGGGAAGAGAGGTGGACTATGTTGGGCTGGAACTTTTCCAGGTCACGTTTGACCTTGGATCCCAGCCCGGTCGGCAGCCGATATTCCCCGCGCCCCTTCACCGGCATTCGGACATTGGGAATGCCGATCAGGTCTCCCGTTGGCTCGAAATCAGGATCCGCCACAGTAGGGGCGTATACGCGCACGGAAGCGCCAAGCCCGAGCAGCGAGCCGACGAGCCGGTTCAGGGCCTGATTCGCGCCATCACGCGTGTAGTTATAGTTGCCGCTGAACAGCGCAATCCGGAGATCGGAAATCTGCATGGCGCGGCTTTAGAGATGTGGAACAGGATTGGCGAGAGTGCTTTCGCCATTGACTCCTGATCCCGCATCTCTAGTGCCGCCGACGGGCCACGCGGTCCCAACGCCGCGCGTGCTCTCTGCAAGGAGAGAATACATGACTGAACTACCTGCCGAGCCGGCGCTTAAGCCTGCTCGTCCGCAATTTTCTTCCGGTCCCACGGTTAAATTCCCGGGCTGGTCCCTAGACAAACTGAACACCGAATCGCTGGGGCGCTCACACCGCTCGGCGTATGCGAAAGGTCGCCTGAAATACGCGATCGACCTTTCGCGAGAACTGCTGGGTGTGCCTGATGACTACCTCGTCGGGATCATGCCAGCCTCTGACACTGGCGCACTGGAATGCGCGATGTGGACCATGCTGGGCGCTGGTCCGGCGACGGTCGCGGCTTGGGAAAGCTTCGGCAATGTCTGGATTCAGGATGCGGTGAAGCAGCTCAAGCTGCCCGATCTGCAAGTGCTTAACGCTGACTACGGCGAGATCCCCGATCTCCACTCGATCCCTCAGGAAAACGATGTCGTCTTTACCTGGAACGGCACAACCTCGGGCGCAAAGATTCCCGATACCGATTGGCTCGAGCCGGGCCGCAAGGGTGTCACCATCAACGACGCAACCAGCGCTATCTTCGCGCAGGAAATGGACTGGGCGAAGCTCGATGCGACGACTTATTCCTGGCAGAAAGTGATGGGTTCGGAAGCGCAGCATGGCATGCTGATCCTCTCCCCCAAAGCAGTCGAGCGTATCGAAAACTATGACCCCGAATGGCCGCTGCCCAAGCTTTTCCGTCTCAAGAAGGGCGACAAAATCAATCGCGGCATCTTCGAAGGTGCGACCATCAACACGCCGTCTTTGCTTGCGACCGAAGACTATATTGCGGCGCTGGAATGGGCCAAATCACTCGGTGGGCGCCAGGCAATGTTCGAGCGCGCCGACGCCAACGCCAAGATCGTGACCGATTGGATCGAGGCGACGCCTTGGCTCAAGAATATGGTCGCCGATCCGGCAAAGCGGACCAACACCGGCGTGTGCATGAAGTTCACTGGCGATTGGTACGAAAGCCTTTCGGCCGACGATCAGGCGGCGGTGCCGAAGAAGATCGTCAAAATGCTCGAAGAGCGCGACGTCGGATATGACTTCAACGGCTATCGCGACGCTCCGCCTTCGCTTCGTATCTGGTGCGGCGGCACGCTCGAACAGGAAGACATCAAGCGTCTGCTGCCGTGGATCGAATGGGCGTTCGCCCATATTCAAGCCCAGTAAGCCCTTTCGTCATTCCCGCGCAGCCGGGATTCCAGTTGAGACGGATATGGCTCCGCCCTGAATCTCCGCTTTCGCGGGTATGACAATTTCATAGATGGAATTGAAAATGACCAAATCCCCACTGAAACCTCGTGTTCTCATATCAGACAAGATGGACCCGAACGCAGCGCGTATCTTCGAAGAACGCGGCTGCGATGTTGACGTGATCACTGGCGAGACCCCTGAGGAGCTGATCGCCCGCATCGGCGACTATCATGGCCTTGCGATCCGATCCTCGACCAAAGTGACACCCGCCGTGCTCGATGCCGCGACCAACCTCAAAGTCATCGGTCGTGCTGGCATTGGCGTCGACAATGTCGATATCTCGACAGCGAGTGGGAAGGGCGTGGTCGTGATGAACACGCCGTTCGGCAACTCGATCACGACCGCAGAACATGCGATTGCGATGATCATGGCGCTCGCTCGCCAGATCCCGGCCGCGAATGCGCGCACGCAAGCGGGAGAGTGGCCCAAGAAGGATTTCATGGGCGTTGAAGTGACCGGAAAGACGCTTGGCCTGATCGGCGCGGGCAATATCGGCTCGATTGTCGCGACCCGTGCGCTCGGCCTCAAGATGAAAGTCATCGCGTATGATCCATTCCTGACCGAAGATCGCGCAGTTGAGATGGGCGTTGAGAAGGTCGATCTGGACACACTGCTGAGCCGAGCAGACTTCGTGTCGTTGCATACGCCGCTGACGGACCAGACCCGCAATATCCTCAGCCGCGAACGGCTGGAAAATGCCAAGCCGGGCATTCGGATTGTCAATTGCGCGCGTGGTGGGTTGATAGACGAGGCTGCGCTCAAGGATTGCCTTGAGAGCGGGCAGGTGGCTGCCGCTGCGCTGGACGTTTTCGCCGAGGAGCCAGCCAAGGAAAACCCGCTATTCGGCGCGCCAAACTTTATCTGCACTCCGCATCTTGGCGCTTCGACCACAGAGGCGCAGGTCAACGTTGCACTGCAGGTGGCCGAGCAGATGGCCGATTACCTGGTCAATGGTGGCGTAACCAATGCGCTCAATATGCCTTCGCTCAGCGCGGAGGAAGCACCCAAGCTCAAGCCCTATATGGCGCTGGCTGAAAAGCTTGGTTCGCTGGTCGGGCAACTCGCGCACGGCAATCTGACCAAGATCAGCATCGAGCGCGAAGGCGCGGCGGCGCAGCTCAACGGCAAGCCGATCACCGGGGCGGTGCTGGCTGGGTTCATGCGCCGCTATTCCGACACGGTGAACATGGTCAACGCGCCCTATCTTGCCAAAGAGCGCGGGCTGGACGTCAGCGAAGTGCGCCATGAACGCGAAGGTGCGTACAACACTCTTATTCGCGTGACCGTCGAGACCTCTCAAGGGCCACGCTCGGTTGCGGGTACGCTGTTCGGCAACGAAGCGCCGCGCCTGGTCGAGATTTTCGGTATCGGGATTGAAGCCGAGCTGGATGGGCACATGCTCTATGTCGTAAATGACGACAAGCCCGGTTTCATCGGTCGTATCGGGACGCTGCTGGGCGGCCATGGGATCAATATCGGTACCTTCAATCTTGGCCGCCGCGACGCTGGCGGTGAAGCGGTTCTGCTGCTGTCGCTGGACGAGCCGATGAATGACGATGTCGTGGCTGAAGCCGAAAAGGTCGAAGGCGTGAAAATGGTCAAGGCGCTGGAATTTTGACGAGGGATGGGGCAAGCGCCCACCCATTATGACCAGGACTGACGACCTCCTGCCCGAAGGGCTTGCAGACAGACTGCCGCAATCGACCTCGCGCATTGCCGAGGCAGTCCACAATTGTCTCGATGTGCTTCACTCGCACGGATATGATCGGGTGCGCCCTCCCTTGCTGGAATTCGAACAGTCTCTGGCAAGCCGGATGCGCGGCATTGAAACGCGAAAGATGTTTCGCTTTGTCGATCCGGCAAGTCTGCGGACACTGGCATTGCGATCGGACATCACGCCTCAGATCGGGCGCATTGCGGCAACCAGTATGGCTGAGGCACCGCGCCCGCTGCGCCTGGCCTATTGCGGCGACACCGCGATCATCCGCGCGGACCAGCTTGATCCTGCCCGGGAACGTTTGCAGCTGGGCGGCGAGCTGATCGGGGCCGATACGGTCGAAGCCGCAGGCGAGATTGTTGCAGTCGCGGTCGAGACTTTGCGTGCGGCCGGATTGTCCGGGATCTCGGTGGATTTTACGCTGCCCGATCTTGTCGACACTCTGGCTGAAGAAGCGATGCCGCTTGATGCAGAACAGATCGAATCTGTGCGGCGTGAGCTTGATACGAAGGATGCCGGTGGGCTCAGCTCGATTGGTGGCGAAGCCTATCTGCCACTGCTTTACGCAGCTGGGCCTTTCGACGAGGCGATCGAGAAATTGTCAGCGATCGACGCTGGCGGGGCTCTCACCAGTCGCATTGCCGGTCTTAAAGCCATTGCCGAACGAGTTGGCGATAGAGCTCGAATAACTCTCGACCCGACTGAGCGCCATGGTTTCGAATATCAGAGCTGGTTCGGCTTCACCTTGTATGCTGACGGTGTCCGCGGCGCTGCGGGGCGAGGCGGAACGTACCGGATTGTGGGCAGCGATGAGGCGGCGACCGGTTTTACGCTCTATGTCGATCGTGTGGCTGAGGCCGGCGATGAACCTGGCGGCGCGATGACCGTATATCTGCCTACTGGCCATGACCAGGCTGCAGCGGAGCAATTGCGGCTAGAAAATGCCCGTACGATCGCTCAGATCGGCGATGGAGAAGATCCGGCTGCACTGGGGTGCAACTTTATCCTCGAAGGAAACGAGGCAAAGCGCCTCTAATTGTCGAATATCTGCTGCAAGAACGCATCAATCGCCTGAGTCTGCCGCGCTCCTGCTTCCGTGCCGATTTCGCGGTTCATCCGGCCATGATCGGTGTTCGAGATCGAAACGGCATTCGAGCTGACACCTGCGTCCTTAAGCCTTGAGGCAAGCAGGTTGGATTGCGCACGCGCCTTATCGCGCTCTTCGACAAACAGGATCAGCCAGTTTGGCGCGTCTGGAGCGCCCGCATGATTTGCCGGAGACAGCGCGGCCTGTCGTTCGGGATCATCCCCAAACACTCTATCATAGAGTTGTCGCGAACGCGGTGTCGCCTGCTGCATGCTTGATGCGATGTCATACCCGGCTCCATCCAGCAGGATCACTCCCTGGATCGCGGACATCGCATCGCCCGCATATTGCGGGTCGGTGCTTACAAGAGCGGCCAGATGCGCCCCGGCGCTGTGCCCGATAAGAACAATCTGGTCTGGGTCAAAGCCCAGCGTCGGGGCCTGATCACGCAAAGCCCGGATCGCAGCGCCAATATCTGCCGCCTGCCCCTCAACAGGGGTATCAGGCATCAGTCGATATCCGGTCGAAGCGAATGCATATTCCAAGGAAGTGAAGTGATCAGGCTTTTGCTGAACCGTGGTCTGGTGATTGCCGAACGACCAGCCTCCTCCATGGATAAACAGGACAAGCGCCGGCGAGTTCGACAATCCATTGGCAGCATAGAAATCGATGGCCTGCCGCTCATGCGGACCGTAGCTGATGGATGATGTCGCAGGGACGCTGGATGTTTGACCAGCTGTGCGGGCCTGGGCTCGCACCCGCAGCTCAGCCTTGCAACCATCGCTGAGCTCGCTCGATTTTTCTGTCAAGCACATCGGGATCTGCGAACGGTCACGGCCACATAGTTTCACGATCTCGCGCACACATTCGCGCGAAGGGCGATCTCCCTGCTGGGCGAGTATGGGGGTTGCGACAACGCCTGCCGCAGAACACAGACCGAGAAAGATTGCAGCGCCTCTCATGGCCAACTTCAATTGTCCGGCGAATTGGAGCTGTTGTTGTCAGGCTGTTTTTCGGACCGCACTTGCTGGCGAGCTTCCATGCGGGTTTTCACCTCGGCCGAGCATCCTTCAGACAGCTTATCGACGTTCTGCTCCACGCAGGCGCGGATCTTGCTGCGGTCGCGTTGGCCATCGCTGGCACAGATCTGCATGATTTCCTGCCGACACTCGGAGGATACGCGTTGGCGCTGCTGTTGTGCGAGAAGTGGAGTGGCGACCAGCGCAGTTGAAGCCAACGTGAAGGTCAATCGGGACGCAAAGTTCATGAAAAGTCTCCTAGCTTGCCCCCGTAAACGCCACACTCCCAATTTCCCTTCGCGGGTAAAGTCGCAAATTGTCGCAGGCTTGATCGGCATTGCTGGACTCTGGACTGTTAAAAACCGCCGACCTTCCGGCTTGCTCAAGGTGCATCAACAGCCTACGCCCCGCGCGGTTTGTCGGTTCGAGCAGAAAGTAGCACATGGCCAACGTCACCGTAATTGGCGCTCAGTGGGGCGATGAGGGCAAGGGCAAGATCGTCGATTGGCTCGCCAGTCGCGCTGATGCCGTTGTCCGGTTTCAGGGTGGCCATAATGCCGGCCACACGCTGGTGATTGATGGTGAGGTCTACAAGCTCAGCCTGCTGCCATCGGGGATCGTTTCCGGCACGATGAGCATGATTGGCAATGGCGTTGTGCTGGATCCATGGGCGCTGCGTGATGAGGTCGAGAAGCTCGAAAGCCAGGGCATTTCCATCACCGATGACAATCTCGCCATCGCGGACAACTGCCCGCTGATCCTGCCGCTTCACCGCGACCTTGACGGCCTGCGGGAAACGGCCGCGGGCAAGGGCAAGATCGGCACGACCGGTCGCGGGATCGGCCCGGCCTATGAAGACAAGGTGGGGCGCCGAGCGATCCGCGTGTGCGATCTTGAGCACCTGGACAGTCTCGATGCTCAGCTCGATCGCCTGTGCGCTCACCACGACGCGCTGCGAGCGGGGTTCGACCAGCCACCTGTCGATCGCGCAGGCTTGCTGGATGAGCTGCGCGATGTTGCTCCATTTGTTTTGCGGTTTGCGCAACCCGTCTGGAAACGGCTCAAGAAGGTTCGAAAGGCGGGCGCAAAGATATTGTTCGAAGGTGCCCAGGGCGTGCTGCTCGATGTCGATCACGGCACCTATCCGTTTGTCACCAGCTCCAACACCGTTAGCGGCACAGCTGCGGCTGGCAGCGGGCTTGGACCCAATTCGACCGGCTTTGTACTCGGGATTGTGAAGGCTTACACCACCCGCGTTGGTTCCGGACCATTCCCGACTGAACTCGACGATGAAGTCGGCCAGGGTATTGGCGAACGGGGGCATGAATTCGGCACGGTGACCGGGCGTCAACGGCGTGTCGGCTGGTTTGATGCTGTGATCGTGCGCCAGACCTGCTCAATCAGCGGCGTCACGGGCATTGCACTCACCAAGATTGATGTGCTCGACGGGCTCGACATAGTAAAGATATGCACCGGATATCGTTTGCGCGGCAATGTGCTCGATTATCTCCCCAGCCATGCTGGCGACCAGGCGCAAGTCGAACCGATCTATGAAGAAATGGAAGGTTGGAGCCAAAGCACCGCAGGTGCACGCAGCTATGCCGCGCAAACGATATCCGGTGCATATCTTTACTATGTCGAGCCCGTCGAGCACATC
>JBCAXQ010000126.1:0-8114 GCA_038534015.1 Pseudomonadota bacterium | reverse complement strand
TATACCGTTTTCAATCCTGCTGCCTTCCTTCGTGACGAGCGAACTCGAAACCGCATTCCAGATTGGCTTCATGCTGTTCCTGCCGTTCCTGGTCATCGATCTTGTCGTCGCCAGCGTGCTGATGAGCCTGGGCATGATGATGCTCTCTCCGACCATCGTATCGCTGCCTTTCAAGCTTCTGCTGTTCGTGCTGGTCGATGGCTGGGCGCTGCTGATGGGCAGCCTTGCGATGAGCTTTGGAGGGTAGGCGATGAACCAGGACGCTCAATTGCTGGCGCTGGCTGATCAGACACTGTGGGTGACCGCGCTGATTGCCGGGCCGGTCCTGATCGGCGCGCTCACTGTCGGTTTGATCGTCGGGATCATACAGGCAGCAACATCGGTGAACGAACAGACGCTGACCTTCGTGCCCAAGCTCGCGATCACGGCGCTTGTGTTCGTGGTTCTCGGCGGGACAATGATCGCGCTGCTCGGCGATTTCCTGCGCGAGATATTCGCCCAGATTGCCCAGATAGCCGTCTGACCACGCGCAACTGACATCCAGCTATGAACGTTCTTGATCCCGGCTTTGGTGCGCTTGACCAGCAGCTTTGGGCGGTCTTGTTCCTGTCGATCCGCTGCGGAGCCGCGCTGATCGCCGCGCCCATGGTTGGCGGGATCGCGGTGCCGGTGCAATTGCGCGCGCTATTGGCGATGGTGCTGGCGTTCTTCGCCGCCAACTGGATGCCGCTCCCACAGCCACCAGAGATGCTCTCTTTCGCGGCGATCCTCGCTGTCATTCAGGAGGTTGTGATCGGGGTTGCACTGGGGTTTGTGCTGCAGATCGCCTTCGCCATTCCCCTGATCGCAGCCGAGCAGATTGCAGGCACGATGGGTCTTGCAATTGCGACCTCGATTGATCCCAGCAGCGGCTCGCAATCAGGAGCTATCGGAAGCTATTTCAACCTGATGCTGACCCTGCTGTTCTTCGCCATCGGGGCGCATCTGTTGTGGTTCGAGCTCCTGCTTGAAAGCTATCGATTGCTTCCCGCAGGACAATTCGAGTTCGGCGCCGAGGCCAGCCAGAATATCGTGCTGTTCATGGGGTATGGGTTTGCAACCGCGGCGGCGATTGCCCTTCCGGTCGTGCTGATCCTGTTGCTGGTACAGCTTGTAACAGGCGTGATATCCCGCTCTGCACCCGCCCTGAACCTTTTCGCGCTCGGCCTGCCAGCGGGCGTGCTCGCGGGGCTGATCGCGCTCATCATTGTGATGCCAATCGTGGTCGAACAATTCACCGATGTGCTCGAAGTCGCTCTGGGTGAAGCGGCAAGGATCGGTGGCCAATGAGCGAAGAGAGTTCTGGCGAGAAGCAATTTGAGCCGACCGAGAAACGCAAAAAAGATGCCGCGCAAAAAGGCGATACGCTGCGCTCGCGCGAGGTTGCGACCGCGGCAGCAATTGCGACTGGCGGGATCACTTTCCTGATGACCGGCCCGTGGCTGTATGACGGCCTACAACGGGTGGCCTTTGCCAGTTTTCGCTTCGACAAGGGCGCGCTCGATGGCTTCCGACCCGAAGTCATGTTCGGCTTTGCACTCGAAGCGCTTTTGCCGCCCATCCTGGTAACCGGCGTTATCGTGATGATCATAACGTCCGGATCCCAATTGCTGCTTGGCGAGGGGCGCTGGGTGCTCAAGAACCTTGAAGCGAAGGGCAACAGGATCAATCCGATCAACGGTTTCAAGCGAATGTTCGGGCCTCAGGGTCTCATCGAGCTTGGCAAGAGCGTGCTCAAACTGGTGCTGCTCGCCGGTATCGCGCTGGCCTGGATCAATGCCAATATTGGCGATCTGTTGGGGCTGGGGCGCGGCCAGCTCGAAACCCAGCTCACATTCGCGGCGAATGCGATGGCGCAATTGTTGGGCCTGCTGGCGCTCGGCCTGCTGATCATCGCCTTCGTCGACTATCCGATCCAGCTGATGCAGCGATCCAAGCGGCTCAAAATGAGCCACCA
Source organism: Pseudomonadota bacterium (assembly GCA_038534015.1). Taxonomy (GTDB): domain Bacteria; phylum Pseudomonadota; class Alphaproteobacteria; order Sphingomonadales; family Sphingomonadaceae; genus Erythrobacter. The sequence goes on along the minus strand of JBCAXQ010000126.1, from coordinate 6,118 downwards.
GGATATGCGGGATGAGGCCAAGCAGACCGAAGGCTCGCCCGAGATGAAGGCCGCGCGCAAACAGCGCCAGCGCGACATGGCGCGGGGCGGGATCGCCAAGGCGATGAATGATGCGCAGTTCGTTCTCGTCAACCCGATGCATTTCGCTGTCGCGCTGACTTATGATCCCGCGCTCGCTCCGGCTCCGGTTGTGCTGGCCAAGGGGCGCGGAGACACCGCGCTGGCCATGCGCGAGATCGCGGCGGAAAAGAGCTTGCCGGTCCTGCAATATCCGCAGCTCGCCCGCGCGGTCTATTTTACGACGCGCGCGAACCAGATGGTGCGCGAAGATCTTTATGTGGCGATCGCCGCGCTGGTCGCGTTCGTCATGTCGCTGAAGCGTGGTGAGAAGCCGCAGCGGCCTGTCGTGGACGTGCCGGATGATCTGCATTTCGATACAGAAGGACGGTTGAAGACCAAGGATACGCATATCTCTTAAGCATCCGGCCTCTCGCCCGTTCTTCAGGGCATGGATAATCCCGGCTCCTCCATTATCTCCGCGCTCGGCGCTGGCAGCGGCGTCGACTTTGTGCAGCTTGCCAATGACTTGTCCGAAGCGACCTATGCCGCGCAGCGCACCAATCTGGAATCGCGCAATGAGACGCTGACAGCACAAATCTCGGCCGCGTCGCTGCTGCGAAGTTCGCTCAGCGATCTGGCGAGCGCGCTGGGTGATCGCATCCGCACCGGTGACCTCGCGCCGCAGGTCACCATCGGGAACGGCACGGTCGCCGATGTTTCGATGCTGTCAGGCACCAACCCGACCGGTTCGTATTCGCTCGAAGTCAGCCAACTGGCCCAAAGCCAGTTGCTGGCTTCGCAAGCCTATAGCGCGCCGACCGATGCGGTTGGGGAAGGAACTCTGCGCATCCGCTTTGGCAGCACGACTGGTGGAGCTTTCACCGAAGATAGTTCTCAAGCTGCGCTGGCCATCAGCGTCGAGACAACCGACACGCTCGAAACACTCGCTGCCAAGATCACCAGTGAAAGCGATGGTACGCTCAACGCCTATGTTGCCAATGGCGCGAGCGGCGCGCGGCTTGTGGTGAAAGGCGCAGATGGGGAGAACAGCGGCTTCGTGCTTGAAGGGGAAAGCAGTGCGACTTCGCCAACCGCAACGCCCGGCGATCTTTCCTACCTGTCATGGAGCCCTGCGACTGATGCAGGTGAACTACGCCAGAGCGCGCAGGATGCGTTGTTCGAATTCGACACTGTCGCCTATCGTAGCGCCAGCAACACGGTCTCCGACCTGCCCGAGAATCTGACCCTCGAATTGACCGGAACCAATGCCGGGTCTCCGACGACAATTGGTTTTACCAGCGACACCGCTTCGATCACCGCCGTAATGACCGACTTTGTTGCCGCTCTGAATGACATTGCGGGATTGATCAACGAGAGCGGCAACGCCCAAGGGGGCGAGCTTGGCAATGATGCCGGAGTGCGCGACTTGAAGCGCGACCTGGGGAGGCTGACCAGCGAAGTGGTGATGCCGAATGCAGAGGTTGGCGCGCCGAACACGCTTGGCGATCTGGGTCTCTCGATCAATCGCGATGGCACTTTCAGCCTCGACAGCGATCGCCTGAATGAAAGCCTGACCAGCAGCCCGGAAGGTGTGGCTGCGATGTTCACAACCGGCGTATTCGGCGTGTTTGCGACCATGGATAGCTTCGCGCGCGACAACACGCTGACCAGCGACCCCGGTTCGCTCGGCGGATCGGTGGCGCGTTATGAGGGGCAGATCGAACGCAATGATGAACGGCTGGAACGGATCGCGCAGCAGCAGGACAATCTGCGTGAGCGCTTGACCGACAGTCTGGTCGCTGCCGAACGGATCGTCTCTTCGTCCCAATCGACGCTGACCTTCCTCCAGAACCAGATCGATATCTGGAACAACCAGAATTAAGCGCAGGGCGAATGGAAGTGCAGACACTGCTTCAGAACCCTGCCGCCGCCTATCGCAAGGTCGATCTTGAGGCCAGGATCGAGGCTTCGGCGGTCGAGGACCTCACCCGGATATGCCTTGAGGAGGCGGTTGCCGCCCTCCGGCAGGCGGAACTCGCCAGTGCAAATGGCGCGGAGAATGCGGCGCGCGATCCCCTCTCTCGGGCGCACGCGATTGTATTGTGGCTGGCGCGCGGTGTTGCGGACGATAATCCGCTGCGACAGCCGCTTCTGCAATTCTATGGCGGGCAAGCCCTCGAAATTCAGAGCCTGATCACCCGGCCAACCCACAAAAGGATCGCGGCCGTTTGCGCTGATTTTTCCGACTTGTTTGACGCTGCAAAGGCGGTCTAGCCTGCCACTTCGGCAATGATCCTGGCGGCGTCTGCCGGGTCCTGGAATGGATGAAAATGCGTCATGTCCGGGCGATGCATGTCGGTGCCGTTCGGCATGGTCGAAGCCAGTTCGGGCCATGTCGGCGAGCCCTTGAAATCCTGAACGCCAAGCTGTTTGGCGCGGACAACCAATGTTGGTGTTTCAACCGCTTTCGCTACGTCAAAGATCGCTCGATTGGATCGGCTGGAGGAATACACGCTGGCTTCCATCTCCGGCAGGCAGGCGAGCTGATAACCGTGGCTTCCCTCGACTGGCAACAGGCCGTAGCGGCAATAATCCTCGAACACCTTTGCGTCGAAGATGTCGTACGGATCGCGCGGGCCGAAGCGCTCCATCATCGCTTCGGGTGAGGCGAAATCGCGCTTGCGACGGATGGCAGGATGCGGCGCATCGGACGTGAATAAGGGGCCGCTCGCCGCATAGAATTCGGGCGCAAGGATAACCGGATCGAACAGCACCAATTGCTTGAATGCCTCGGGTCGATCATGCGCCGCGTTGAGCAGGGCATGCGCGCCCATGGAGTGGCCCACGCCCACCGCCTCGCGAATGCGCAACTGGTCGAGAAACGCGGTGACATCATCAATCAGCACCCGCCAATCGTCGATTGGCTCGCCTTCGGAACGGCCATGGCCCCGAAGGTCAAGCGACAGCACGCGCCGGTCCGGGAAGTGCGCGATAACAGCATCCCAGACCCGCGCATGGAAACCTGTTGCATGTGCGAACAGCAAAGGCGGTTCGTGGTTGCTCGGCTTGGCCCGCCATTCAAAGTAGGCGAGCTTGATCCCATTGACCTGAATCGTGCGTGCTGCTGGTTCCATGTCCGCGTCTTAGCGCGCGTTCGCTAAGACGCCAGTGCTGGTTCGCTCTCACTTTTGGTATCGGCCAAGGTGCCTTTGAGCAGGAAGAACCCAGCCAAGGCCGCCACGAGCGATCCCGAAAGCACGCCCAGCTTCACGGCATCGACCTGAGCTGCATCAGCGAACGCAAGGTTGCCGATGAAGAGGCTCATGGTGAAGCCGATTGCCGCGAGCAGCGAAAGCCCGTGGATCTGCCTCCAGCTTACCGATTCAGGCAGTTTGGCAACGCCCGTCTTTACCGCCACATAGGCAAACCCGAAGATGCCGATCTGTTTTCCGATCAGCAGGCCGAGCGCGATGCCGAGCGGCAATGGCGCGAGCAGGTCTGCAAAGGACAGGCCGATCAGTGTGACCCCGGCATTGGCAAAGCCGAATATCGGGATGATCAAGAACGCGACCCATTTGTGCAGGCCGTGCTCCATATGTTCGAGCAGGCGAACATCGCCGCGCGCGACGAGCGGCACAGTCATCGCAGCGGCAACGCCCGCAAGCGTGGCGTGGACACCGGATTTGAGCACGAACACCCACATGACGAGTGTGAGCAGTACATACGGAATGCTCGATCCGATCCGCATGCGGTTGACCGCGATCAGCAAGCCCAGGGCGATTGCCGCACCGATCAGCATGTCGGTATCAAGCGTGCCTGAATAGAACAGCGCGATGATCGTGATCGCTCCGATATCGTCGATCACGGCGATGGCCAGCAGCAGCGCTTTCAGAGCCACCGGAACGCGCGGGCCGAGCAGCGAGAGTATGCCGAGCGCGAACGCAATGTCGGTCGCAGCCGGGATCGCCCAGCCAGCCGTGTTTTCCGGTGTGCCCGAATTGATGCCGAGGAATACGAGCGCCGGAATCGCCATGCCGCCGATGGCCGCAACCAGGGGCAAAGACGCCTTATCCCAGCTGGAAAGCTGGCCTTCGATCACTTCGCGCTTCACTTCGAGGCCGATGAGGAAGAAGAAAATCGCCATCAGACCATCGTTGATCCACAGCAGCAGTGACTTATCGATGGCAAAAGCACCGAAAGAAACGTTCAGCTTGGTGCCGAGTGTCCCGAAATAGGCGTCTGCGGCGGGGCTGTTCGCCACCACCAGCGCCAGTGCGGCAGCCACTATCAACACGATGCCACCAGCGCTTTCCTGCTTGAGAAAGTCTTTTAGCGCGGCGCTCACTCTATCAATCATTGGTCGAACCCTTTGTATCGGCCAGAATCTGTATGGGTGTCCAACGTGCAAAACGCGCAAGGGTGCCCGAAAATCGGACTCAGAGGTGTCGAATTTCGAAAGTGAGTTTAAGAAGCTGGCTTGCGCAACATCAATGCGCCGCGCAGCGTCCGGCAAACAGTTTCATCACGCTGGTTGAGCCCGGTGTGTTCGAAGGTGACGATACCTTGAGTCGGGCGCGATTTGCTCTCGCGGATGGCTTTCACGATTGTCCGCGCGCGGATCGTATCGCCTGCGAACACAGGAGCCGGGAAAGTCGTCTCGGTCATGCCGAGATTGGCAACTGTGGTGCCCATTGTGGTGTCCTGGACGCTAAGCCCGATGACAAGGCCAAGCGTGAACAGCGAGTTCACGAGCGGTTTGCCATACTCGCTTTCAGAGGCGGCTGCGTGATCGATATGGATTGCAGCGGGATTATAGGTGAGCGCGGAGAACCACATATTGTCGGCTTCGAGCACAGTCCGACGCACTTCGTGCTCGAACACCTGATCGATCTCGAATTCTTCGAACCACAGTCCGGCCATGATGCTCTCCCGTCGGGGCTCACCGGACAGATGGGAATTTGGTGCGGTCGAGAAGACTCGAACTTCCACGGGCGTTAGCCCACAACGACCTCAACGTTGCGCGTCTACCAGTTCCGCCACGACCGCACTCTAGTCCTGAGATAGCCCTCAAAATCGGGCTTCCCGGCAAACCGGTGCGGCCCCGTAGCAAGGGGTCTTGTATGGCGCAAGCTCTTTGCTGGGCTTCACACTGCCGATCTTAGGGGGAGGCGCTCCCATGCGACCGGTTCTATGGCCACGAATGGGATTGTCCCGCGTTGGGACTGCCTTACCAAGTCGCTTGCAAACATGGTTAAAGCGGTATCAATTTTTTGGTATGAGCTTGATCTCAGCCATTGCGATACTTGCGCAGTCGTCCGCTCCGCTCGCAGCCAATGCGCCGTCGCCACGCAGCACTCCCGTCTTGGTTTCTGCTACGGCAAGTGCGGAAGTCTTGCGACCGGCGATCATTCGCATTGATGCTCCAGACAGCATGCAGAATGCGAAGTCGGGTCAAGCTCAGCCGCAACGGATTCAGGATGCGTATGGGACCGTATGGATCGAATTCAGCTAGCGCAGTTGAGGAGACGCCCGCAATCAGTTTGGCGACCAGCCGATTTCTGCAATCCGGGCTGACACTGGGACATCTGTTTTTGCTTCGCTGATGGTTACGCTCTCACCGGGGGCGAGGCTGGTGACTGGAGGTACAATTTGCCAGTCATAAACGATCCGGTCTCGTTCATCTCGAAGCACGATCAGGATGGGCGGAACATTCGCCGTCTCTCTCCCGACATTCGTGACGGTACCATTGGCTTCGAAATACTCGGTGCCACTCGGCAGCGTCCTGCGCTCCTGCCGGTCAGGGGGGAATTCAAGCTCAAGATCTGACTGGTTGAGGCCAAATGTCGGCTTGCTGAAGGGGGCCCAATCGGGCAGCCCGTAATAGCTGACGGCAGCGACCGTACCCAGCGCCATCAGCGCGAACACAGCGGCTGCGGCGGTCCACATTTTCAGCGGATTGCGGCGAGCCGAAAAAGGAGGCCGATAGTCGAATTGGGATGCCTGATCCTCATAATCCTCCTCCCATGATGGATCATCTGCCTCGTCTTCATCAAACGGG
>JBCAXQ010000125.1:0-8140 GCA_038534015.1 Pseudomonadota bacterium | reverse complement strand
AGATCGGATCAGGTGAACTTCTTCCGGCTCGTCAGAACGGGGTTCTTCGAGAGTTAGCTGAGCTGATTGATGCTGATCTTCAGGCGCTCTTGGAGAAGCAGCGAGGTAAGTCGGAATCCGATGCGCCATGAGCCAGTCCCGCGCATCCTCATAGATCAGGGGAAAGACTTCGACGCCCCGGATTTTGGAGGGTTCGGGGACGCAGTGATCATTAAACGCGATCTGGGCATGAGTGAGCCAGAGTGCATCTTGTGCCGCTCCTGGAGGACACCGAAGCTCAAGGCAGGAGATTTCCGCCGTATAGACGCCTGCCTTGAACCGGGTGGCCTCACAGAAGGCGTTTAGCTTCCGGTTGCCCTGCCAGTCCCATATCGCTGGTAAGGCGACCAGAGCGACGCAGAGAAGCAGGATACCGGGCTGGAATGGGGGGTGGTCATGGGTCCGGGAGGCATTGGTTGATCCATTGCTGGTTGTTCCCTTTGACGTAGGCTTTGGCTTCTTCTGGCCACGTTTTAAAGACGTCTGGCGTGACCTTGGTTGCTCCCGGCTTTTGCCCACGGCACCATTCCTCCTGTGCGGCCTCAACTGACCTGTTCTGGTGTTCTTGGATATCCAAAGGTAAGTTCGAACTCTGTGTCTGACATGCTGTCAGTGGGGCTGCTGTAAGCGCTGTCGCGAGCAGCAAGGGCTTCATCCGCATCATGGCGGGCCTCCTCTTTGATTGAATGGGTGTTCTCGACCGCGCGGCGTTCCTCACGCTCACGATCGGCTTCGTTCTTGTTGCGCTCATCCCGGCGTGCGTCCTCACGCAAGGCCCAGAGGCCAGCGAGGGCCAGCAGCGCCCACCAGACCCATTTCGGGACCGTGCCAAGCCAGGATTTTACAGCGAGCCAGGACAGCATCAGACAAGCGTCCTTGTGGCCTTCTTCTTCCCGAACCAGTGGAGCCACTGCCCACCGCTATCGATCAGGAAAATGGCCCCCATGGCGAGGCCGGCCGTTGCCGCATCAAACAGAACCGGATCGCCCATCAGCTCGCCGAGGAATGTGGAGCTGGCGACGCCAAGGAACGAAAAGCGCGATACAACGAGGATCAGCATCCCCCAGAACCGCTTTGACGACAGCATGGACTTTGGATCCGCTGCGGGATCAACGCTGCCATAGGGAATAGCGGGTGGTGCGGGTTTCGGGATCACGGGCTCAGGAATGACGCCATCATCAGCCATGACGGGCTCCTTGGGTAGCGGCTTGGGTTTGGGAGGCTCTGGTTCGGGGGCCGGCACTGGATCCTGAACGCCGATTTCGGCCTTCAATCGGTCGACCAGCGGCCAAAATGGCTCTTTGTATTCGAGCGTTTGGGAGTTCTCGTATGGATCCGGCAATCCGAGACCGATCAGCACCTCGCCAACACGGCGACGATACAGGCCCTTTCGGACGTTCGGATTGTTGGGGTTGCAATACAGCACCCAGCGCTCTGCCAACGCGTCGGTCATTTCGACATGACCGCCGTATTCACCGTTTCGGATCGCGACCATCACTTGCTGGCTGCGTGGGCCTTCGAGGTTGTACCAGGCCGAGACGAGCGCATCCCACATTGGCTGACTGAAGGTGATCGGGCCCATGAACTCGGCCACATCGGGCTCGAACTCCTCCTCCAGCCGAGTGGCCATGAGCTGTTCAGCCTCAAAGCTGTTGATCGTGTCGCCAAACTGGACACGTGTGCCGTCTTCCCACTGCTGACACCCGTAGCCGATGTCATACATCAGTGAGCCGTCCGGGAACCGCTTCCCTGAGACACATGGAGACGCTTCGGGCTTGAACGCCTCGTAGCATTTTACAAAGTCAATGAGCTTCGGTGTGGCTCTGATCGCCATGGATGCCCCCTGTTGGTTGGTATTCCAGCTTCAGTTGCGGCCACGCCCTCTTGTGGTGCTCGCGCAGCTTTGTGCGCCGCCAGTTCAGACGCGACCAGAATTCGAAGTTGATCCGCTCCAGTTCCCAGAGATGAGCAGCTAGGCGAGGACGAAACGGTCTGAGAGCCCGGAGAAAGAGCAAGCGCATCCTATGCCGCCGATTGCGGTTGCTGGTCGTCATCCGCGCTTTCCTGTTGTGGGGCCGGCGTGGTATCGTGACCGTTCACGGCGGGCGTTCCTGTGAGGAAGTCATAGCCTTCGCGAGCAAGGAAACCGTGCTCAACGCAGGAGCGCAGAATGCCCTCCAGCTCGGCGACAGTGCGCACGTTTTTGGTCCCGTACTTATCAACGCCAATCATGCCCTTCATGGTCAGCCTTGGACGCGCGGTCTTGGCCTCAAGCAAGTGATCGGCCACGGCTTTGTAATAGCCTGCGCCCTCGATCATCTTGCCGACACGGCGAGAGCGGGTTGTGTCCGCTTTCTCCATCTCGTCCAGCTTGTTCTGGAGGTCTGAGAACTTGCGTTCCAGATCAGCGGCGCGTTTGCCTGCTTGGGATGCTTCGCCATGGGCGCGGGATCGGTCGCGCTTCTCTGCGGCCTGACTGTCGGCCAGATGCATCTTGAACAGTTCTTTCGGAACGAAGATGACGATAGCCTCAGCGCAGAGCACCCAGAACGCGATGAACGCCACGGCACAGAGGTAGATTGTCCAGTCTGCGGGCTCCTGTTTCCACGATGCGAGCTGCGCCAGTCCGACGAAAAGCGGGGTCCAGCCGTCCTTGGTGTCGACCTCAGCCTTGGCCTTTGCCGCTTCCGCCGCCGCTTCGGCGGATTCAGGCGCGATCAAGCCCAGAATTTGCGTGTCAATGGCGTCGATTTTGGCCTGTGCGGCGTCCTCTAGCGACTCGATGCGGGCTTGCAGTTGGTCCGTGCGGTCCTCGTTCAGCTCGCCGTCCGTGTCGAGCTTATCAATGCGGGCTTGAAGCGGGGCAACAGCCAAGGCCAGATCAGCCCTTATGCCGTCCTTGCGCTGTTCTAGCCGCGCCTCAACGCCGTCAGTCTGCACCACAAGATTAGTGGCGGTCTGCTTCTCCACGATGGCTGTGTCACGCTTGGCGTCCAAGGCTTCAAGCCCGATACCGATGGCATGGGCGCACACAAGCACTGAGACGGCGAAACCGAGCCGACGCCAGACCTTGCCTTGGCGCTTGACCTCTTTCTCATCCGCACCGTTCGCGAGTGCGCTGGCCCGCTGGCGCTCCGATGCCAGCAGGAAAACGGCTGCGAAGAAGCGGAACACCCAGCCCATGGCCATGAAGGCTACCGGGGCGATTGTGCCGTCAACGGCAAGGCTCCTGGAAAAGTGCCCGTCCATGTAGAGAAGGATGGCGAACGCGCCGAGGACGATGCCCCAACCGAGCAGATACAGCCAACCCGTCACAAATAGCAGGGCGAACTGGTCGCGCATCCATCGCGCAACCGCCCGCAATCCGCCGTAGCGGTCCGGCTTCGTTTCTTCTGTCATGTAAGCCCCTAGAGAAATAGCGCCTCAAGCGCGAGTTCCTGCCCGGCGAGAAATAGTAGTATTAGAGCGCCGCCCGCTTTCCAGATGATATCCCAGGCACCGCTGCGGAAGCTCTGCAGATCGGTTTTGACGCTCTCAAGTGATTGCGCCAGCGTGCGAACGTCGGCGTGGAGATCGCCAAGCGCCGTGATGGCCTGTCCGGCCTGCGCCGTATTGCCTTGAACGTCGTTGTGAACGGTTTTGAGGTCTTCCTTCAGCATCTCTACGCGTGCCTCTGTTCTGTCGAGGATGTGTTGGTCACCCTCAGCGATCTCGGCGCGAACCCGGTCGAGCAGCTTTTGCAACTCATCCCGGCCCGCTTTGTCCTCGATCGATTTCTGAAACCCAAGGAGATCACGGTAGATCTCCCGCCAAGCCGCCCCAGCCCCATCCATGCCACCTCCTCATATCGTTTCCGCCATGCGGCCCCGGTTCCACTTGATGGCGCTTTCGTAGCGCTCTGCCTTTAGGAGCAAGTCCATGGCCTCGGAGCGTTTCTCGCCTGCTTCTTGTGAGTTTCCTTCTCGGTCCGCCTGATCTGCGTGCGAGAGAAGCAGTTCTCGCCGGCCGGTTGCCGACCCGAACAGGTCCACAAGGCGCGCATTAGCCTCCTCAACGGACTCATTGGCGTGGAACAGGTCGGCGATGTGCGGCGGCGGCTCATCGCTGGTCGGTTCTTCAGGTGCCTGCTCAGACTCACCCTCCTCCAGCATCCCCGCCATCTCTTCGAGCTTGGCCTTGAGATCATCGATTTCATGGCGAAGCCCTGCGAATATCGCATCATTGGCGGTCGGCTCTGAGGGGTCGTCAGGTGGGCTCCAGTCGCCAGAGAAGAAACCGTTCGGGATCTCCGGCCCAAGCCCCATGCGCTTCAGCTCGGCGAGGATCAGCGCCGGTACACGGTCGTAATTGAAGCCTTCGACCTCGCCCTCTTCATTGAACGTGACAAGCTGGGGCAGCGGTTCCGCAGCGTCATCAGCAAGGAAGCCGAAGTGTCCGTGTTCTGCGACATCGGACGCACACAGCTCTGTGTTCGAGCGATACCAGATCGGACCGAGCCCCCAGACGCGCTTGGAGTAATCCGCGTCGATTGGCTCGATGTCTTTCTTGTATTTCGCGGCGGACGTCGACCGAAGGAGCTGCCCGCTATTGGCTGCGAGCAAAGTTGCGTTGGCAGCCGTCGCCGTCGTGTTGTTATAGGCCTGAACCAGCGTGATGTAGCTGTCCGTGACCAACACTTGGTTTCCGCCATTGCAAGTGATCGCGATGGAGCCAGACGCAAACCGATGAAGGCCTGTGTCTCCGTCCTGGTGGAACCCGAGACCGGGATTACTAGCAGACCCGTCAGCAACTTGGACACCACCGGCCCCTAGCACGGCACCAAGTACACCGCCACGCGTTACACCGATCGCACCAGAGGATAGACGGTAGAAGCCAAGGTTGCTCGCATCGTCTTTGAAGTTGATCGATGGCGCGCTGACCGTGCCGTCCGCTACGTTCAATGTGTCCGGGTACTCGAACGTGAACTCGGCAAGCGTGGTCGCCTCGTCATTCGTCTTGATCGTGACATCAACGGCAACACCATTGTCGAAATACCACTGGAACATGCCCGTGGTCGCGTCTGGCGTCACAGGGTTGGTCTCGGGCGTCGTCAGAGCCGCATCGGAATAGACGCTCTGGTTGGTGCTCGTGTCCTTCAGCTTGATGAAAGCCTTGGTATCCGTGAGGAGATTGCCATTGCTGTCGAAGTATTGCGCAGCAAAAGAGGTTGAGGCGGCCATGTGGGGCTCCTTTGAGGCCCCGAGGCGGGGCTAAGTTCATGGTATTGAAGCAACTTCTGTGTTATGAGCGGATGCACACAAAGGAGGGCCAGATGGTCGCTAGATTTATTCGGAAGTCCGTAAGCCTGTTGGCGTTTGTGTGTGCGGGCTTCGGACTGGCATCGTTGATCCCCTATCCCGACGGCTCTCTAATGCTTCCCGTCTGGGCGTCCGTAACCATGATTGCAGTTGGAACGCCCACATTTTTCCTACTTGACTTGGCCAGCGACTAGCGCCCGCTCGCGCTCTGCGCCGGCAAGGTTTGGCCTTGGGGTGGCATATCCCCCGCCCTTCATTGTGGCCAGACCACCACCAGCCGCCAAGCCAATGCCCATGCGCTGAGCCGTCAGGAACACCGTCTCCATGGTTTTCGCCTGCTGCAAGCGCTCCTGAGCCCGTTCAATGCCTGTAGCGTCTCGGGCCGCTTCATAGCGCGCAAGGTCTGCCTTGGCTTCTTCGATGTCTTTGCGGGCCGACTGCAACAGGGGCTCCATAAGCGCCGCATCCGCTGCGCCTGTGGCCACCGCCGCAACGTCGCCCACTCTCACGCGGCTTGTAAGGGGCTCCATGGCCCGCCCCACGGTCCCTTGCGGGCGGTAAAGCGTGGAAAGGTCTGCTGGGTCTTTGCGGGGCTTCCAGCCGCCTTTCGCCTTGGGTTCGAACGGGACATCTTCGCCCGCACCGCCGAGCCGCCAAAACTCATTGACATTGGCCGCTCGCGTATCAGGCGAGTTAATGCCCGAGCGTGTAAACCCGGCCCCGCCCCGGCCTGCAAGTCGGTCTTCGAACTGTTTCGCCAGCTTGTCGGCCTCTGCCGCTTCTTCGGCCACTTGATTGCGCAAGCCCTCCTGGCCGGGCAGGAACCGGCGCAGGGGCTTGTCTGGCTGTCCTGGCGGCGGGGGCAAGCGCGTCACGAACGCGTTCGCCTTGTCCTCAATGGCTCTTGCGGCCTGCTGGGATTTGGCAACACCGCGACCGCGTAGCTTATAAGCGCCGAGAATGCCTGCCACGGTTGCCGCTGCCGGGAGCCCTTTTTCAATGAAGGCGTTGCCTGACTGCTGATTTGCGGACACCGCCCGAATTTCAAGGTCGTTCCGACGCTCTTGCAGGCTTTCGATATTGGCCCGCAGCGCTTCCCGGTCGGCCCGGATCTGTGCGATGTTTTCAGCGATGGCCTGCCGGGTGGCCGGGCCGATATTGCCGTCAATGCCTGCCGGGCCCAAGTCAAAGCCGCGACGCTGCAATGTGTCCTGAATCATACGCGGGTCAGCGTCCGGGCTTTCCAGAAGGCGCAAATCTTCTTCAAGGGCCGGAATGGAGTTCGTCTCGATCTCGGCAATCTGCTGGCTTACCGCGTCCAGCTCACCAGCAAAGTCGGCGCCTTGCGGGTTGGCCTCGGGCGCGGAGCCCGCAGCCGCTGCGCCAACAACCAGTCCTTTTTCAGCCAGTCCGCCCGCTTGAGCGCGCACCTGGGGCGATTTGAACGCATTCATAACGGCGGGGGCTTTGCTGGCCGCTGCCATGCCGCCTGCGCCAATGAAGGCGTTTCTTACGCGCTCTTCGTTGGTTTCCGCTGGAGCCGCTGCGCCCACACCTCCGCCCACAAAGGCGTTTGCGGGTGTAGCGCCAATAGATGGCGCTCCGGCAAGCCCGGTTGATCTGAACTCTTGGCTCAAATCAACAGTGCCCTGCGGGCCGTGGATAATGTTGCTCTCGGGCCACTTAAACCCTTCAGCCTCTACGCGCTTTTTGACTTCCTGGTTTATCTTCTCGGGCGGGACGCCATCGCGCTCCAGAACCATCTTGAAGTGACGATATGTCAGCGTGTCTACAGGCTTCTGCCCCTCAACGACGCGCCCCCTGGAATTGTACCACTGAACGGAATCGTAATCCTGCGGGTAAACGTCCAAATATCGATTGTATCCGCTGCGCAACACCGTGTCAGGGTCAAGCCCGAGCGCGTTCACGACATCGGCGTGAGAATATTTGCTGCCATCGAACGAATAAATTTTGCCATCTGGCAACCGAAGCAGGGCAACTTGCTCATCCCTCTTTTGACGGCTGATAACGTCTGATTTGGATGTTCCTTCTCTCAAGTCCATCAGGACTTGGCTCTTATCAAGGCCCGGCGTTTGCCAGCCGCGCGCGTCTTCTGCGCCGAACTGTCGGCCCCCGCCTTGTGTGACGGGGCCGTCGATATCCGGGATCGGGCCGTCTGGCTTTGCGCCACCGCCAAACCCGCTCGCCTTGAGTGGGTCGCCCTCTTGGAACGCATTAGCCACCTCTTGAGCGGGCCGCGTGTGAGAGATAGGACCGCCCGCCGCTTCGAAAGCATTGACCGCACCGCCTGCGGAAGGGGGCGCTTTAGCAGCGCGTGGGAACAGCTTACCAACGGTTTGCTTTGGGTCCGCCAGAAGCAAGTCACCGATGGCGTCTAGCTGTTGCTGGTTATATCCAGAGCCGCGCATCATGTTCACGACATTAAGACCGGCTTCTGTGACTCGGCCTCTAAGCAGATTCGTGCCCGCGCGAATTGAACCGTCAGCAATAGGGTTAGGCGTGCCTTCAAGCACCGTGCCCGTTACTGAATTGACATTCGGATTCCAGCGCGCGCCCGTCTTGCGCAAATCGGCTTCAACACCCATCCGGCGCAGGAATTCCTCGCCCGGTTCCTCGCCAAAGACCGCCTTAACCTTGGCCTGCATGTCAGGGGTATAGAACCGCGTCGGGCTTAGCGTGCCTTGTTCAATCTTCGTGCGGATCGTGTCGGCCAAGGTTAAGGCGGTCTTTGGCGAGGAACCGGGCGAGGAATTCCTGCGCCGGATGGGTGTTGAAGCCGATTT
>JBCAXQ010000124.1:0-8286 GCA_038534015.1 Pseudomonadota bacterium | reverse complement strand
CAGGTCAAAGATAACACTGCCGAAGAAGGAAAGCGCCTCGGTCTTGGTTGTGTGAGTCTTGTCCCAGTCATAGGTGAAGCCGGTGACGGGATCCGGGCCCAGGAAGGAGATATTCACCGCCTGTTGCGCTGTATCGAAGATGAAAGTCCGGTCTTCGTAGAAAGCGCCGAGCGTGAAGTTGAGTCCGCCATCGAAATTGCTCGAGATTCGCAATTCCTGCGTCAATTGTTCGAGCGAGTTGACCGGATCGGAACAGCCAGCCCCTCCCGCGACAAAGCCGCCAGACCCATCAGGGAAACGGCCGCCATACGAATAACAGTCAAAATCAACCGCATCCATGTCGAGCAGGCCGGTGATCGATGTCAGTGTGAGGGAATCGGAGAGATCAAGATCAAACCTTAGCCGACTGAACCAGATTTCCGTTTCGCCGAATGGGACCCCATTGCGGCCGGCCGCCTCTGACGGAGCATCCGATACTGGAGTGGTGGGAATTCCAGGCGCCAAGGCCGCAGCAGCATCTGGCAGGTAGTACAATCCGTCAAACGCATTGCAATTGTAGCCCGGATCGATCGTGAGCCCGCCACTGAGCAGGACAATCGGGTCAGCAACACCGTCGTTTCCGCACGAAATGTCGGAATGCTGGATGGCGCCATCCGTCTCATTCTTGACGTATTGAACCTTGAGGTTTGCATTGAACCGGTCATCCGGATTCCAGTCGAGCGTCAGGCGGCCGACGAAATTGCTCGTCCCACGAAACCGGCCATTGGCCGCTGGCGTCCCTGGCTCCAGTTCAACGAATTCATCAATATCGTTGTATTGCGCAGCCACGCGAACGCCGAGAGTGTCACTGATCGGGCCCGATATGAACCCGCCGACCGTGTAGCCTTTTTCTTCGAACTCATACTGACCCTTCATCCCGACTTCCCAATCGGGTGTCGGATCGGCTGAACGGACGGAGAACACACCGGCTGAGGCGCTCTTTCCGAAGAACAGGGATTGCGGGCCCTTGAGCACATCGATCTGGGCTGTGTCGAAGAACCCGGCCTGAACCAGGCGCATGGTCGAAACCTGCACGCCGTCAAAATCAAATGCGACCGCTGAGTCGAACGCGGCCGAAATGTTGGAGGAGCCGACGCCGCGCAGCGAAAGCTGCCCGCCTGACCCCGAGCCGCCGACCTGAACGTTGAGAGTGGGGACACGGCTGACCACATCTGCAACCTGATCGACCCCATATTTTTCGAGCACTTCGCCGCCGATTGCGGTCACCGTCACGGGAACTTCTTGCAGGCTTTCATTCTGCTTGCGCGCTTGGACGATGATGACGTTGTCGCCGAACTCATTGGCCTCTTCGTCAGTCTCGTTATCCTGCGCCATAGCCGCGCCCGAAAAGCCGATCATCGCGGCGGTCGCGGCGCTTCCCAGCAGCACCTTGCGCAGCATTCTTGTGCTCGACACATTACGCGTGCGAAGTGTGTTCATCATGCTCTCTCCCTCAACAATCCGGATCGAATGCGTCCGGGCTTGTGTCCCTCGACCGGGGCGGTGTTTCGCCTCTCAGTGCAGTCCAAGTTGTATGGGCGGGGGTGGCAACGCTCATCTAGCAAAAGCGCTAGGGAGCGTCGCAAAGTGATGCTTTTGCGTCACAATGACACGATGCCGTAGCGTCACTCGGCAGCTTATCTTGCGGAGGCTTCATTGGCTTCCATCTGCTCGACGCGAGGATCGTTGGGCCAGATCCAGTCCTCCCCAATCACCTGTTGAACCCGCAAGTCTGATGGAATGCTGTCGGTCCCGATCATCCGGTCACAGCTCTGGTGGAAGCTGTAAATACGCGCTTCCTGGTAGGACAATGGCACGCTCCTAAAGGCGGTGCTTTCCATGGACTTCTGGATCGCTTCACCGAACTGCGTATCCTCGAGTATGATCGGGCTCATGTCTCGGCCATTGGGCTTGCTCGCATCGGGCACAGTCCACAAATCCGGGGCCGCTCCATCGCCCCAGTCGAGCGCCATGGTCACCAGTTCAAGCCGGGTGGTGGTCAAAGATGTCGGCCAGAACAGCAGGGGCGGGACGAAATAGTTCGACAGCGGTGAAACCCAGTTGGGAAACAGCGTGTAGCTTTGCGTGCAGGTTCGCCCGATCTCGCCGACGCTTTCGATCTGCTGCCATTCGGGAGGGCTGTCCACCGCGCGAACATGCTCTCGGTCGGTCTGTTCTGGCGGCGGGGCCAGCATCCTGGCGTGCCCGTTGGGGTACATTGTGTTGAGATTGCGCCTGCTGTCGACCAATGGCGCCACCGTTTCGGGATGGATGAAAGGCACATGGTAGACCTCCATGTTGGCCTCCATCGCGACCTTCCAGTTGCATTTGAGGTCGAAAGAATGGCGCGCGGCCAGCTTGATCCGGTCGAACGCAAACTCTTCCCATTCGTCAGCAAGCGGGCCGAGCCAGTCCCTGAGCGCCATCGCCCCGTCATCGAAATTGACGAATATCACCTTGCCGAACATCTCGCAGCGGACCGGGATCAAGCCGCGGCAAGACATGTCGAAGTCGGGCGGGAAATCCTGCCGTTCGGGCACGCCGACCAGCGACCCATCGGTCTTGTAAGTCCAGTTGTGATAGCCGCACATCAGGCGTGAAGACTTCCCGAAATCTTCGGTCACCACCGGCGCGCCGCGATGGCGGCAGGTGTTGTAGAAGGCGCGCACGGTGCCATCCATACCGTGGACGATCACGATCGGGTCCCCAGCATTGTGCCAGCGCATATAACAGCCTGGCTCGGGTATCTCGTCCAGATGGCCGGCAAACAACCAGCTCTTGCGGAAGATGTGCTGCTGTTCGAGCGCGAAGTATTCGGGCGATGTATAGCGCGCCGCGGGCATGTCTGGCAGCTCGGGAAATCCCTGCGGAGGTGCTCTGCGGGTCGCTTCCCAATCCATCAGTGCGCGCAGCTGCGCAATTTCGGCGGTGTCCATCATCGCGTTTCTCCCGCTGGGAAGAATAGCTGCCCGACTTGCCAGCGCACCTCACATTTTTCCCATCGCTTTAGCCAGTGGTGCAACCAGGCTTCGCCGATAGGTTGCAAGCCTGAAAAGCATTTGGGAGAGTGCGATGAATCGACCGGGAGCAGGCCGGGTAGAGGGCAGGATTGCGCTAGTTACAGGCGGAGCCATGGGCTTGGGCAAAGCCGATTGTGAACGGCTGGCAGGCGAGGGCGCTCGCGTCATCGTGACTGATCGCGAGGTCGAGCTTGCGCACAAGGTTGCGGACAGCATTGGCGGCGATGCGATGGCGCTTGACGTGACTGACGAGCAGCAATGGAAAGATGTGATGCACGCTGTCGAGGAGCGCCATGGCGGGCTCGACATTCTGGTCAACAATGCTGGCAATGTGATCTTTGAGAATATCGAGGATTGCTCACTCGATCACTTCAAGCTGCACCTCGATATCCACGTCAACGGGACATTTCTTGGCTGCAAATATGCATTGCCGCTGATGAAGAATCGCCATGAGAAGGTCGGCGGCGGAGGTTCGTCAATCGTGAACATGGCCTCGACCGCAGCCCTGATGGGCTATCCGATGATACCGGCCTACACGGCCGCGAAGGGAGCGATCAGCTCAATGACGCGATCAATTGCGGTCCATTGCCAGGACGAAGGCTATGGTATCCGTTGCAATGCGTTGGCACCGGGCGGAATCGAAACGCCGATGGTGCGGGAGATCTCGGGGCGCGGCGGAGAGGAATTGATGGAGATTCCGTCCGGGCCACTACCCCTGGATGGATTGGGCGATCCACGCGATGTCGCCGGATGCGTCCTGTTTCTCGCCTCTGATGAAGCGCGGTTCCTGAATGGCCTGACCATTCCGGTGGACAATGGCCTCGATGCCCGACCCCACCACTAACGCCCCCATCGCTGAACCTGGCAAGCAACCTGCAGAGGCAAATTGGTATCGCTGGTATGTGCTCGGCCTGCTGACTGTTGTCAGCCTTTTCAGCATTGCCGATCGGCTGGTGTTCTCGATCCTGCTTGAGGATATCAAAGCGGAATTCAACTTCAGCGATTTTGAACTTGGCCTGCTTGGCGGGCTCGCTTTTGCCGCGACATATGTAATCGTCGGCTTTCCTGCGGCGCGGCTGGCGGATCGATCCGTGCGCAAGAATATTGTCGCCGGAGCCATCACTTTCTGGAGCGCCATGACAGCCCTGTGTGGGGCGGCGATCGGTTTCTGGTCACTCTTCTTTGCGCGCACTGGAGTGGGTGTGGGCGAAGGATGCTCCGGGCCGGCATCGCAAAGCCTCGTCGCGGATCTCTTCCGTCGGGAGGAGTTGGCGAAAGCCATGGGGTTTCTCACGCTCGGCGCTTCGATGGGCACTGCGGCCGGATTGATCGTGGGCGGCCAGCTCAACGAGTTGTTCGGATGGCGATGGGCGTTCATCCTGATGGGTCTGCCCGGCGTTCTGATCGGAGGCATCATGTATCTCAGCGTACGGGAGCCTCGCCGCGGGCAATATGCTGCAAAGGGAGCCACAATCGAACAGCAATCTGTGCGTGAGACCGCCAGAGCTTTGCTTTCAAACCGCGTTTTCCTTGGAATGGCGATCGGTTGGGCGGTGCAGATCATGATCGGCTATGCGCTCGCATTCTGGATGGCCGCCGTCATGATGCGCAACTTCCCGTTTTCGAGCGGCGATGTCGGCCTCTACCTTGGTCTCGCATTCCTTTTGGGAGGCATCCCTGGACCGATTTTGGGCGGGCTGGTCACAGGCTGGCTGACAAGGCGCGATGAGCGTTGGCGTGCCTGGTTGCCGGGCTTGGTAAGCCTGGGATGTGTTGCCCCTCTCGCGGTCAGCCTGATGTCGACCGGGTTCTGGATGTTCCTTGGCTGGTTTGCATTTGCCTATGCCATTTATGTGATGAGCCAGGCGGGTATCCTGTCGGGCATTCAGGCCAGCGTTGAGCCATCGCAGCGCGGTTTCGCCGTCGCGATCGCGCTGTTTTTCAACAATCTGGTTGGACAGGCATTGGGACTGGCCGTGATCGGCTGGGTGAGTGATTTGCTTTCACCGACGCAGGGTACAGCCTCGCTCGGTATCGCGGTTTTTGGAGTGTGTGTCGTTTCCGGCGTGCTTGCGATGGCGGTTTTCGCCTGGACTGCCGCGCAGATGAAACCTTCTGGCTATCTGGAACGGATTGCCGCAGTCTAGCCGTCTATCAGAACCCGGGATGGATCGACAACGCTCCGCCGTCGACCAGCATTTCCGCGCCGGTCATGAAGGGGCAATCGTCACTGGCGAGGAAGGCTATTGCGGCTGCTGTTTCGGCAGGGTCGGCCAGGCGATTGAGCGGTGAGGTGGCAGCGACGGCCGCTTTCAGTCCTGGCGTGACCTGTTCGGCCGCATCGAGAATTCCGGTTTCGGTCGCACCGGGGATCACGGTGTTGCAGCGAATATTGTATCCTTGCTGAGCGCAATATGTCGCGATCGATTTAGACATCACCCTGACAGCGCCCTTGCTCGAACAATAAGCAACATCGGTCGGCAATGCTGCCATCGCCGATGTCGAAGCTATGTTGATAATTGAACCGGACGAACCGCCGGGATTGTTCTTCATTGCCGCGATCGCTGCCCGGCATCCCGCCATCGTGCCGGTAACGTTGATGGCATAGATCCGCTCCCAGGCTTCGTCGGTCACCTCTTCGATCGAAAGCGAGGAGACTGTGCCGGCATTGTTGACGAGGATATCAAGTTGGCCAAACGCGTCTTGCGCTTTTGCGACCACATCGTTCCAGCGCGTAATCTCCGCTACATCCTGCTCCAGAAACCGGGCGCCTGCGTCGTCGCACAGCGCCTGTCCCTGTGCAGGATTGATGTCTGTACCCAGCACCCGGGCGCCATCGGCCACGAAGCGGCGAACCGTTGCCGCCCCGATCCCGCTGGCACAGCCGGTCACAATTGCGGCTGTACCAGATAGATCGGTCATTACTCGGTATCCTGCCAGACTTTCGCGCTCTCGCGGCCATTGTGGGTGTCAACGAAGCGCGCCAGATTGCGAGTGCCATCGGGCAGCTTCCAACCGACAGTGAAGCCGAAATTGGCGAAACAGAACACTATCAAATCGGCGAATGTGAATCTGCCCAGCGCAAAATGGTTCTTGTCGCCCAAGGCTCTGTCGAACCAGCGCCATTTGTCGTCAGACATTGCCGCCAGCTCCGCGCCCGCCTCTTGGCTTACCACCGGCATTCTGGGTTCAAACATAGGGCGTCCGCCCGTTGCGCGAAATCCCATTGTCATCGGCACGACCACTTCCTGATCGAACAATCGCGCCCATTTGCGCACCTCAGCTCGCTCTTTGGGCGTCTTGCCAAACATGTTGGGCTGCGGGTGCTCTTCTTCGATAAACTCGCAGATCGGCCAGCTTTCAGTCAGGACTGTGCCATCATCGAGTTCAAGCGCCGGCATGGTGCCGAGCGGGTTCTTCTCAAGATACGATTCATCCTGCCGATTCTCGCCGGTGATGATGTCATAGTGAACTCTTTTGACCCGGTCTTCCGAAATTCCCTTTTCAATCAGAAACATCCGCACCAGACGCGGATTGGGGCCGAGGCTCGAGTGAAGCGTCGTCATCAAATTTTTCTCCCTTGCGACCCTCATTTGGTCTCTTTTCCCGTCGCGAGACACTATGCGAGGCAAGACGACCCACTCCCCTCATAAATCCGCTAGGCACCCTGCTAAGCCCAAAGGACTTAAGAAACCACATGCACTTTCAACTTACCGACGATCAGCGCGATCTGCAGGAAACTGCCCGCAAGTTTGCGAGAGCGGAACTGCCAGAAATGGCCCGCGACATGGAAGAAAAAGACTATCCGGTGCCGCCCGATATGCTCCGGCAGTACGGCGAGATGGGATTTCTCGGGGTCAATCTGCCCGAAGAGTATGGCGGCCTTGGCCTGGGTCATCTCGAGGCTCTTCTCGTGCTCGAAGAGTTTGCGCAGATTTCCAACGCGGTCGCTTTTCCCGTGTTTGAAGCCCTGACAGGCCCTGTGCGCACGATCGATCGGTTTGGGTCGCCCGAGATGAAGGCAAGAATTCTTCCCGAAGTGATCAAGGGCGAGAAAATTGTCGCGGTCTCCATGTCGGAGCCCGATGCAGGAACGGCGTTGACCGACCTCAAGACCAAGGCCATCGCCGAGGGGAATGGGTATGTCGTCAACGGCTATAAGCGCTGGACCAGCGGTGGCGGTCATTCGGACTATTACGTGACCTATTGCCGGTTCACGGATGATCCGGGTGCCAAGGGTATTGGCGCGATCCTGCTCGAAAAAGGCATGGAAGGCATGCAGTTCGGAAAGCGCGAAGAACTGATGGGCTTTCGCGGGATCCCAACAGCTGACTATGCGATCGATAACGTGAAGGTCCCGGGAGAGAACGTGATCATTGGCGCAGGCGGGTTTGGCAAGCTGATGAGCGCATTCGGGCTCGAGCGGTGCGGCAATGCCACTCAGAGCCTGGGCGTCGCAGCTTCTGCCCTCGAACAGGCGCTGACATATACGCAGGAGCGTGAGGCCTTCGGCAAGCCCATCGTCGATTTTCAGGCGGTGCAGATGAAAATCGCCGAAATGGCGATGAAGGTCGATGCCGCCCGGCTCTTGATTCATAGAGCCGCCGTTAACGCCGACGCGCAGCCCGATGGACTGCCGACTGTGTATGAAAGCAGCTTGGCCAAATGCTATGCCAATGAGATTGTCCGTGAAGTGGCTGCATTGGGCATGCAGGTCATGGGCGGCTACGGATATCACAAAGACTATGGGATGGAGCGACGCCTGCGCGATGCCTATGCCTGGGGGATCGCTGGCGGAGCGATTGATGTGCAGAAGACCAACATCGCCGCAGCCATGGTAGGTCGGCGGTTCAACCAGCGCAGCTGAGGGCACGCTGGTCGTGGCGCGGCCATTAGGGCTTGCGCTCGGCAACTGTATTGCACATCTAATTCAGTATGGAAGCGACTGTTAAGCCAACGCCTGTCGAGCCAGCCTCGCCAGCAAGCGGACTAGAGCCGATCTATGCCGATGATGGTGAAGAGCTGACGCGCCTTCATCCCAATTACATTCATGCTCTGCGGATCCACACGGTGCTGCTCTCGATACCATTCCTCATCGGGTCAATGATCCTTGAAGGGGCGCTTTCCGATCTGGAATTCCTGCCCAGTGGAATAATTGCCGGTGTAGTCGCGTTCATTGCCCTGATTGCGATCATCCGCATACCTTCGCGGCGGTTCGCAGCGCGGG
>JBCAXQ010000123.1:0-8319 GCA_038534015.1 Pseudomonadota bacterium | reverse complement strand
CCGATACCGCGCTAAATGCCAAGGTGATGGAACTGTATCCGTTCAGCCGCCTGTCTGCGCCTGCCAATGTGCTGATCATGCCCGGACTGCAATCCGCCAACCTTTCCGCCAAGATCTTGCGTGAGCTGGGGGGCAATGCGACGATCGGGCCGATGCTGATCGGGATGGAAAAACCGGTCCAGATTGTGCCGATGACCGCGATCGCGCCTGACGTGCTCACACTCGCGGTCTTGGCCAGCGCAGGAGTGGTCGGATAGGACGGTTGCCGTTCTAGCTTACGCCGGGAGATGACCCGGTGAGCTTGCGGTGCAGGAATGGCAATAGATAACGCAGCGTAGGCGTATCGATCTTTGCAGCGGACGGTGATTTGGGATCATAAATCACCGTCACTCTATCTCCGGGCGTGAACTGGGGTGGACTGCTCGCTACCGAAGCTGTGAACTGATGCTGCTCCTGTGATTCGTCAGTCCAAGTTTATTACGGGCGCGTACCTGGCTTCGGCATCGCTATCATCCCTAGCTTCCAGTGCAATCACCGAACCCTCGGCGCGCAAGCCATTCTGATCGCGGTCGCGGTCAGAGAGGAACGCAAAGATCGCAAAGGCCAGGAACGCGATACCGACTGTCGAGAGGATTATCCCGCTCCAAGGCGTTTCGTTTTCCATGCTTGGGATCTCCAGCTTGGTTTCCTTGCCCCATCGCCATGCAACTCTTTAGGCAAGGCGCACGGCGACCACAGAGGTCACCCTTTATCGCGCGGCGTCCAGTAATTTCGCTGTTCACCAGGTTCGGCTGAGTGACTGGTGTTGAAACGAATCTTCCGACTGAATCCCACCGAGTTTCCACCAATTGTTCGATAGATTACCAGTCCGATACCGATCACCGCGAAAAATACGCCCATTCCGCCAAATATCAGCGGCAGAAAAAACCGCTGCATGAACGTGTCGATGATCGCGCCCGACGGATCGCCAGGGTCATAGATCACACTCACTTGCTCCCCACGGGCAAAGGAAGGCGAGCTGCTGCTGACCTTGCTCTGGACCTGCTGGATCGTTCCGTCTGCATCGCGGAATTCTATCAGGGGGCGGTACATCGTGTCTCCATCGCCATCCGTGTAGCGATCAAGCTCGATCACAGTGCCGTTCGCGCGCAGCCCCGTTTCCGCCAACTCCTGATCCTGTGAATACAGCCAGAATCCGATGCCGGCGAAAAGTAAACCGAAGACCGCGAAGACTATACCTGTTCCAAGCACTTTGCCCATGGTGTCGCACTCTTGTTCTTAAAGACGCCTGAAACGGAAGTACCACACTTCGTGTTCAAACTTCGTACGGGCCTTGCGTTCGTAGCGCGTTTCGCACCAGCCCGACGGGCGGTTCTGCCAGCCACTTGGTCCCTCGACCACCCATTCAAACTGGCCGGTGAAGCGCTGCATGACCATAAGCGCATGGCGCAGATAGATCGCGTGATCGGTGCCGAAACGGAATTCTCCGCCTGGCTTGAGCTTGTCGGCTATCATCTGGACCGGGCCGTCATTCATCATTCTACGCTTTGCGTGGCGCGCCTTGGGCCATGGGTCGGGGTGCAAAAGATAAGCCATCGTCAGTGTGCCATCGGGCACGCGCGAGAGTACCTCCAATGCATCGCCAGCATGCAAACGTATATTGGCGAGCCTTTGTTCTTCGATCTGGGCCAGTGCCTGCGCAACGCCATTCATAAACGGTTCCGCTCCGATGAAACCGTGATTGGGCAGCAGATCCGCGCGGTAGGCAAGATGCTCGCCACCACCAAAGCCGATTTCGAAATGCAGCGGACAGTCTTCACCGAAGAGAGCCTGCGCCGTTATGGGACCTTCGGCGGGAACAGCGATCTGAGGCAGAAGGTTGTCAACCAGATCCTGCTGGTGGGCGCGCAGCGGCTTGCCGATGCTGCGCCCATACAGCCGATTGAGAGTGGTCGGATCGCCTTCCTTGTGTGCAGTCATGCCGCGCGCGCTAATCGTTGCCGGGGATGCTTGTCCAGAGGCAGTCTTTCCTTGAGACACTGACTGGCCCGGTCTAGGCCGCGAAGCGATGAATACTTTGCTGACAATGTTCGCTGAACAGCCCCAATGGGCGCAAAGCCTTATCGGGCTCACACTGCTCGCAATAATCGCTTTGGCAGTGAACTACTTGCTCAAGCGTGTGATCCTGCGCGCCGCTGCACCCTATCTTGATGCCAAGACCGACACGATCGACAAATCAGCCGCCTGGCTTGCGACGGTGATTCCCCTGTTGATTGTCTCGCGCGGGATTGCTGCCGTTCCGAATTTGCCGGACGAAGTGACGGTTTTGGTCACCAACGTTGCGCAGGCATTGATCGCGCTGTCCGTTGCGATGGCAATCGTCAAAGCGCTGACCTACGCCAACGAAGTCTATGAGCGCATGCCGCGCTCTCGCAACCGCCCGATCAAGGGGTTCGTGCAGGTCATAAAGATCCTGGTCCTGTGCGGGGCCGCGATTGT
The DNA here is from genome assembly GCA_038534015.1 of Pseudomonadota bacterium. Taxonomy (GTDB): domain Bacteria; phylum Pseudomonadota; class Alphaproteobacteria; order Sphingomonadales; family Sphingomonadaceae; genus Erythrobacter. The sequence goes on along the minus strand of JBCAXQ010000123.1, from coordinate 5,820 downwards.
GATGATTTCGGTGCTGATCGATCAGTCACCGCTGCTGTTGTTGTCAGGCCTTGGTGCGATCACCGCAGTCTTGTTGTTGGTGTTCAAGGACACGATCCTGTCGCTGGTTGCGAGTGTTCAATTGACAACCAATGATATGCTGCGCGTCGGTGACTGGATCGAAATGCCCGGCATGAATGCCGATGGGGACGTCATCGATATCTCTCTGCACACCGTGAAAGTGCAGAATTTCGACAAGACAATTACGACCATACCGACACATCGGCTGGTGTCCGATTCCTACCGAAACTGGCGCGGGATGAGCGAGAGCGGGGGAAGACGGATCAAACGCTCGCTTCACATCGATCAAAACTCGATACGGTTTCTTGATGAAGAGGAGGTGGTGGACCTCAAGCGGTTTCGCATCCTCAAGCCCTATCTTGCGGCCAAGCGAGACGAGATTGCGGAATGGAACGCCAAGGAGCTGGATGGCGAAGACAGCCCGGTCAATGCACGCCGATTGACAAATATCGGGACGCTGAGGGCCTACATCATCGCCTATCTGCAATGGCACCCGCGCATTGGAGATGGCTTTACTTTGCTTGTGAGGCAGCTCGCACCGGGATCGCTTGGCCTGCCGATCGAAGTCTATTGTTTCACTGACACCACGACATGGGGCGAATACGAAGCGATCCAGGCGGACATCTTCGACCATCTGTTGGCAATCCTGCCGGAGTTCGGCTTGCGGTTATATCAAGAACCCAGCGGGCTGGACGTACGCGAAGTGCCAGCCGGTATGGGCGCTGCGTGACGCAATGAAAAACGCCCGAAGCGTTAACTCCGGGCGTTCTTTCACAGAAGACTAATCTGGAGACTTAGGCAGCTTCGGCTTCGTCCTGCGGGTCGCGCAGCACATAGCCGCGGCCCCAGACGGTTTCGATGTAGTTTTCGCCGCCACATGCGTGGCTGAGCTTCTTGCGCAGCTTGCAGATGAAGACGTCGATAATCTTGAGTTCCGGCTCGTCCATTCCGCCATACAGGTGGTTGAGGAACATTTCCTTGGTCAGCGTGGTGCCTTTGCGCAAGCTGAGCAGCTCGAGCATCGCATACTCCTTGCCGGTCAGGTGCACGCGGGCGCTGTCGACTTCGACGGTTTTCGCATCGAGGTTTACGGCCAGTTTCCCGGTGCGGATAATCGACTGGCTGTGGCCTTTCGAGCGACGCACAACGGCATGAATGCGGGCGACCAGCTCTTCGCGGTGGAACGGTTTGGTCACATAATCGTCGGCACCAAACCCGAATGAACGGATCTTGCTGTCCATTTCGGCAATTCCCGAAAGGATCAGGACCGGCGTCTGCACTTTCGCAACGCGGAGTTTCTTGAGCACGTCATAGCCGTGCATATCCGGCAGGTTCAGGTCCAGTAGGATGATATCGTAATCATACAGCTTTCCCAGATCGAGGCCCTCTTCGCCCAGATCAGTGGAATAGACATTAAAGCCTTCGGTGGTGAGCATGAGCTCAATGGCTTTTGCCGTTGTCGGCTCATCCTCAATCAAAAGCACTCGCATCGCTGGTCCCCTAACTTACCCAGTCTGGAAGCAGTAACCCCTCGTTCAGAGGTGTTGCCATGTATTAACCACGCAAGGTCTGAACGGAAAAGGTTAACGTGGCGTAAACGGGTTGCTCGAAAACTTTGCGAGTCTTTTGTGCAACAGGTGGGATAGCGAGCAAGCCGGTTGGATGGCGGGGCGCGAAGCCATTGCCAAATCTAAAGATTCTGTATCTTTTTCTGGCGGCGGCGCTGGGCTGAAGAACCAATCCCGATGGCCTCGCGGTATTTCGCGACCGTACGCCGGGCGAGATCGAAGCCCTCTTCTTTGAGCAAATCCACCAGCTTCTGGTCGGATAGAACCTTCTTTGGGTCTTCTGCATCGGTCAACGTTTTGATCCTGGCCTTGATCGTTTCGGCGGATGCGCCTTCTCCGTCGCTAGATGCCACTCCGCTGGAAAAGAAGTATTTGAGTTCGAAACAGCCCCGTTCGCACGATAAGAACTTGTTGCTGGTGACACGACTAACCGTGCTTTCGTGCATATCGATCTCTTCCGCGACCTCCCGAAGAGTAAGCGGCTTGAGTTCCGACACGCCCTTGCGAAAGAAGCCTTCCTGTTGCTTTACAATAGCAGCCGCGGTTTTAAGGATCGTCTTTTGCCGCTGGTCGAGCGCGCGGATCAGCCAGTGTGCATCCGCCAGCTTCTCCTTCAACCAGCTTTGTGCCTCATTGTTGGTTGCCCCCTCATTGAGTTCCACAAAGTATCCGCGATTGACCACGAGCCGCGGCAAAGTCTCTTCGTTCAGTGAAATGTCCCAGCCGCCTTTGCCATTTTCAGTAAGGAGAACGTCGGGAACAATCGCGTTCGCACCGCCTTCACCATAGACAAGGCCGGGCTTGGGGTCGTAGCTGCGCAGCTCCCCAAGCATATCGGCGAAATCTTCTTCATCCACGTTACAAAGCCGTTTTAGTCTGGCGATTTCTCCTTTTGCCAGCAATTCGAGATTGTCGATCAGCTTGGCCATACATGGATCGTAGCGATTGGCTTCGCGGGCCTGAATCGCAAGGCATTCCGCAAGATTGCGCGCGCCGATGCCGGTCGGCTCAAGCATTTGAACCACAGCCAATGCATCTTCGACGTCATCGTGTTCGACACCAAGATCATGAGCAATCGTGCGTAGGTCGAACGGCAAATAGCCAGCTTCATCGAGCAGCCCGATCAAGTGGCGCGCAACAAACTCCTCGCGATCATTGACCGTCATGGCACCGATCTGTTCATTCAGTTGCTGAGCCAGCGTTGTTTCCGCTGCTTGAGTTGCCTCCAGATCCGGAAACTCGTCGGACGAAGCGGGGCCTCCGCCTCCCGCGGCACCCCATTCGCTGCTGGACATACCACCATCGCCCGTGTCCCTATCCCGGTCGAGCGCGCTTGTATCGATATCCAGCGGTGCTTCGCTTTCCCCTTGGCCTTGGGCAATCAGCTGGTCAGATGTGAACTCTTCCCTCGGCACATCATCCGAGTCGGCATCAGAGGCGCCGCCTTCTGCAGAAACTGCTCCCGCTTCGAGAAGAGGATTGGCTTCCAGAGCATCGCCAATAAACGTCTCTATCTCGAGATTCGATGCCGCCAGCAGTTTGATCGCCTGCTGCAATTGCGGCGTCATCACCAGCGACTGGGATTGTCTCAGGTCAAGCCTTGGACCCAGGGCCATTGGTCAGTCTCGCAGGCCCATCACAGGGTGAAGCCTTCACCCAGGTACAAGCGTTTGACGTTCTCGTCAGCGACGAGATCCTGCGGGGTCCCAGCAAACAGGACCTGACCGCCATAGATAATGCATGCGCGATCAACGATATCGAGTGTTTCGCGGACATTGTGATCGGTTATCAACACACCGATCCCGCGACTCTTAAGGTCTTTAACCAGGTCGCGAATGTCGCTGATCGAGAGCGGGTCAATACCAGCAAACGGTTCGTCAAGCAGCATGATCGATGGCTTGGCGGCGAGCGCACGCGCAATTTCGCACCGCCTTCGCTCACCGCCCGAAAGCGCCATAGCCGGGCTTTCGCGCAACCGTTCAAGACCGAATTCACCCAACAAGCGCTCCAGTTCTTGCGCGCGCGTCTCAGTGTCCGGCTCGACCATCTCGAGCACACAATTGATATTCTGTTCGACCGTCATGGCCCGAAAAATGCTGGTTTCTTGCGGCAGGTAGCCGAGCCCCAAGATTGCGCGCCGATACATTGGCAGCTTGGTCACGTCCTCGCCATCCATCAGAATGCGGCCGGAATCTGGGCGCACAAGACCCATTATGGAGTAGAAGCAGGTCGTCTTGCCCGCGCCGTTGGGGCCAAGCAAGCCGAGCACTTCACCTTTGGCGACCGTCAGTGAAATATCCGAAAGGACCGAACGTTTGTCGTAGCTCTTGGCGATTGAGATAACCTCAAGCCCGCCATCTGGCATTGGCGCGGCCGCAGTTATGCTGGTTTCCTCTGCGCTTCCGGCCAGGGTTTCCGTTTTGCTCATATGCAGTGATGTAGCACCGCATTTCCTACTGAAAAGGGAAGTCTTTGCCGTTTTGGCAGGATTTTTGCGTGTCGGACTGTCCCCAAGCGGCTTTTAAGCCGGCTACCACGGAATTGCGGCTTGGTTACCGAGCTTGCAACACGGCTCCGGATTTGGAATACTCCGATCCGGAGAGAGAATGAATTCGTTGGGGAGCGGTTCAATGACAGACATTATGCAAAAGCACGAGGCTGAAAACGCGGCGCAAAAGACGCGCGATTGGCGCAAGTCAATGAGCGACCATGTTGCCTTCGCATTGCTGGTCTATACGGCAATACAGATCTTCTGGACCGTGAAGCAATTGGAGGCGGGGGGGTCGTCAATCCTGCCTTACCTCGCTCTTGTGGTCTTGGTGGCGGCCATCATACCGGCATGTCGGTGGTTCGAGAAGCGGTGGTCGGGGTTGACCGATGATGAGGCCGCAGACCCTAGCTTTCTTGGAGCGTTCCGCCGCGATGCGATCTTTCTTTGGATCATGGCGATCGGTCTGCCGGTGGTTCTTTCCGGCGTGTTCAAAGTCGTTTCCTTAACGCTCTAAAGACGGGGCGTGGCGGCTGATCAGTTGGCCTTTGCCCGTTCGATCGCTTCTGTCACGATCTGGCGTGCTTCGGCGCGGTCACCCCATTTGCCGATCCGAACCCATTTTTCGGCTTCGAGATCCTTGTAGTGGGTGAAGAAGTGTTCGATCTGCTGAAAGATGATCGACGGCAAATCCTTGGTTTCTCCAACATCCGAATAGTACGGAAATGTCGTATCGACCGGCACGCAGATCAGCTTCTCATCGCCGCCGTGCTCGTCTTCGAGATTAAGCACACCGATCGGACGCGCGTTTACCACACACCCAGCCATGAAGGGGCTGCGAGCAATCACCAGCGCATCAAGCGGATCGCCATCGGGTGAGAGCGTGTGCGGGACGAAGCCGTAATTGGCCGGATAACGCATCGGAGTGTGCAGAATGCGATCAACAAACAATGCACCGCTTTCCTTGTCGAATTCGTATTTGACCGGTTCGCCGCCGGTCGGCACTTCGATGATAACGTTCAGATCGTCCGGAGGATTGGTGCCGATGGCGATTTTGTCGATACGCATTGAATAGCCTTTATGTGGTTGTTTGATCTCCCTCCCAAGAGCTCGCGAGGCCGATAGCGCTTGAAGCGCCATTGCGAAAGGCCTCCCTTGGTCGTAATCGCGCCGAAAACGACAAGAGACTTTATGGGCAAGAACACTCCAAAGGCCATTCGCGGCACACAGGACATCTTCGGCGCAGACGCGGAAGCGTTTTCGTTCGTGGTTGAAACATTTGAGCGCGTCCGGAAGCTTTACCGATTTCGGCGGGTCGAAATGCCGGTTTTTGAGAAAACCGAGGTGTTCAGTCGGGCGATCGGCGAGACAACCGATGTGGTTTCGAAGGAAATGTATTCATTCGATGATCGCGGCGGGGAATCGTTGACCCTCAGACCTGAGTTCACTGCTGGACTTGCGCGCGCCTACCTCACCAATGGCTGGCAACAGCACGCGCCGCTTAAGGTTGCGACCCACGGCCCGCTGTTCCGGTACGAGCGCCCACAGAAGGGTCGCTACCGGCAGTTTCACCAGATTGATGCCGAAGTCATTGGAGCAGCAGAACCTCACGCCGACGTCGAATTGCTGGCCATGGCCGACCAGCTTTTGAAGGAGCTGGGCATTGAGGATGTAACCTTGCACCTCAACACCCTTGGCGATGCG
>JBCAXQ010000122.1:0-8475 GCA_038534015.1 Pseudomonadota bacterium | reverse complement strand
TGCCGGCCACATTCGGATTGGCGGTCAGCTCGAACTCTTCCGGGCCATTGCCAGTGTTGGTCACTTCGAATGTCAGCACCGCTTCGCCCGGCAGACCCGCGACCGGACCGGAGGAGTTCGAGCTGACCGCCAATCCGAATGTGGCCGGCAACGATTTCGATACGACGGTCGACGCCATCGCGATCGATAGCAATGGCAACGGGACATACGATCCGGGCGTCGATGAAATCCTCACCTCGCCCGAGACCACCGAAATCCTCGAAGCGGACGAAACGCTAACCGTATTTGTGATTGTGACTGTGCCTGACGGCGTCACTGACACGCAGGAAAGCGACGTTGAGCTGGCCGCAGAGGCCGTAACTGGCACCGGCACACCCGGCACAACTTTTGGCGGCCAGGGCGTCGATGGCAGCGACGCCATTGTTGGCACGACCGGGGCAGACGATAGCGCGATCGGATCGCTATTAGCTGGCATCACATCAGTCGATTTGATCAAATCCTTCACGATCGTCGATCCGTTCGGAGGCACCAGCGCCGTGCCAGGTTCGGTCGTGACTTTCACCATCAATGCAAACGTCGCGGGCAGTGGCTCAATCGATGACCTCGTCGTCACCGACGCCATTCCAACAGGCACAACCTATGCCGACGGCACACTCGCACTGGATGGCAATCCGCTCACTGATGCTAGCGGCGATGATGCGGGCGAAGCGTCCGATACCGCCGGAGTCAGCGTCGACCTGGGCACGGTTGCTGGCGGGACGAACCAAGCCATCACCTTCGATGTGACCATCGATTGAAGCATAGAATTCAAAACAGGGACCTGAGACCATGAAACTCCTTGGACAAATCGCAGCCGCGCTTCTGGCGTTCGCCCTTCCGGCGATGCCAGCGGCCGCGCAAGACCGCCCGATCTCGCTCGCAGGCGATGTGAAGGCTGTGAAAACCACCGTGGATGCCAGTGGCGCGGAGCAGACCGAACTGGTCGCTCCCGATGTCATTGTCCCCGGTGATCGTCTGATCTTCGGCACGGATTATTCCAATTCGGGCGCCGAAACAGTCACGGATTTTGTCGTCACCAACCCGCTGCCCGGTGCAGTGCGGCTCGCTCCTGACGCTGACCCGGCTTTGACCGTGTCTGTCGATGGCGGCGCGACTTGGGGCACTCTCGAAACACTCACCGTCACTGGTGAGGATGGCGCAGCACGCGCAGCTGAACATGGCGATGTAACGCATGTTCGCTGGACGCTGGCTGCGATCGAACCCGGCCAGTCAGGCCGTGTCGAATATCCAGCAATCATTCGCTGAGAGGCGAACGGTAACCGCCACGTCCTGCGGGCGGGAATTTTGTCGTGGGGCACACGCAGAGGACCAATATCATGAAACGTACCACCCAATGGCTGGGTGCAACGAGCTCTATAGCGCTTGTTGTGGCTGGCACGGTACCGGCGATGGCCGAAGGGACCAGCGCCGGTGATCCGATCACCAACAACGTCACCGTCAGCTATCAAGTTGGCGGCGTTGATCAAACAGATGAGACTGACTCGGATAGCTTCGCTGTCGATCGCAAGGTCAACGTCGTAGTCGAAGAAGACGGCGACGATACGACTTCGGTCGCGCCAGGCGAAGAGCAGGCTGTTCTGACTTTCGATGTCACCAACTCTTCGAACGACATTGTCGACCTCGATTTGAGCGCTGACGATGTGTCGGGCGACCTAACCAACATCCAGTTCTACGAGGATGATGGCGACGGTGTGTTCGATGCTTCGACGGATACGCTGGTCACATTCCTTGACGAGATGGGCGAAGACGAAACCCGCAAGGTTTTTGTCGTTGCGGACATCCCGACCGATGCCGCCAATGGCGCTACCTATGACGTGGTCCTGACGGCCGACGCGCATGCAGGTGGCACGGCGAGCTCGCTCGGCGCAGAACTTACCAACAGTGCGACTGACTCTGTCGACCGCAATGTCGTTGATACAGTATTGGCTGACGGTGCTGGCGATACAGACAACGCTGAAGAAGGCGACTTCTCTGACACCGATACCTATGTGGTTTCGGCTGCCAGCGTTGCGGTTTCGAAGATCAGCACGGTTGTCAGCGATCCGATCAATGGCACGACCGATCCGAAAGCAATTCCGGGTGCGGTTATCGAATACTGCATTACTGTCAGCAACGCTTCGGGTGCGACCGCAACCGGCATCAACGTCAACGACGTTCTGCCGGCTGATGTTACCTTCGATCCGACCGATGCGATCTTCGTCGATGGCGACGCCGCGTGTGAAAACGGCACCGACGGAACGACCACGTCGCCGGTAACGGCGTCGTTCAACGCGACCGATGGCGAAATCGACGGTGTTCTTACCGATATTGCCGCCGGTGTTACCCGCTCGCTCTACTTCCAGGTGACGATCGACTGATCTCACTAAGGGAATAGAACTTTGCGTGTACCCCCCTTTCTGGGACGTCTGGCAGTAGCACTCTCCGCAGTGCTGCTGCCATTCGGCGTGTCCGGAGAGGGGGCTCGCGCGCAAGAGAGCACAACCATTACCAATGTCGCTGAAGCCAATTGGACTTTTCGCGGGAATCGCGGTTCGACAGTGTCGAACGAGGTTTCGATTCAGGTCGATCCGTCGCCACCGCAGATTCGGGCTTTTCGTCCGTCACCACAGGGAACGGTGGAGCTGAACTACCAGTCTCCCCTTTGCGGCGGGGTGGCTCTCGGCCCTCTATCTGCGGGCACGGAACCTAACATACCGGGGACCTCCAACACCCAATCCGCCTCGGTTGAAGAGACATCCGAGCTGCGGGCAGGCCAGAATCTGCTTTTTGAAGTGCGCGCGGCAGCCGCTAACGTCGATTCTGGTGCAATTGATGCGCTCGATGTCGTGATAACCAATGGATCGGGCGACAGAGAGGCCATCACGGTCTACGAAACTGGGGCGAATACCGGTGTTTTTGTGGGCCAGATCCCCACATTGCGGATTCCACCAGCGGTCGTTCAGGGCGATTGCCAACTGAGTGTGGTCGACGGGGAAGTCGTCCAGATTTCGGCATCATTGCCCGGACAGGCGGATATCATTGTAACTGCCAGTGTAAGTGTGCTTGCCGATCCGTTTGGGGTGGTGTTTGACAGCGAGACCGGCGAGCCGATCGACGGTGCAGTCGTAACATTGATCGATCTGAGCACAGGTGCACCAGCCACTGTATTCGCCGAAGATGGCGTAACATCTTGGCCTTCAACGGTTATTTCGGGCCAAGTGATCGCTGATGGGGCGGGGAACCTGACCCAGATGGGCCCTGGAGAATTCTGGTTCCCGCTGACATTTCTTGGGCAATACCAGCTCCAGATTGAGCCTCCCGATCCGTATTCCGGCCCCTCCGTGGTGACACCCGATCAGATAGCGCAAATCGTACGGCCAGATGGTCGACCGTTCGTGATCGATGCGTCCGGATCGTATGGTGGAACGTTCGAATTGACCGATCCAACACCGGTCCAGATCGACATTCCGCTTGATCGGCCGAGCCTGGAGGTCAGCCTTACAAAAACGGCATCCAGAGCCGACGCACAGCCTGGCGATGTGGTGTTCTACACTCTTGTTGCGCGGAACACCGATCCGACCCGGATCAAGCGTGATGTCGTGCTTGTCGATACGCCATCGCCTTGGTTGAGGCTGCGGCCCGATAGTGTGCGCGTTGACGGAGATAGCGATCCGGATGTCGTGACTATAGCGCCTGATGGCAGCTCGCTTTCCATCGCGCTTGGGAACATTGGCGGCGGTGGTTCTCGCCGCGTGACTTACGCCATGTCGGTGCGTCCTGATGCGCCCCCGGGTGATGCAGTCAACGAGGCGGAGGCTACTGATTCATTGGGTAGAATTGCCCGTGCAAGTGCTGCCGTGGATATCGAGCGTGAAAGTGTCGGTGATCGCCTGACCATTATCGGCCGGGTCACAGCTGGCCGTTGCACAATTGACGATCCGCGACCCGGCATTCCCGGTGTGCGCGTGATGCTGCAGGATGGCAGCTACGCCATAACGGATGCCGATGGCCGCTATCACTTCGAAGGCGTGGTGCCAGGAACGCACGTGGTCCAGGCATCTCGGATGACGCTGCCTGAAGGCGCCGAATTTGTCGATTGCCACCGTTCAACCCGCAATGCCGGAAGCGCGAATTCACGCTTTGTGATCGGGCAGGGCGGGGCTCTGATCGTAGCGGACTTTCACGCAACACTGCCGGCGGGTGCTCTTGAGAAGCTTGCACCTTTTGCCGAAACGACACCCAATGGCTCGATCGCACGCGAAATCAATGCTGTTGCGAGCGGCAACCTTGGTCACAATGCTCCCGATCCGGACGCGATTGTTGGTGGCGGCGCCCTAACGGAGAATCGGGGACCAGAAGAAGCCCGTAAGTCGCTTTCGCCAACGACGGACTGGATTGCACTGGGCGATGGACCTGACGGGTGGCTAACGCCGGAAGTCGGCGCAAACCCGCGTGCCCCCTCGATCCGTGTGGCGATCCGTCACCGCAAGGGTCAAAAGATCGTGCTGCGTGTCGATGGCGAGGACGTCAGCCCGCTTGCTTTTGACGGGACGCGAACCCCGGGCAAAGGCAAATACGCCGTCAGCACATGGCGCGGAGTCCCTCTTCGCAATGAACGAACCGTGCTGGAGGCAGACATCATCAATTCGTTCGGCGTGAAGAACGAAACACTTACACGCGAGGTCTTCTTCACCAAGAAACCTGCGAAAGTGGAATTCGTGCCAGAGCTTTCAAACCTGATTGCAGATGGTCGCACCCGTCCTGTGATTGCCATCCGGGTGCTGGATCGCAACAACCGTCCTCTCCGCGAAGGTATCTCCGGCGAGTTTATGCTCAACGCTCCCTATGAAAGCGCCGAGCAGCTCGACCGTCAGCAATTGAACCAACTGACCGGACTGGCGCCTAGCGCTGCACGCTGGGTTGTCGAAGGCAGCGAAGGCATCGCCCGCATTGAACTGGCACCAACGATGGTCAGCGGTTCGCTTCGGTTAGACTTCCGGTTCGATGATGGAGAGATTTCACGCGAACAGGAACTCGAAGCCTGGATTGAGCCGGGCGATATTGAGTGGACCATTGTTGGCCTGGCGGAAGGCACCATCGGCGCACGCAGTGTTGCGGACAACATGGAGCGCGCTGGCCGGTTCGACAGTGATCTTGGTGACGATGCCCGTGTGGCTCTTTACGCAAAGGGTCGTGTTCTTGGTAAGTATCTGCTGACCTTGGCCTATGACAGTGCAAAGCAGCGCGAAGACCAACGTCTGCTGGGCACCCTTGATCCGCAGGCGTATTACACCGTGTTTGCGGACGGATCGAGCCGCCGCTTTGACGCTGCAAGTCGAGAAAAGCTCTATCTGAGGATTGAAACTTCGACATTCTATGCGCTCTACGGTGATTTCCAGACTGAGTTTAATCAGTCGGCGCTCGCGCGATACAACCGCACCGCTACCGGGGTCAAAGGCGAGCTTCGCGCCGGGAAATTCAAGGCTCAAGGGTTTGCAGCCGAAATATCTACCCGTCTTAGGCGTGAGGAAATCCAGGGGCAGGGTATAAGTGGCCCGTATCGGCTCACAAGCCGCAGCATCGTTCCCAACAGCGAGCGTGTGACACTTGAAGTGCGCGACCGCTTCCGTTCCGAACTGATTGTTTCGACGCGCGAACTGACTCGGTTTATCGATTACGATATAGATCTGCTTTCAGGCACGATCACATTCAGCGAACCCGTGTTGAGCCAGGATTTCAGCCTCAACCCGCAATTTATTGTCATCGACTATGAAACCGATGGCACCGGCGGGGGCGAACTCAATGCGGGACTGCGCGGCGAATGGACCAGCAAAGATGGCGCAATTCGTATTGGTGCCAACGCCATCACGGACAAAGGCGAGGGCGACCGCACCGATATCGGAACGGTGGATCTTCGCGCACGCATCGGAAGCAATACGGAAGTGCGCGCTGAAGTTGGTTTGAGCCGCCGCGACGGCGAGGATGCGACCGCATGGTTGGTCGAGGCGCAGCATCAGACCGGCAAACTTGATCTGCTTGCCTATGCGCGCCAGCTCGACGGCGATTATGGGGTTGGCCAGCAAAATGGCGCCGAATTGGGCCGCCGCAAATTTGGTGTCGATGGCCGGGTGCTTCTTGACGAAGATTTGAGCCTGATCGGCAGCGTATGGCAAGATGAAAGTCTGGCTGACGATACCCGCAGGCGGGCGGCGCAGGCGCAGGTGGCATGGCTCGGTGAAAAAACCGATCTGCGGGCCGGGATCACCCACTTCGCTGATCGTCTCGCGGATGGCACACGCAACAATTCGACCGTGCTTGAGGGAGGCGTGACCCAACGCCTGTTTAACAATGACCTAGAACTGAGCGCCACCTCTTCGATCGCTCTGGATAATGCCGAGAGTATCGATCTGCCCGCTCAATATCGCTTCGGCGCACGCTACGCGATCACGGATGATGTCCGTCTGGTTGGGGTTTACGAGATTGCCGATGGCGAAAACATCGACGCGCGCACTCTGCGTGGCGGAATCGAAGTAACGCCGTGGCAGGGCGGCCAGATCGTGACGTCGCTTGGGCAGCAGAGCATTGGCGAATTTGGCAACCGCAGTTTCGCTGCGTTTGGGCTTGCACAGTCGCTGCAGGTCAGCCCCGAACTGACTGTCGACGCCACACTTGATGGCAGCCGCACACTCAATGGAACACCGGATAGTGATGATGTCGTCAATCCAGACCAACCAGTGGTGAGCGGGGGGCAGCTTACGGACGGGGCTCTGTTCGAAGACTTCACCGCTGCGACAATTGGCGCCGCGTGGCGCAAGGATCGCTGGAGCGCAACTGCCCGAGGTGAGTACCGTGATGGTGAGTTTGCGGATCGAACGGGATTCACTTTTGGGGCAATCCGCCAACTGGGCGACGGCAGTATTGCCGGTTCGGGAATGACCTGGACGAAAGCCAAAGCCGAAAACGGATCCACCACCGAAATCTTCGACGCGAGCCTGGCGTTCGCGCATCGCCCCGACGCATCAGAAGTCGCGATGCTGGGCAAGCTCGAATTCCGCAGCGACCGCGTGACCGATGCCGTCGCTGGCGAAGCTGGCGGTGCAGGGCGTACCGCGCTGATTGTTGATGGCGATGCGAAGTCGCGCCGTCTGGTCGCCAGCCTTTCGACCAATTGGTCTCCGCGTGGCTGGGATGAAATCATCAATGAGATTGGTGAAGAGGAAGAGCATCAGGTTCGTCGTGATGAATTCACACTCTTCCTTGGCGCGCGTTACAATTTCGATGAGTTCGAAGGGACTGAATTTTCGGGAACAACACTGCTTGCCGGGCTTGATGCGCGGATCGGGATTGGCGACCGGTTCGAGATCGGAGCTATCGGAACTGTGCGCGCCAATATCGAAGATGATGTCACGAGCTTTTCGTACGGCCCCCGGATCGGGTTTGTCCCAGTCGATGGGATGCTCTTGACCGTGGGGTACAATGTCGAGGGTTTCCGTGATGGCGATTTCGGCGAAGCTCGCAACACGGACAAAGGTCTTTACGCCGCCGTCCGCGTGAAATTCGATACCGACACATTCAGCTTCCTGGGGCTCGGCCGATGATCAGGAACCTGAACATCAACTCGCGTCTGCTTGCGCTGCTGGCCCTTGCGTTGGTAACGGCTGCCATGCTTTTGCCGCGCGCTGCCCATGCGCAGACTGCGGTCACGGCCGACTGGACCAATCTGGGCAATTCGAACCTCGAAGTGGTCAACAGCGGGGAAAGCCTGGATGTTGGCATCAACGAAGTCACAATCACGCATTCGGCTGTTACAGATGGCGATGCGAATGATGGCGATTTCACCAATTTCTACTCAACGGGCATGCTGTCCTACTACACCGGTCAGGTCAGCAGCTTCACCGGAAATTTGCTCTACAGCCTGGACCATTCGGTCTTTGACGAGGGTGACTACTTTGAAACGGTCTACAGTTTTGACACTTCGGTCGAGCAGCTCGAATTCACTGTCGGCAATGTCGATCGCTTCTTTGGAAACGACACCAGCGGCAATCCCGCGAACTTTCACGATGCGGTCGTTATCGAATACGATACCGGCGATGGCGTTTGGCGCAACCTGCGTTCGCTCGGAGGAGCGGTAACTCTAGGCTCTGCGGTGGGAACGACCACGATAAACGGCCAGCAAGGCTGGGATGGCAGCGCCTATTCGGGCGGTATCACCAGCACAACCGGTGATATCCGAGTAGATTTCGGCACCACCACTGTTGAACGTGTGCGCATCCGCTATTTGTTCGGGCAAGATGATCCGACCGAAAATCCGAGTGGCAACTTTCAATATATCGGTGTTTCGGACTTCACGTGGGAACAGATTGTTCCAGAGGCAGATCTTTCGCTCACACAGTCAGTCAGCAACAATAACCCGGTAGGCGGCGCAAGCATCAGCTA
>JBCAXQ010000121.1:0-8517 GCA_038534015.1 Pseudomonadota bacterium | reverse complement strand
GCGACGCGCGCGGGCACCGTTGTCGTACAGACAGCGCATTCAGGACGATGGCATCGATACCACGCTATCGCTTGTCTCCGGAGGTTATGCCAGCGCAGGAGCGGTTGCTGCGCGCAATGATGGCTTCCTCGTGGAAGACCTCTTTGCCGGGGTCGATGGCACCAATGTCCGCGGCCTCACCTGGGCCACTTGGGATCCCGAAGAACTGTTCATTGCGCTCACCGGTAGTCGCGATGCGGGTCTTCCAGCGGTTGGCGAATCGACGCTTTCATCGAATGATACCGATGTCACCGAGAAGACCTATGCCGGCTATTTGCAGGCCAATTTCGACACCGAGATGTTTGGCGTGCCTGCTCGTGGCAACTTCGGCATTCGCGGTGTGCGAACCGAGATCACTTCGATCGGCATCAGCTCAGATCTTGCGACCAGTCCGGGGCCTAGTCCTGACACAATTACGATCACCGAGGTTGGTGAGCCGACTATCAACGTCGAAACCAATGCGTTCTGGAACTGGTTGCCGAGCGCAAACCTGATTCTTGAACTCTCCGATGACAAGCTGCTTCGCCTCGCCGCGTATCGTGCGATTGCGCGGCCTGACGCGTTCAGCATGTCAGCTGCGCTCACATTCGACGATGAAGCGGACCTGGGCGACCTCGGCAGTATTATTAGCGCGGCGGGCAACCCTTTCCTTGAGCCCCTAGCATCCTGGAATGCCGATGTTTCGTTCGAATGGTATGCATCGCGGACTTCTTCTTTCTCTTTCGCAGCCTACGCCAAGCAATTGCAAACCGGTGTTGAGACGGACGTCGTTCCTTTGACCATTGTTGTTGACGGCGCACCTCAGGAAGTGATCGTCGGGCGGTCGGTCAATTCGAACGACAAGAGCCACCTGCTTGGCTTCGAGATTGCCGCGCAACACACTTTTGACTTCGGCCTGGGCTTTCAGGCGAGCTACAACTTCGCCGATTCCAACTTCGAGTTCGAAGATCCAGTGGTGGTGAGCGGGCTTGCTCTGGCGGATTTCACGGACCCGGCGAATATCGTTGGCTTCTCACGGCACACGGGCAACGCAACCGTTTTCTATGAAACGGAAAATTTCAATGCGCGCGTCGCCTACAAAATCCGTTCCGGCTATTTCAAGCCATTCAGAAGCGCGTCAAACCGATTCACCAGAACTCAGGATTTCCTGGATTTCTCAACGGCCCTGGACCTGACCGACAACCTTCAGGTGCGCTTCCAGGTGCTCAACATTCTGGATGAACCGAACATCTTTTCGCGTCCGACATTAGACGGTGTTGCACAGGCCGATTATTCAGGTCGTCGTTACTTCCTTGGCCTGCGCGGCAGGTTCTAAGGCAACTGGGTAGGTCGCACATTATGGCAGAGACTCTGATCGCTACGGATGAGCGGCTGCGGGAGATTTCCAGCACCCTTGTCCGCGAGCGGTTAAGAGCAGGAGCGCTTCAAGAGTTTCCTGGTCTCCTGCCCGCGACCCTTGAAGAAGCCTATCGAGTTCAGGCCCTTTCTCGTGAGGCTTGGCCGGATGACGTGATTGGCTGGAAAGTGGGGGGCATTCCACCAATCCATCGAGAGGCGCTGGGCGAAGACTTTCTCTCCGGTCCGATATTCGCCCAGCGCTTCGTCTTGGCAGCGGCGGAAACCGAAAGCCCGATGCCGATATTTGCAAATGGATTTGCGGCAATTGAGCCCGAGTTTGTTCTCAAGCTGGGCCAGTCGCCCAATTCGGATCGCCTGTTCATCGGGGCCGAAATTGCAAGCAGCCCGATTGTCGACATCAATGGCGTCGGCCCGATTGCCGTAGTCTGCGACTTCGGCAACAATAACGGCATTCTGTTGGGGGATGAAATTCCCCACTGGCGGCAGCTCGGGGGAGAGGAAGTCGTGGTGACAAGCCGGATTGACGGAGAGATCGTGGGGCAAAGGACTGTCGCAGACGTGCCTGCTCTGGTTAGCACTTCGCGCGATTTCCTCACTGAGCATGCGCGGCAGCAAGGCATTGAGCTCCCGGCCGGAACGCTGATCTCAACAGGCGCAATAACCGGCGTCCACGACGCTCAACTTGGCGCTCGTTCGACATTGGATTTCGGGCGGTTTGGCAGCCTCGCCTTGCGGTTGGTCGAGGCACAGCCACAGCAATGAGTTTCAACCCGGCAAGCTGGAAGATCACCCGCCGCGGGGCGATTGTCGGCGCTGTGCAACACTGGCCGCGTGCCAGGCGCGCGTCGGCAACGCTTTCACATCTGCTGACACGCATGTGCGCGAATACCCGACGGTGCAGGCTGTTCTGCGCTTCGGCGAAATCCTTTCAGAGAAAACGAAGGGTCGCCTGTCTGTCAAAGCCTATGCCGGCGGGCAGCTAGGCAATGAGCGCGATACACTGGAGATCACCACGTTTGGCGGGCTCGATTTCAACCGGGTCAACCTTGCCCCGCTCAATTCGATTGAGCCGCTTACCAAAGTTGCCGCGCTGCCGTTCCTGTTTGAATCAACCGGACACATGCGCACCACTCTGGATGGCGAGATCGGGGAAGAGATACTGGCTTCGCTTGAACCGCACGGTCTGATTGGCCTGTGCTTCTACGATTCCGGATCGCGATCCTTTTACAACACGCGCGGCCCTATCAACTCGCCCGCTGACATGCAGGGGCTGAAGCTGAGGGTCCCGGGCTCGGACCTCTATGTATCGATGGTTCAATCGCTTGGGGCCGATGCGGTGCCGATGCCTTTGGATGAGGTCTATCAATCGCTGGCGCAGGGCGTGATCGACGGAGCTGAAAACAATTGGCCCAGCTTCGAAAGCGGCAAGCATTTCGAGGTTGCCGGTTATTACAGCCTCACCAATCATTTGCTCGCCCCTGAAGTCTTCGTGATGTCCAAGATCAGCTGGGACAAGCTCTCAGGCGATGATCAGGCGCTTGTTCGGGAAGCAGCCAAGCAATCCGTGCCGTATATGCGCAGGCTGTGGGATGAGCAGGTGGCTCGCAGCAAGGCAATCATCGAAAACTCGGGCGTCGCAGTAAACGAAGTGGATCCGGCACCATTTGCCGAATTGATGACGGGCATGTGGGACCAATCGCTTGATTCCTCGCGTCAGCGTGAACTGGTTGCGCGGATCCAGTCCTTGAGAGGGGGCGGCCAATGATGGACCGGCTGGCCGATTGGCTCGTAAAGATCGCTGCCGCAGGACTTATCCTGATGACCGGGGTGGTTGGGTGGCAGGTGTTTGGTCGTTTCGTGCTCGATTCCAGCCCGAGCTGGTCCGAACAGGCGGCCTTGATTCTGATGATCTGGTACGTGTTTTTCGCGGCTGCGGCGGGGGTGTGGGAACGGTTCCATATTCGCATCGAACTGCTGGAACATCGTCTCAAGCCTGCCAATGTGCGCAGGCTCAGGATCGCCATACATGCCCTCCTGATAGTGTTCGGGTTCGTACTTCTGATCTTTGGCGCGCAGCTTGTCTGGCTGGTCAAAGACTTCACGATCCCGTCGCTCGGTATCAGCCGGGGCGTTGCCTATCTTCCCATCCCATTTGCCGGGTTCATGGCGATCATTTTCTCACTCGGACGTATCCGCGCCCGGCTGGCGGAGAAAGCCTGATGGAAATTCTCGTCCTTTTCGGCGTTCTCTTCACGCTTCTGGCTCTCGGGGTGCCCGTGGCATTTGCGCTTTTCGGAGCAGCACTCGCCACCTTTGCAGTGATCGACATTCCCCTTGTGGTCGCCGTCCAGCGAATGGCTGCGGGGATCAGCGTGTTCACACTCATGGCCATCCCGTTCTTCATCTTCGCCGGCGACCTGATGTATCGCTCCGGGATTGCCGAACGGCTCGTTCGCGTGGCCGACGCGGCGTTCGGGCGGGTGCGCGGCGGACTGGGTCTGGTGAATGTCGGCGCATCGATGATGTTCGGGGCGGTCTCCGGTTCAGCAATCGCCAGCGCTTCGGCGATTGGATCGACGATGGTCCCGCTGATGGAAGAGAAGAAATACGACAAGGATTATTCCGTCAACATAACGGTCACCGCCGCCGTGGTCGGCCTGTTGATCCCGCCGTCGCACAACATGATCATCTATTCTGCCGCTTCGGGCATTGGAGTGTCGATTGGTGATCTGTTCCTCGCAGGGATCATTCCGGGGCTTTTGACGGGTGCGATGTTGATGATGACTGCGTGGCTGGTTGCGCGCCGCCGTGGTCTGCCCAAAGGTCACTTCCCCGGTTGGAGAGAGCTGGCGCGCGCGGCGATCTATGCCATTCCCGGCCTGCTTACCGGCGTAATCATCATGGGCGGTATTCTAAGCGGTATCTTCACGCCGACAGAAAGCTCGGCGATCGCAGTCATATACACTGCGCTGGTCGGAACATTCGTCTACCGCAGCCTTGGGTGGAAGGGCTTCGTAGAAGCGGCCCAAAAGTCCGTTCGCACCGCCTCGATGGTGTTGTTCATTATCGCGGCTGCGACAGCCTTCGGGTTCGCGCTCGCTCTGCTTGAAGTGCCCGCTGCTTTGGCAAGTCTGATTGCGCTGATGACGGAAAACCCGATCCTCACCCTGCTGATCATCAATGTCATGCTGCTGGTGCTGGGAACCTTCATGGATATGGCTCCGCTGATCGTGATCACCACGCCGATCTTCCTGCCGGTCGCGATGGCCACCGGCGTCGACCCGGTCCATTTCGGCATCATCATGATGATCAACTTGGGGATCGGTCTGGTCACACCGCCGGTTGGATCGGTGCTGTTCGTGGGCTCCGCTGTCGGTCAGATACCCCTCGCAGAAATGATGCGGTCGATCTGGCCATTCTACCTTACCCTGCTGGTCGCGCTCGGCCTGATTACCTTTGTTCCTGGCCTTTCGCTTTACCTGCCTGGGGTTTTCTGACTTCAAATTGGCGGTTTACTTGCCTTAAGGAGAGAAGGGAGCGAAAGGGGCTGGCATGGCAAAAAGCGGCAAACCGACTATCAACGATGTCGCGCGCCTCGCCAATGTTTCCAAGAAGACCGTCAGCCGCGTCATCAACAATTCGCCGATGTTGAGTGAGAAGACGCGCAGGCATGTTCAGGAGATCATCGAGGACATTGGGTTTGTGCCCAGCCTTCAGGCCCGTGCTCTTGCGCTGAGCCGCAATTTCATCATCGCGGCGATCCACGACAACCCGAACGCGCAGTTCCTCGTCAATGTTCAGCAGGGCATTCTTGAGGGGACAGCCGGTGGTGAGTTCGGCTTGATGGTGCAGCCCGTGGACCGCAATTCCGCGACGGTCGAAGGGGACATCCGCGCCTTTCTGGAACGGCACAAGCCTTACGGCGTGGTTTTGCTTCCACCAATTTCAGAGAACGACGCGATTGCTGCGGTCTGCGAAGACTTCGGATGCCGGTATGTTCGCATGGGTTCGGTGAAGCTCGACAAGTCGGAACACACCGTCAGCTCCAATGACCGTGAGGCAGTGCAGGGAGCGGTCAAATACCTGATCGGAAAAGGGCACTCTCGGATCGGCCTGATCGAAGGGCCTGTGGGCTTCACTTCGCCGCAAGAACGCCGGGCGGGATTCGAGCAGGCATTGCGTGATGCCGGGATAAAGCTTGATCCTGCGCTGGTTCAGCCGGGCAGTTACACCTTTGAGTCCGGCGTCGACGCGGGGCAGAAACTGGTTGATCTCGACGATCCGCCCAGCGCTATCTTCGCATGCAATGACGAGATGGCGATCGGTGCGATGATCGCGGCCCGGCGCAGCGGCTTGCTGATCCCCGAAGACCTCTCGATTGTCGGTTTCGATGATACGCCGCTATCGAGCCATGTCTGGCCGGCGCTCACTACAGTCCATTGGCCAATAGTCGCGATGGCTCGAACTGCCGCGCGCAAGCTGATCGCACCGGAAGATCGCGACACAGCTCAGCGATGGATGCACCGTTCCGAGTTGATAGAACGAGCGTCAGTTGTGCCGCCTAAACAGGCGTGAAAGATAGTAGCTAGAACTGCCTGAAAACCCCTTGCATCCGCCAATGACACCGGTTACCTAAAATGCCAATCAGAGATGCGAATCCCGCCGTTGAGCGGCTTCGCAAGAGCTATTCGGAAAGTGAGATTCCATGAAGATTGCCTTGATTACAGAGAACAGCCAGGCGGCCAAGAACGGCATCATTCACGACGCGCTGAAACCGGTTGCGGATGAGTTCGGCCATGAGGTCTTCAATTATGGAATGTATTCCGCCGATGATGCTGCATCATTGACCTATCCCATGAATGGCTTGCTCACTGGCATCCTGCTCAATTCGAAAGCCGCTGACTTTGTCGTGACCGGCTGCGGAACGGGGATGGGTTCGATGCTTGCATGCAATTCGATGCCGGGCGTATTCTGCGGTTTGGTGATCGATCCCACCGATGCATTCCTGTTCAGCCAGATCAACGCCGGCAATGCCATCTCCATGCCTTATGCAAAGGGGTTTGGCTGGGCGGCCGAACTGAACCTGTCGGATTGCTATCGCAAGCTGTTCGAGAACGAACCGGGGCTTGGTTATCCCAAGGAGCGCGCTGCCGTGATGAAGACCAATCGCGGGGTGATTGCAGATATGAAGGCGGCGGCCTGCCACGATATGCTGACGGTGCTGAAGACCGTGGATCAGGACCTCCTTTGCGCCGCGATTGCCGGTGAGAAGTTTGCCGAACTCTTTTATCCGAACTCGCAGGATGACGAGATCAGCGCCTATCTGCGCGGGCTTTGATCCAATGTCCGCCAATCCCTTCGATCTCGCCGGCAAAGTCGCGATTGTAACCGGGGCAAACACCGGCATTGGCCAGGGTATTGCGGTCGCTCTTGCCCGGGCAGGGGCGGACATTGCGCTGGTTGCTCGCAGTGACCCAAGCGAAACTGCCAAGATGGTTGAAGATGCTGGCCGGAAGGTCGCCATCATCAAGGCTGATCTGTCGACGGTTGAGCCGTGCGATGCGATCGTTTCGGAAACGGTCCGCCATCTCGGCGGACTTGATATTCTTGTAAACAATGCCGGGATCATTCGCCGTAATGATGCGCTCGATTTTACAGAGGATGATTGGGATTCGGTCATGAACACCAATCTCAAAACGCTGTTCTTCCTCAGCCAGTCGGCTGGACGGCATATGGTGGACCATGGCGGCGGCTCGATCATCAACATCGCATCCATGCTGACATTTCAGGGCGGCATTCGCGTGGCCAGCTATACGGCATCGAAGAGTGGCGTCGGTGGGTTGACCAAACTTCTTGCCAATGAATGGGCAGGCAAGAACATCACGGTGAATGCCATAGCGCCGGGCTATATCGCCACCAACAACACCGCCGCATTGCAAGCGGATGAGACGCGCAATCGCCAAATTCTGGAGCGGATACCGGCAGGCCGCTGGGGTGAACCGTCCGATTTGGGCGGAGCGGCAGTGTTCCTGGCCTCCGATGCGGCTCGCTATGTTCAAGGGCATGTCCTGGCCGTCGACGGCGGCTGGCTCGCTCGCTGAGGTAATCGATGAGTACGCGCCTCCTTCTTCGCCAAAAACTGACACCGGTTACCCTGGGATTTGCGGCAGCAATCGGAACTTTTGGGATAGGGTCCGGTGGTTCTTTGTCTGCGCAAGCGCCAGCGAGCGAACCCGACCTAGAAGTGATCGCGAAGTGTCGCGGCGCGGATGGCTATTCTGCAGACTTTGGCGGTCGGCGGACATTTCTTTGGCGGCCGCAATGGCTCGAATCCATCGCCGCTGACGAAGACCAGGCAAAGGCATTTGTGAAAGGCGCCGATGCGGCTCTTGAGCGCGGACCATACAGCGTGACCGACAAAGAGCGGCTCGTCCCGGGTGCTACGCCCAATGACTACACCTCAATCGGGCCATATTGGTGGCCAAACCCGGGCGAGAAGGACGGTCTGCCCTATGAGCGGCGCGACGGTGAAGTTAACCCCGAGCGCAACGGGCCGAATTTCGACAAGGATCGGCTCCGCAGCATGGGCAGCGACCTCGAAGCGCTTTCGGTCGCCTACTATCTGACATCCGATGAGCGCTATGCCGATCATGCTGCCAAGCTGTTGGTTACATGGTTCCTGAATCCGGAAACGCGCATGGCACCCAATATGGATTTCGCTCAGGGCATACCCGGTAGAGTGCGGGGTCGCGGAGAAGGGATTATCGAAGCGTCTGACCTGTCGACAGTCGTCGAAGCCATAGGACTGCTTGGACCATCAGATGCTCTCAGCGCGGATGAACACACGGCTCTGCGTGTCTGGTATGCCGAATTCGCAACCTGGATGGCGACCAGCGAAAATGGCGAGAAAGAAATGCAGAAGCGCAACAATCATGGCGTCTTCTATGACTTCTATCTGGCTCATTTCGCGATCTTCGCGGGGCTGGACGGAGTGACGGCGAACATTGCCGAGAACTTCCCCATCTTTCGCCTCGGCGTCCAGATGGACAAGCAGGGACGATTCATCGAGGAACTCAAGCGGACCCGCAGCTGGCACTATTCCAACTATGTGGTTGCTGG
>JBCAXQ010000120.1:0-8577 GCA_038534015.1 Pseudomonadota bacterium | reverse complement strand
TTGATCGTGTTGGGAGAGACACCCAGGATACGGGCAATTTCCTTGTTGCTCGCACCGCTTGCGAGATGTTCGAGTATCTCGAATTCACGCCGCGTAAGCCCGAGCGAATCAATTGCTTTGTCGTTCCGCTCGAACGGGCCGTCCACGCGTTTGGGTGTTAGCCGCATCCCGACCCAGATACCGATCGCAATAAAGATGAGCGCAATCACTGCGATATAGGCCTCGCCTGGCATTTGCATGACGGCGTAGCGATATTCGACCCACTGCAGCAGGACCGCGACCAGCGCGAGCGCACAGCCATAGAGCAGACCATAACGAACCCATCCTTTGATCATGGATCGCATTTTGCCAAAACCGCCGCGATAGTGCCACATAAACTGCCTAAGCTTATGCGGTTCAAGAATTTCGGGAGAACGGTCATGTCCATCGAACAACTCGCCAAGGATTTCACGCAAGCGGTCAAGGATGACAACGCCGAAGCTTACCAGGCTTACTGGTCGGATGATATCGTGAGCCTCGAGCCACAAGAGGGTGAGATGGCCCGCGTCGAAGGGCGAGCCGGACTGTTGCAAAAGCACGCCTGGTGGGAAGAGAACGCGGAAATGCACGATGTCACGGTTGAAGGGCCATACGTGTTCGGTGATCAGTTTGCTGTGCATTATTCGATGGACGTAACCATGTTTGGCGAACGTAGCCAAAGCGATGAAGTTGGAATCTACACCGTCAAAGACGGGAAGATCGCAGAAGAGCGTTTCATGTACGGCATTAGCGAGTAGGCTCAATTCACCGCAGATGGTGAACGCTTGAAACACCTGAGACAGTGTTCAGGGTCGAAAATCTCCTGTGCCCCTGTCACCCAATCCGATAAAACTCAGCCACCCGTTCCAGCGCCAGTTTGAGGACCAATTTGCCGCTGCGAACGGGCCAGCCGAGGGTCTTCTCAGCCTCCGGTAAACCCTCGCCAGCGCATACCACCCGCCAGAGTATATCTTCCAGGCCTTTGCCCGCCGCAATCAGAGCCCCATCAAACCGAGCCTTCGCCGCGACTTGCCGTTCGGACGCCGTCAAACCCTGATCGCCGGTCGTTTTCACTCGAACCGGGTCCCATCGCATTGTGATGCTGGGGGACAGGTGCGCGCGCTCATAGTCCATTCGCAAGCGTTCACCCGCATCAAACAGACGGTCTTCCAGATGCCCCCGCGCGTGCAGCCAGGCCAGCGGGGATTCCCCGATATTGACGGTGACACTGCGCCGACTGCCACGCGGGCCCGATCCTCTCCGCGGACCCTCGTCAGTCAATTCCCGCTCGATCAGCTTTCTTGGCATCTGCGTCTTCTCCAACTGTGGAACCGCGTACTTGCCAAAACGGATTATCTGTAGGAAAGTGAAAACCAATCTGGTTTCTAGTGTTCTGCAAGGAGACGTAGAGTGATCAACCGCATTCGCGACATCCGCAAACGAAAGGGGCTTACGCTGGCGGAGCTTGCCGATGCCTGCGATCCGCCAACAACCGCACAGACCATTGGCCGCATTGAGACCGGAATGCGCAGCCTTTCGCTGAAATGGATGGACCGTATTGGCAAAGCGCTGGGTGTCGATCCTGAGATACTGGTTCGCTCAGAAGGCGAGAAACAAGCACAAGTTATAGCCGAACTGACGGCAAGCGGGCCTCAGGCGCTGGCCGCTCCTCGCGACATCGTGCTCCCGACCGAACTTGCATCGCGTTCAGGAAGCGAACCGCTGTCTGTTATAGAGGTTTCTGCACCAATCGGTGAATATCGCGGGGGCGACCTCGTCTGGCTCAGGCAAGTTCAGACTGACCAGGCGTCAATGGCGATCAACCGTGATTGTCTGGTGCCACGCCCCGGCGGCCGGTTTGCTTTCGGCCGAATGATTGACAGAAGAGGCTCTCTGGTCGGCATCCTGCCCGCCGAGACAGGCCAGAAGCAGCTGGTGATCGATGACCCGCCATGGATCGCTGTGGCTGAGATGCTCGTAAGACGGCTTTAACTCACTTGGGTTCAATTGGGCGAGCCCAGGAGAATACATGCACCACGTCCTGTCTCTTGCGACACTGTTCCCCAACCCGGTGAATCCGCGGTTCGGGACGTTTGTCGCGCGCTCACTTGAGGCGTTGGCCAAGCGCGGGGACTGGCAGGTTACAGTGGTCAACCCGGTGGGTATCCCACCGATCCCGGTCGGTCGATATCGCGCACTCTCGCAGCTTGATACCTTTGCCGTAGAAAATGGTATTGCCGTTTATCGTCCACGATTCACGCTGATCCCCAAGGTCGGGGCAAGACGCAATGCCAGCGCCATTGTTAAGGCAACGCTCCCCAAGATCCGCGATATCCACGCCAAACACCCCATCGATCTTATCGATGCGCAGTTCTTCTTTCCCGATGGTCCGGCAGCGGCGATGGTGGCAGAAGCATTGAATCTCCCGCTATCCATCAAGGCGCGAGGCAGCGATATCTCTTTCTGGAGTGGTCACGACTTTGCCCGCAAACAGATGGCAGAGGCAGCGCAGCAAGCCGATGGCTTGCTGGCTGTGTCGTCCGATCTGCGGCGCCAGATGGAGGCGCTGGGCATGGATGGCAGCAAGATTCGGGTGCATTACACCGGACTTGATCGGGACAGGTTCCGCCCGCTCAACCACACCGGCCTGCGCGCGCAATTGGGACAGGAAATCGGCTTCGACATGCCAAAGTCGTCGCCACTGCTGGTTACCGTAGGCGCGCTGATTGATCGCAAGGGTCAGGATATTGCGATTGCCACCCTCCCCAGCCTGCCAGATGCGCGGTTGTTGCTTGTTGGACAAGGCGAAAAAGAGGCCGAACTGCGCGGACTGGCTCGTGAACTTGGCGTGGCAGAGCGCGTCCACTTCGCCGGATCAATCGATCATGATCTGCTTCCGATCGTCCTTTCCGCGGCTGATGCGATGGTGTTGCCGACCGAGACTGAAGGGCTCGCCAACGCCTGGGTAGAAGCGCTTGCCTGCGGCACGCCCGTAATCACCACCGATGTTGGCGGTGCCCGGGAACTGATCACCACCGATGCCGCCGGGCGCCTGGTTGATCGCAATGCCGAGGCATTCGCGGCAGGGATACGATCAGTGTTGTCAAACCCGCACAAGCGGCAGGATGTCGCACAACTTGTTGAGCAGTTCAGCTGGGAGACCAACGCCTCGCAACTTGCCGAATACTATCAGCAGTTGATTGCAAACTGACTGGCCTGGCGGACCAAGCGACCCAGACCTCAGCCTCCTTCGCGAGCCAGCTTCTCCTGCCGGTCAGCTGCGGTTTCCTGCGGTACGAAGCTGTTCGACGTAACGCCGAGCCAGATCAGAACTGGCGCGGCCAGATAGACCGATGAATAGGTGCCGATGAAGACACCAGCGGTAATCGCGAGCACCAAACCGAACAGGCTTGAAGGTCCGAAGAGCAGCAGAGGAAGCAAGGCAACCAGCAAGGTGAGCGATGTCATCACCGTGCGGGCGAGCGTTTCGTTAACCGAAAGGTCGAGCAGCTCTGGCAGCGGCATCTTGCGATACTTCTTCAGGTTCTCGCGGATACGGTCGTAGACGACGATCGTATCGTTCAAAGAGTAGCCAATGATCGCCAGAATGGCGGCAATGATTTGTAGACTGAATTCCAGCTGGAACAGTGCGAACATTCCAAGGTCAGTGACACATCGTGGAACAGGGCGAACAGGGCACCAGCGCCGAATTGCCACTCAAACCGGATCCAGATGTAGATCGCCACAGCCAGCATTGCTGCGAGCAGCGCAAGCGCAGCGTCCTGGCGGAATTCGCCGGCCACCTTGCCTGAAACCGTGTTGTTTCCGTCCTGCCGGACATCTTCGTACTGGCCATTGATCAGAGCGATGACTTCATCCCCGATCGCCGTGGCTGCACCAGGCTCGTCCTCCACTCCTTCAGGCAGCGGGACGCGGATCGACACGGTGTTGGGCGCTCCGAACTCCTGCACCACCGGTGTGCCATATCCCAGGTCCGTAACCATCTCGCGCAGCTCGGGCACGGGCGCTTGCGCGCGTTGTTCAAAGGTGACCTGCACCTCTTGTCCACCGGCGAAGTCAACGCCGTAATTGAGTCCCTGAATGAACACGACGGCCCAGCTGGCAATGATCATAAGCATGCTCAGAACAAAGAACGGCAGCCTGAGCTTCAGGAATTTGATGTTGGTGTCTTGCGGGACAAGCTTGAGCAGTTTCATGTCCTGATCCTCCTCAAATATTGATGTCGCTGGGGCGCGTTTTTCGCAGCCATCCGGCGACCCACATACGGGTTAGAACAAGCGCGGTGAAGACACTGGTGAACAGGCCCAGCACGAGCACGACCGCAAAGCCGCGGATCGGACCCGACCCGAACAGGAACAGCAACACACCCGCGATGAAATTGGTGATGTTTGCATCATAAATCGCGCGGCTGGCTTCCTTGTAGCCATTTTCCACCGCAGCGATCACGCGCCTTCCCCGTTTTCGTTCTTCGCGTATTCGTTCGTTGATCAGCACATTGGCATCCACCGCAGCACCGACTGTCAACACAAACCCCGCGATTCCCGGCAATGTCAGTGTGGTGTTGAGGCCAGCCATAAGCCCCAAGATTATCAGCACGTTGAAAAACAACGCGATGGTCGCATACACGCCAAAGCGGCCGTAAGTCGCGATCATCAATGCGATGACGGCCAAAGATCCGATTGCCATGGCAATCATACCGCGCCGGATGGAGTCAGCACCAAGCTCCGCACTGACTGAGCGTTCTTCGATGATAGCCAAATCAACAGGCAGTGCGCCCGAACGCAGCGAAAGTGCCAGCTGGTTGGCTGTGTCCGCTGTAAAGCCACCGGAAATCTGCGACGCGCCGCCCATGATCGGTTCATTGATATTGGGTGCAGACAGCACTTCGCTATCGAGGATGATGGCGAATGGCTTGTCGACATTCTCGCTGGTCAGCTGTGCGAACTTCGTGGCGCCCTGCTGATCGAACTGGATGTTGACGATATTCTCGTTCGTCTCGGGATTAACGCCTGCTTGTGCGCCTGTAAGGCTGTCTCCGCGAATGCCGCCGAGCCGCTTCACGGCAACCGATTGCCCCTCAAACCGCGATCCTTCGGCGTATGGGAATATCTCCGTACCCGCAGGAACAACACCTGCTGCAACATCGCTGGGCAGGACATCGAGATCGACCAATTTGAATTCGAGTTGCGCGGTCTGGCCGAGCAGATCCTTGAGTTCTTCGGGATCTTCAAGACCGGGAACCTGCACCACGATACGCGTATCACCCTGGCGGATGATGGTTGGTTCACGGGTGCCCAACTCATCAATCCTGCGACGGACGACTTCGATCGCACTTTCCATCGCCAGGTCCACCGCTTCGGTCAGTCCATCCGATGTCGGCGACAGCACCATGCGCTGCGTATCGACCACTTCGAGGTCCCATTCACGCACCAGCCCGCTGCCTTGCATCAGCGGTTCGATCTCTCCACGCGCCCGATCAATATCCGCCGGGCTGTCGAGCATAAAGGAGAGCTGACCTCCAGCAGTCGAGACATCCCCGATACGGATGCGATTGGCCGTATCGCCGCCCGGTCGACGCAGCGCACTGCGCACGGCCTCTTCCATGTTCTCAAGCCGCTGTCCGCGAACCTCTTCCGGATCGGCTTCGAGCAGCAAGTGGCTGCCGCCGGCGAGGTCAAGGCCGAGATTGACCTGCGGGTTGGGCAGGAATTCTGGCAGTTGAATACTGGTAGAGTTCAAGAGCGAAGGCACGGCCGCGAGCGCCGCGATGATCGTTAGCCCCCACAACCAGACCTTCTTCCATGTTGGAAAATCGAGCATTGCCGTTTCGTTTCAGTCCGGTTGTTTTTCTGGTGGGTGCAGCATTTCGCCGAGGTGAGCGATCAATCGTTGGCTGCCGTGCCGCCGGGCGGGATAACATCGCCGATGGTGTGCTTGACCGCTTTGACACGAACATCCTTGGCGAGATCGATTTCGACATAAGTGTCATCAACCTTGGCGATCTTGCCGACCAGCCCGCCCTGGGTGACGACCTGATCGCCTTTCTTCAAGCCTTCGACTTTTGCGGTGTGCTCTTTTTGCCGTTTCATTTGCGGGCGAATGATCAGGAACCAGAAGATCAGGATCATCCCGACGATCGGAAGCCAGTTAAGCCACGAAGGAGGCGCATCGCCTGCCCCGGCTGCAGCAGTAAGAATCTCAAGCATCAACAAAGCCCACTAGGTGTTCAAAAAATGTCTTCAGGAAGCGGCCAGCTTGCGCTGCATGCGCAACAGCCTCCCGCCCCTGATCGCTAAGTGGGCGCGCGTAGCAGCAATGCAAGTCCGCTGCAATCAGAGTGCAGTATGAATCCGTCTCAGGGCGCTCGCCGCGCGTTAGCCAGGCTTCTAAGGCGCGTCATGCCAGACGCTTTGGGCGCTTGCCCTTGGCAAACAGCCGCCTTATAGGCCGCCGCTCCACCGGTTCGGGACGTGGCGCAGTCTGGTAGCGCACTATACTGGGGGTGTAGGGGTCGCTGGTTCGAATCCAGTCGTCCCGACCAGTGGAACGTTCGTCGATTAAACCGCATTTTGCACTTGCCACTTGGCAACTATCGATCAACGGCCCGCATGGAACTTGCCAGGGACTGGAACGTTTTTGCGGCCTATGCGCACAACCTGTATCATTTCGGCGACTTTGAGCGCGGTCGCTTTGGCCTCACCCGTGAGTGCCCAAGAAGCGACAGAACCAGTCGCTGCAGAGCAAGTCGATGCAAATAGTTCAGCCCGTCGTAGCTTCACGCCAGAGGATTTCGCGCGCTTTGCCCCGCGCAGCGCATTGGATATGGCGCAGCAAATTCCCGGTTTCTCAATCCGCGACAACAGTGGCGGAGAACGTGGTCTGGGCCAGGCAGACACCAACGTCCTGATCAACGGTCAGCGGATTTCCGGCAAATCCAATGGCCCCGTCGCCGCGCTCCAGCGCATCCCGTCCGAGGAAGTCGTCCGGCTTGAAATAGTGGACGGGGCAAGCCTGGAAATCGGTGGTCTTTCGGGCCAGGTGCTCAACGTGTTGACCAGTTCAACCGGTGGGATAACCGGCCAGTTTCGCTACTCGGCAGAGTGGCGATCATCGGGCGTCCCGTTTCGCTGGGGCGATGGACAAGTCTCCCTAGCGGGGGGCGGAGCGAACACCGAATGGACCCTGAGCCTGGAAAATGATGCCGGTCGTCGAGGCGATGCCGGGATCGAGAGCGTTTTCGATGCAGCAGACAATTTGATCGACACGCGAACCGAACAGTCGAACTTTGATTCGGACCGAGTAAGCCTCTCTGGTTCCTTTGCCCGCAACGCCGCCAACGGCAACATCCTCAACCTGACTGGCCTGGTCGAAGGCTACATATTTCGCCAGCAGGAAGTTTCCGACCGCAGTGGTTCAATCTCAACCAGCGACCGGTTCCGCCAATTCAATTCAAGCGAAGACGAATTCAATTTCGAGCTGGGTGCGGATTATGCCTTTGGCTTCGGACCGGGAACGCTGAAGATTATTGGCTATCACCGGTATGAAGACAGCCCGACCGTCGCATCGGTGAACACGCAATTTGCCGATGGAAGCGCTCCAGACGGATCGGTGTTCACCCGTGACGCGGATGAAGGCGAAACAATCGTCCGCTCGGAGTATAGCTTTCCGGGCATCGGCGGAGATGTGCAGCTCGCACTCGAAGGGGTGAAGAATTTCCTCGACATCAATTCGAGCTTTGAAGAGCGCGACGAATTCGGTGACCTGCAACCGGTTGAATTCGATGGTGCGTCAGCACGTGTCGAAGAAGACCGGGCTGAAGCCAGCATGACCTACAGCCGACCCCTGGCGCGGAACCTGCAGCTGCAAGTGTCGGCAGGCGGGGAATATTCGCAAATCAGCCAAACCGGTGTCGGCGCACAGACCCGCACATTCTGGCGTCCCAAGGGCTTCGTTTCGTTCGATTGGGCCGCCAACTCTTCCCTCAACCTGTCCGGCCGCGTCGAACGACAAGTCGGACAGCTCAATTTCTTCGATTTCATCGCATCGGCCAATCTTGATCAGGATCGGGTCAACGTAACCAATGCAGACCTCGAACCGCCGCAAAGCTGGCTGCTTGAACTCGAAGCGACACAAAACTTTGGCGATCTGGGCTCGCTCAATCTGCGCGGGTTTTACGAGGACATCAGCGATATCGTTGATCAGATCCCGATTGATGGCGGTGGGCAAGCACCCGGAAATGTCGACAGCGCAAGCATTTACGGGATTGAGGGCGAACTGACTGTCCTGTTCGATCCGATCGGGATCGATGGATTGCGTTTCGATGGCGAATTCTATTGGTCCGAAAGCGAGCTGCTCGACCCACTGACCGGGGCTCCACGCGAAATCTCCGATAATGACTTCATCTATTTCGAAGCGGAGTTGAGGCAGGACTTTGTCGGCACACCATGGGCGATAGGCGCGTTCTTGAATTGGGAAGAAGACCGCCCTGTTGTCCGCGTTGATGAAGTGTTCCAGCGGACTGAAAGCGTTGGATTTGCA
>JBCAXQ010000119.1:0-8592 GCA_038534015.1 Pseudomonadota bacterium | reverse complement strand
ATCATGATCCTGCCGGCGTTCGGCATTGTCATGATGTAGACTTCCGGATGCCCAAAGAACCAGAACAGGTGCTGGAACATGATCGGGTCTCCGCCGCCTTCAGGCACGAAGAACTGGGAACCAAAGTTCCGGTCGGTCAGCAGCATGGTCAGGGCACCAGCGAGAACCGGGAGCGCCAGCAGGAGAAGTGCTGCCGTCACCAGGACGGACCAGGCGAAAAGCGGCATCTTGTGCATCGTCATGCCCGGAGCGCGCATGTTGAAGATGGTGGTAATGAAGTTTGTTGCACCAAGGATGGAACCAGCACCTGCAAGGTGCAAAGAAAAGATCGCAAAATCTACCGCGGGGCCTATCGCGCCCGTTGTCGAAAGCGGTGCGTAGACCGTCCAGCCCACCCCGGCTCCCATACCGACACCTCCGGGCACAAACAGCGAGAACAGGAGGCTCGCGAAACCAGCAACGGTCAGCCAGAAAGAAATGTTGTTCATCCGCGGGAACGCCATATCGGGCGCGCCAATCATCAGGGGCACAAACCAGTTGCCGAAACCGCCGATCATGGCCGGCATGACCATGAAGAACACCATGATCAGACCGTGAGCGGTGATGAACACGTTCCACATGTGGAGCGCGGCATTCTCATCGCCAGGTGTTGAAC
The DNA here is from genome assembly GCA_038534015.1 of Pseudomonadota bacterium. Classification (GTDB taxonomy): domain Bacteria; phylum Pseudomonadota; class Alphaproteobacteria; order Sphingomonadales; family Sphingomonadaceae; genus Erythrobacter. The sequence goes on along the minus strand of JBCAXQ010000119.1, from coordinate 7,937 downwards.
CCATAAAGTCAGCCCACCAGCCAAGATACTGAATGCCAGGCTCCATGAGCTCCATGCGCATGACACCGGAAATCGCACCGCCGATGATTCCCGCGAAAATCGCGAAGATCAGATAAAGCGTGCCGATATCCTTGTGGTTGGTCGACATGAACCAGCGAGAGAAAAAGCTTGGCTTGTGATCTGCGTCATGCGCGTGATCATGCTGATGCCCTGCGGTTGGGTTATCGAAACCTTCTGCGGTCGTTGCCATCGTTCAGATACTCTTAGGTTCGGTTCAAACGTTCAAATCTATGCTTATTCGGCGGTGACAGGTGCGTCGACTTCGACTGCAGCTGGCACTTCAACTGATTCCGCTCCGCCTTCAATCTCCGCAGAAGCTTCTGCGACGTCAGCACCCGGAAGCGATCCACCGGGTTGCTCCTGAATCCAGGCCTCAAATTCTTCCATCGGAAGCGCTTCGACAGCGATTGGCATGAAGCCATGGCGCGCGCCGCACAACTCAGAGCACTGGCCGTAATAGACGCCCGGCTCTTCGATCGTGAGCAGCTTCTCATTCAACCGGCCCGGCACAGCATCCATCTTGAACCAGAGCGACGGCACAGCAAATGCGTGAATAACGTCAGCGGCGGTTGTCTGGATGCGGAGTGGAACACCGGCTGGAACAACCATGCGCTTGTCCACAGCAAGTTGATATGGCTCGCCATTTGCCAACGCATCAGCTTCCGTCAGCATATTCGAGACCACCTCGAACCCGCCATGGTCGGGATACTCATAACCCCAATACCATTGGTAGCCGATTGCCTTTACCGTAATCGCATCCTCGGGCGGCGTCTCATACTGACGCGCCAGCAATGAGATAGACGGCACAGCGATGATCACGAGGATGATTACCGGAACAATCGTCCAGACCACTTCGATTAGCGTGTTGTGGGTCGTCTTCGAAGGCACCGGGTTCGCACCTTTGCGGTACCTTGCAATCACATAGAGAAGCAGGCCAAGGACAAACAGGCTGATCAACGTGATGATTGGAAGCAGTATCCAGTCATGCATCCACAGCGCGAATTTGCCGTCTGCCGAATACTGATCCTGGAAGGTCATGCTGGCAAGCGGATCATCCTGGTATGATGTGGGCATACCCTTGCCCGCTTCGGGTGCCATTGGCGCATAGCCGCCACTCGCATCCGCAGCCGCCTCAGTGGGCGCAGCTGCTTCTCCACCGGCCACTTCGGTTTCAACTTCCTGAGCGCTTACCGCCGCAGGAGTGAGTGCCAATACCAGGGCAGTAAGAAGTGCCGCCAGTCCATTCTTTGCACGGTCGATCATATGACCCAATTCCATGGTTCCAAAAATATCCGCTGCTGATCCCATGCCACCCGTTGTGTATCCCTTTCAGGACCTTCGGGCAGCCTCAGAAGCCGACATTTCTGTCAGCTTCCTCGCCCCCTTAGCTGCGCTTGCCGAGCGCCTCAAGCGCTTCTAGGGAGAAAAATATGCAATGCGCCATGATCAAGGCGCAAGTTTACCAACAGGATAGTGATTTTGCGTAATGACTGACGAAGAAGTTCTGGCCGAATTCCGTAGCTGCGATGCCCTGTTGGAGGGACATTTCAAGCTTTCTTCCGGCCGCCACAGCGCTCACTATCTTCAGTGTGCAAGAGTGTTGATGAACCCCGATCGCGCGGCCAGACTTGCTCGGGCGGTGTGCGCGAACATCCCTCGTGAAGTGCGCGCGGAGGTTGATACGGTGGTCTCGCCGGCAATGGGTGGAATCATCATCGGCCACGAAGTTGCCCGGTGCATGGAAAAGGACGCACTCTTCCTTGAGCGGCCAGAAGGAGAATTCCATTTTCGCCGCGGATTCGCGTTGGAAGCTGGCGCAAAAGTGTTGATGGTGGAAGATGTCGTTACGACCGGCCTTTCCAGTCGCGAGGCGATCGACGCAGTGGCTCGAGAAGGCGGAGAGGTAATTGCCGAATGCTCGCTGGTCGATCGTTCAGGCGGTTCGGTGGACCTGGGTGTGCCATTCTACCCGTTGATTGCGCTGAATTTCCCCACATATGCGGATGAGGAAGTGCCGGAGGAATTGGCCGCCGTCCCGGTGACCAAGCCTGGCAGCCGCAAGGAATAGGCAAAGCGGATGACAACTCCCCTACGTCTTGGCGTCAACATTGATCATGTTGCCACGATCCGGAATGCTCGAGGCGGCGATCACCCCGATCCGGTACGGGCAGCGGAAATCGTTGCAAGCGTCGGCGGCGACGGAATCACGGCGCATCTGCGCGAAGACCGCAGGCATATCCGAGATGAAGACCTCGTCCGCATCCAGGCTGCCACCAATCTGCCGCTGAACCTGGAAATGGCAGCGACGGAGGAGATGCTGGAGATTGCTCTACGACATAAACCCCATGCCGCTTGTATCGTCCCGGAAAAGCGCGAAGAACGGACAACCGAAGGTGGTCTGGACGCGGCCGGGCTCCACAACTCGCTGGTCCCAATCGTGGACGAGCTGAAGCGAGCCGATATCCGGGTTTCGCTGTTTATCGAAGCTGATGAACGTCAATTGGACGCTGCTTTGCACCTGGGCACACCAGTGGTTGAGTTCCACACCGGCGAATATGCCCACGCGATCCTTGATGGCAATAGCGAGCGCACCGAGCGCGAATTGCGCCGCATAACCGATATTGCGGCGCTCGCCGCCAAGAACGGTATCGAGCCGCATGCCGGCCACGGACTGACGTTTGAAAACGTCCAGCCGATTGCAGCGATCCCGCAAATCGCCGAACTCAATATCGGGCATTATCTGATTGGCGAGGCGGTGTTTGTTGGTCTCGAAAATGCCGTCAGGAAGATGCGCAACCTTATGGACGACGCACGGTGACTTCGTCACAGATACCACCAGAACTAACATCAGATCAGAAACGGTGGGCGTTCGGCGCGGCAGCGCTGTTTCTGATCGCGATTGGTTTCCTTGGGTTTTCGCTCTCAAACCAAATCATGGTGCCTTTTGCGATTGGCTGGGTCGCGCTGCAGATCTTCGGATATGTCGGTTCGACCAAGCGCGCAAATGGCGATTTTGCCCATCCGCTGTTTAAGGCGCAGGTAATGCTGAATGTTGTGGCACTCGGCCTGCTTGGCGCTGTCTTCCTCAGGGCTCTTTGATGATTATCGGTACCGGATCCGACCTTTGCAATATCGAACGGATTGCTAATTCGTTGGAGCGTTTCGGCGAGCGTTTCGAGAAACGTGTTTTTACTGAGACAGAGCGCACAAAAGCTCGCAAGCGTCCCTTCACCATCGCCGGTACCTATGCAAAACGCTTCGCCGCGAAGGAAGCGTTTAGCAAAGCCGTCGGCACCGGATTTCGCCGCGGCGTGTTCATGAAAGACATCGGTGTGATCAATGCACCTTCGGGTGCACCGACGCTGGCATTGACAGGTGGCGCTGCAAAGCGGCTTGAAGAAATGGTCCCGGAAGGCCATGAGGCCCACGTTCATCTGACCCTAACCGACGATCATCCATGGGCGCAGGCATTCGTGATAATCGAAGCGCTCCCACAACGGATGGCCAAATGACCGGCATTACCGATACCCAATCTATGACTGATAGCGATCAGAACGTTTCGAGCAGCGCGAAGAGCGATGACACCAAGATCAACTGGTTTGCGGAAATCCGCGGATTGGCTTTGATGTTGCTGGCAGTGCTGGCCTTTCATTCGCTCGTGGCGAAGCCGTTTTACATCCCATCCACTTCCATGATGCCTTCGCTTTATGTCGGTGATCGGCTCGTAGTCAGCAAATATCCTTACGGGTGGTCATGGGCTTCAGCCAGCTTTCATGTTCTGCCGCGAGGTGAATGGCGCATCTTTGGATCTACCCCGGAATACGGAGACATCGTTATTCCAGTGCATCCCGAACGCGACCAGGATTACATCAAGCGCGTCATCGCATTGCCCGGCGACACGGTTGAGGTTCGCGACGGCTATGTGGTCCTGAATGGAGATCTGGTAGAACGCGAAGTCGTACCCGCTGTGCGCATTCCGTACGAGCCGCAGCTCATGTGCACTGAGGAAGGCGGAGCCCAGTACCAATGCCTGCGATCATTCAGCAGCTTCCTGAGGCGCGAAGCCAACGGTGAGCAGTATTATGAGCCGGACACATACCGCGAAACGCTGCCCAACGGCGCGACTTACTTGATCATTGACCATCAGAACCAGCCCGCTGACAACTATCCCGCCACCGTGATACCGGAAGGCCATGTCTTTGTTATGGGAGACAATCGCGATCATTCCGCAGATAGCCGCGCGCCCGCCGGCCTGACAGGTCCCGGCCTTGGCGGAGCCGTGCCGCTGGAGAACATTGGAGGGCGAGCAGAATTCATTACATTCTCGCTGGACGGATCGACGACTTGGAACCCGCTGAGTTGGTGGAGTTCGCTCCGCGGTGATCGCGCCTGGAGCACTTTGCGCCCACCCGTTGCCGAACGATCGACATCCGCCGAATAACACGGGCAGAAACCCATCATGGCTAAGAAATTTCTCTATCTCATAGCGATCATCATTGTCGTGATCCTCGTGGCCATGATCGCGCTGCGAGTTTGGTCGCGGGAATTGACCGAGATCGCGCTGGTTCCCTCGACCGAGTTTGTCGAACAGGATCCGATCGACATGAACGCTTATCAGGACCCGGACTTGTGGTATTCCCGGCCAGGAATTGGTGTAAGTGATCCAGCTCGATGGCAGCCTGCCTATGCGGACCCAGAGAACAGCGATGGTGTTGAGGCAACTTCGTCACCGGACGTAAATGCATACCAACCGGCAGCACTGCCTGACGCGCCGGACTATGCCGTCTTCTTCATTCATCCGACCAGCTACCTAAGCCGGGACAATTGGAATGCTCCGCAAGGAGACGAGGAAGCTGAGCGCGTCGCACGCCTCTATGTCCGCGGTATGGCCAGCCCGTTCAATTCCGCATCCGAGATTTGGGCTCCGCGCTATCGACAGGCAACAATGGGGGCCTTTCTCACCGACGAAGCGGAAGGACAGCAAGCCATTGATGCGGCTTATCGTGACGTGCGCGAAGCCTTCCGCTTCTTTGTAAGCTCGATCAATGAAGATACGCCGATAGTTCTTGCGGGCCACAGTCAGGGCGCCTTGCACCTGATCGAGCTTCTGCGTCAGGAAATGGCGGACTCCGCTTTGCAGCAGCGCATTGTTGCAGCTTACTCGATCGGATGGCCGATCTCGATTGACCATGATTTGCCAGCCATGGGTATGGATGCCTGCGCAACACCATCTCAAACTGGTTGTCTGCTCTCATGGTCAAGTTTTGCCGAACCAGCCGATACGTCTGATGTCATTGAGGCATATGCCAATTCCACTGGATTTGACGGAACGCGACGAGGCGAAAGCCAGATCTTGTGCACCAATCCCTTGACTGGCACGTTTGGAGGCTCTGCAGAAGCAGACCGAAACCTTGGTACTTTGGTGCCGGAAAAAGACCTTAGCGACGGAAAGCTGGTCCCCCGTGCTGTGCCAGCACGATGCGATGATCGCGGAATCCTGTTGATCGGTGATCCGCCCGAAATGGGCAACTATGTTCTGCCAGGCAACAATTACCACGTCTATGATATCCCTTTGTTCTGGGCGAACACACAGGCCGATGTTGTCCGTCGGGTTGAGGCATGGGCAGCAGCGCGCTGATCTACGAAACGGCATCTGAGTTTTCAGAAGCGCTTCCGGATGGAGGAGCATTGCTGGGATTGGATCTCGGCACCAAAACCATCGGCACCGCAACGTGCGATGCGGGATGGCGCTTTGCCACCAATGGTACCACGATCACCCGGGGAAAGTTCGGGCATGATCGCGAAACGTTCAAGAAATTGATCAAAGATCGCAATATCGCAGCCATTGTGTTGGGCCTACCCCGCAACATGGATGGAAGCGAAGGGCCTAGGGCTCAGGCCAGCCGCGCTTATGGGAGAAATCTTGTCGAAGCGCTCGGCTTGCCGCTGCTGCTGTGGGACGAAAGATGGTCTACGCAAAGCGCAGAGGCCGCCCTGATTGACCAAGACATAAGTCGCGCAAAACGGTCTCGAGCGATAGACAGCCATGCAGCCGCGGTTATTTTGCAGGGTGCAATTGATCGCTTGGCCGGAGGTGTTCTTTAACGGACTCGAGCGTGGCTCGGCGATCACGGGCTATTGCTTGGAGCATCCGGCTTCCGCTCATTTCCGCCTGTCGCCAGAGATCGCTCTGTTCGGACGGGCAGGTACATTGCGCAGATCTCGCCTCGAAACTCGCAAGCCTGAGCCGGTCACTGGGATGCCCTCTCCCTACCCAATCGGCAAAGTCTAGCGCCTCTTCTGCACCACTTGCCACTGCGACACGAAGAAACGCTTCGGTTGAATTAGGGCTAAGCACTCTTTCCACCTCCCCATTCTCAAGATCGAAACCGTATTGGTCGAACCAGGCCTGAGCAGGATCAACATGCATGATGTTAAGCGACACAGAGAGGCTTTCTGGCGGGATCTGACTGTGAATGTCGCGGTGGGCGCGATAAAGCATGATCTTGCCCTGATCGAGGGCGCTGCGCTCGATAAAGCGCAAGCCCGCATCTTCGCCGGGAAAACCCGCAACTGCCCCATAGTCATATTCATAATAGTCGCTGCGATATCCCGGCCCCAGATACCCCGATGTCAGGAATGAAAAGTTGTGATCGTGCGGCACGCCATAGACGAAATTCCTGGCTCCGCTGGTCTGGAAGCAAAGGTCGCGTTCTGACGGCCAGATATTCGCCCGAAGGAACACTTCGTTGTGGAGTGGACTGAGCATAATAGCCTGCGGGCCATAGCCGCTTTCTAGGGCGGAATTTCGGCCCTGACGCTTGAGCCGATTGATCAGCAGGTCGGCCAGAAACACGCGATTGTTGGTGAGTTTGCGCAGCCACATGGCCGCATTGCAGAGGCTTTCGGCACAGTTCGGATCGAATCCGTTTTCCGCAATCCCGTCGATGCACTCCTCTAGCTCGCACGTTTCTTTAGATTCAAGATCAATGCTTTGCGGCATCAGGCAGCCTCCTCGATATCGGCGAGCACCGGATGAGCTGTCAAAAGCTGACCACGCAGCCGCGCCGCGTTGTTTGAAAGCGGGTCAGAAGGCCACGTTGCGATGGCGGTAAGCACTCTGATGCCTTCCACTGGTTTGATTGCAAGCAACTGCCTTATCGCTTCCCAACGGACTTCGAGATTGCCGGGTGAAACCGCCAGTTCGGTCATTGTCGAGATCGCGGGCGAGTGCTCCATCGCACCCAAAACCGCCAGAGCCATCACATTCTGGCTGGCGCGTTTATCACCGCTGGAACGATGGGCAATGCTGGCGTCGGTCAGAGAATACACGATTGTGTCGGCAGCTCCTTCTCCAAGTGTTCGGGAAAGTTGCAACACCGAGAGCATTCCGGACACATGCACGAACTGGCGAGCGTCATGCTTTGGGCGGAGCCTGACTTTTGTGCCCGCGCAGGACTTGGTCGGAGCAATGACAATTTCAGCATTAGCTGTGTCAGGGTTCCGCACTGAGTATTGGTACCCCGTGGCGGACCCGCTGATCACTATCTCATAGGTCTCGCGATCACTGAACGATGCAGTTCGTGGCTCTTTGACTGATGGCAGTTCCTCGTATGCGAGCAGCGAAAGGGTAGCAGGCCCAGCCTGCATCAATTGGACTCGAGAGAACCCGGCCGAGCACGAATGTCGGAAGGGGACCTCACCGAGCGGAGCTTGCTTTGCAGCCGCCACCATTGACCGGATCCAACCATGCGCAAACTCGCTGGCTGCGTCGTGATCGGTAACAAGTTGCTGGAGCGCAGAGCTCTTAGAAAGTGGCTGACCGGCACCAAACGTCTCGAGCGCTTCGACCACCTCTTTGACGCGGTCTTGTGTCC
>JBCAXQ010000118.1:0-8597 GCA_038534015.1 Pseudomonadota bacterium | reverse complement strand
ATTATGCTTTATGTCGGCAGGGTCGCTGTCGAGAAGAACATCGAAGCCTTCCTTTCGTGTGACTACCACGGGAGCAAGGTTGTGGTTGGCGATGGTCCCGCTCGTGCAGAGCTGGAAAAGCGATTCCCCGATGCGCATTTCATGGGCAAGAGGATCGGGCGTGAACTGGCCGCTTTTTACGCCGGTGCCGATGTGTTTGTCTTTCCGAGCCGGACTGATACCTTCGGGCTGGTCATGATCGAAGCCTTGGCTTGCGGCACCCCGGTTGCGGCTTTTCCCGTCGCTGGCCCAGTTGATATCCTCAATGACCGTGTCGGGGCTATGTCCGAACAGCTGAACCGCGCGATCGATGCCGCCCTCTATTGTGACCGGGCCGAGTGTGCAGCTTTCGGTGCAACCTATTCCTGGGAAGCGGCAACGCGCCAATTCCTCACTGGGCTGGCCGCGTTGGAAGAACAGGACTGCGCTTCCCTGCAAGCTTCTTTGTCCTGATTGCGGACCGGACAGCCAGGCTATGTGATCAGGTGCTTGCCGTTTGGCAAAGCTTGGCCTATCTACGTCGACGCAATGGCCGCTCCGCAAGGGGCGGCCCTTTATATTTTTGACGGAGTTTTCCCATGGCCGCGAACCAGGCCCAACCCACACCGCTGATGCCGCATGCGACCGCCACCTGGCTGGTCGATCACACCGGCCTGTCATTTGAGCAGATCGCAGAATTCTGCGGACTGCACATTCTCGAAGTTCAGGCGATGGCTGATGATCTTGCGGGCAGCAAATACACCGGTAGAGACCCTCTGCATTCCGGCGAGCTGACTCAGGAAGAGATCGACAAGGGCCAAGCCGATCCGACCTATTCGTTGGTGATGCAAAAGGCACCGGTCGAAGTCACTCGCACCAAGGGACCGCGCTACACGCCTGTATCGAAGCGTCAGGATAAACCTGATGGCATCGCCTGGATCCTTCGCAACCACCCCGAGATTTCAGACGCGCAGATTTCCAAACTGATCGGAACCACGCGCAACACGATCACCGCGATCCGTGAGCGCAGCCACTGGAACATCCAGAACATTCAGCCAAAGGATCCGGTAACCCTGGGCCTGTGTTCGCAGCGTGAGCTTGATGCTGTTGTTGCAAAAGCCGCCAAGCGTGCTGGCATCACCGAAGAGGCCACCCCTGTCGAAGGCGATGATCGCAGCGACAAGGACAAGCTGATCGAAGAGCTGCGTGCTGAGCGTGATGCCAATGAGAAAGCCGCTGCCGAAGCTGCACAGGAAGCCGAGGCGGAAGCGTGGCTTGCAAACAAGCGCGCCGAAGAGAAGGCTGGCACTTTGGAAGGCGGTGAAATGCCACCTGCTGCACCCGGAGCCGACACTTAGGTGGCATGGGCTTGGCGCTGTTCATGAAAGGAACGGTGCCCATACCGTACACCATCCCAAAAATCGCCGGAATTGAGGGTTCTTACCGCCGGAAATGCTTGTGCCTGGCCCACCGTTCGGCCATTCTATTGACATGAGTGTCAGTAGCGCCCCCTATCATCACCCGACCCCATGGAACAGCGAGTTTGAGCTGATGTCGCTGCCCGAAATGTTCGAGCGGACGACCCGGCATGATCCGAGCGCCCCGTTCCTGCATTTTCTCGGCAGGACCTACAGCTACGGCGAGCTCTATGAAGAGGCGCAGAGCTTTGCCGCGGGACTGCAGGCAATGGGTATCGAGAAAGGCGATCGGGTTGGCCTGTTTCTCCCCAACGTGCCAATCTATGCATCGGCATATTATGGCGCGATGATGGCGGGCGCGATTGTCGTGAACTTCTCCCCGCTTTACACAGTCGAAGAACTCGCCTGGCAGGTCGAGGATTCGGGCACCCGTGTTCTGGTGACGCTCGATGTGCCCGAGCTGTATACGACCGCTGCGGAGGTGCTCGAAGTATCCTCGCTGGAAACGCTGGTGGTGGGGGCGCTTGCCGATATGCTGCCACCAATCAAAAGCCTTGCGTTTCGACTTTTCAAGCGTAGCCAGATCGCCAAGGTAGCCTGGTCGGACGGCATCCGCCGCTGGTCTGAGACACTCTCGAACGGCAAGCCTGCCGCTGTCGCAATCGACGCGGCGGAAGACATTGCTTTGCTGCAATACACTGGCGGCACAACCGGACGACCCAAAGGGGCAATGCTGGGCCACAGCCAACTGGCGATCAACGCGCAACAGATTGCCGCCATCAACCCGTTCGACAATCCGCGTGATGAAGTGTTTATGGGCGCATTGCCGTTCTTCCACGTCTTTGCAAACACCGCGCTGCTCAATCATGCTGTAGCAAGTGGCGGGTCGATTGCGATGGTTCCGCGCTTCGATGCTGGACAAGTGCTTGATACAATTCAGAAATATCGCACCACCGGTTTTCCCGGCGTCCCGACAATGTTCCAGGCGCTGCTCGACCACCCAAAACTGGCCAATACCGATCTGTCCTCACTCAAGGTTTGCATCTCTGGTGGAGCACCGATGCCTGGCCCGGTGCATGAGAAGTTTGAACAGGTCACCGGTGTGCGACTTGTCGAGGGCTATGGCCTGACCGAAAGCGCAGGTGTGGTCTCAGCCAATCCCTACGAAGGCGTGCGCAAGCGCGGAACCATTGGTCAGGTTGTCGCGGGCACGGAAGTGCTGCTGGTCGACAAGGAAGATCCGACGAAGATCGCACCGCAAGGCGAGCCAGGCGAACTGACGATACATGGTCCACAGATGATGCGCGGCTACTGGAACCGGCCCGAGGCGGCAGCGGATGCCTTTGCCGAACATGATGGCAAGAAATGGCTGCGCACAGGCGATGTCGCGATTCTGGACGAAGATGGTTTCCTGTCCATCGTGGATCGCATCAAGGACATGATCGCCGTGGGCGGCTTCAAAGTATTCCCGAGCGTCGTTGAGGATGTGATCCTGGAACACGAGGCGGTCAAAGAGGCGCTCGTGATCGGAGTGCCCGATGATTATCGCGGTGAAGTTCCAAGGGCATACATCACGCTCGACCCCGGTGTCCAAGCTTCCGCAGATGAATTGAAATCATGGCTCAACGACCGGGTTGGCAAGCATGAACGCGTCGATGAGATTGTGATCCGCGATGAGCTGCCGAAGACGATCATTGGCAAGCTTGATCGGAAGGCCCTGCGCGCCGAAGTGCTCTGAAGCCAACTCAAAAGAGACCGCGCCAAAGACTTTTGCAGTACACGCCAGAACAAACGTGCGCCTAACGTGCTGAAACTCATTTGGAGCGGGTCAGACCCCGCCTACCATCAATTGGCGATCGACAATTGCGGCTCGTCGTCAGGCGATTTGCCTTCAGTCGGGGCCTTCGGCTGCGCAGAGGTCGGCTTTGCCGGAGTCTTGCGCTGCGAATTGGGCGCGAACCGGCCATCGACCTGGGCGCCTTGTTCGATGGTCAGTGCATCATAATGCACATCACCTTCGATTTGTGCTGTTTTCAGGATCACCAGTTCGCGCGCTGTGATCGACCCTGAAAGCTTGCCCGCCAGGCGAGCCGTTTCGGCGGTAATTCCACCTGTGACCAGACTGGTTTCGCCCTGAACCAGCGAAGCGCATTTGAGATCGCCCTCAATCGTTCCGTCGACATGCAAATCAGCGGATGCGGTCACGTCGCCCTTGATGGCGACGTCAGAACCGATAACGGAAAAAGTCGAATTGTTAGACGGCATGGACTTACCTTGTGGCGGGGCTGGACGGATTGGTTCGGCGGGCTTCTTTGAGAACATTGGGGGCGGCCTCCAGAAATTTGCGTGGGTTTACAGCGCGATCGTTGATGCGCACTTCAAAGTGCAGATGCGGGCCGGTGGAACGACCCGTGCTGCCAAGTGCGCCAATCACATCGCCCGCTTCGACCGGCTCGCCCACCTTGGCTGTGTTGCGCGACAAGTGGGCATAGCGTGTCATGATACCATTGCCGTGCGATATCTCTACCGTTTTGCCATAGCCCGATTTCCAGCCAGAGAATGCAACAGTACCCGTCGAGGCAGCAAAGATATCGGATCCATACGGCCCTTTGAAATCGAGACCTTTGTGCATCGCACCGCCTCCCGTGAAGGGATCGCGGCGATAGCCGAAACCTGAAGAGACTTTTGTCTGGCTCAAATCGGTCGGTGTGACATGGGGAATACCCTTCAGGCTGCGCTCAAGAGCGTCCATCCGGGCGAGGCTAAGACCCAGCCTTTCAAACCGCGGATCGATACTGCCATCGCTTGAGGTAGCGAGCAGCTCCAGCGGACCACCTTTGGCGCCGCGTTCCGCGGTCACCAGCATACGGCTCGGGTCGAGCCCCAGTTCGCGCAGCGCCAGCTCGGCCCGGCGAGCACGCTGATCGGCAAAACGCGTCAGGCGCTCCACATAAGCCAGCTGGCGCGCTTCAACCTGCACCAAAGTCGCCGCTTCGGGCAAAGAGGCGCTGACTTTTTCAACCGTCTCCGCCGCCTCTGTGGACGAATCCGAAACTGTCTCATCCCCCTTAACGTCATCAGGGATCGCATCGACCATCTGTTCGAGGAAGCCCATTCGACGGTCAAGATCTTCGCCAACAGCTTCCAGATCATCCCGATAGGCTGTGACTCGGTCCGACGCGGTCTGCACCTCGGCCTGGCGTTCGAGCAGGGAAAGGCGATCAGCCTCGGCCTGATACTTCGACCATGCCATTGTGGCGAGCGATATCGCCCAGATTGCAAGCAGGACCACAGCTCCAGCGGCCAGCGCCTTCTGGAATGTGGAAGAAATTTTTATGAAGCGGACCTGTCCTTGCGAGCGCATAAAGAACTCACGATCCGGAAACCACTCATTCAGGCGATCTGCCCATTTCTGAGTGGGATTGCTGTCTTGCAAGGCGCCCTCTTTTCGTTGTTATGCCCCGATGCGAACCGGCGCCGCGCTACCAACTGGTCGTTAACAGGTCGAATCGACTTGTTAACGGAAGGGGCGAATCGAACGGGAATCGCGGTGAAGCGTTCATTTGGCAGCAATACGGCTGACATTTGTAGGAAAACGACAGCAATTGCCTCACCGCGCACTGAAGTATCAGCGCCAGATTCGCGGGACTGACAGCGCGCCAAGCCGCTGCTATTGGCAACGTCATGTCAAAGAATACCGCTCAATTGTCCCAAGATCCCGACCATGTGGTTTCCACGCTGGCGCGGCATGCAAGGGCGGCGCAGCGAGAGCTTGCCACTATGACAAGCGCCCAGCGCGCCGATGCCCTGCGATTGGCGGCAGTCAGTCTGCGCGAATGCAGCGAGAGCATTCTCTTGGCCAATGCAGAGGATGTCGAAACTGGCAAAGCCGCTGGACTTTCGAAGGCGATGGTGGATCGCCTTCTGCTCAATGAAGAGCGGCTTGAAAGCATAGCTGCTGCGGTTGAAGCGATTGCCGATCTTCCTGATCCTGTTGGCGAGATTATTGACGAGACCGAGCCACCTAACGGCCTGAAACTGTCGCGAGTTCGCGTTCCCATCGGCGTGATCGGGATCATTTATGAAAGCCGGCCAAACGTGACTGCCGATGCGGCGGCGCTTTGCATCCGATCCGGCAATGCGGTTGTGCTGCGCGGCGGAAGCGAGGCGGTGCGATCGAACAACGCCATTCTAACGGCAATGATATCCGGCCTGGTCAAGGGCAAGGCTCCGTTCGAATCCGTGCAATTGGTGCCAAGCCAGGATCGCGCCATGGTTGGGTCCATGCTGACGGCTGCGGGCCTGATCGACATGATAATTCCTCGTGGCGGGAGAAGCCTAGTCGAGCGCATTCAGAATGATGCGCGGGTGCCAGTCCTGGCCCACCTCGACGGTATCTGCCACACTTACATTCACGCCAAAGCTGATCCCGATATGGCGCGAGAGATCGCGATCAACGCCAAATTGCGCAGGACCGGCATTTGCGGAGCGATGGAGACTCTGCTTATCGATGCCGGGTACAAGCCTGCGCACGAATTGATCGGTGCAGTGATCGATGCGGGGTGCGAAGTGCGCGGCGACGTGCGGGTTCAGGCCATGGATACACGCGTGCTCCCCGCCAGCGCGAATGACTGGGACACCGAATATCTCGACACCATTCTTTCTGTCGCAATGGTCGACGATATCGAAGCCGCTATGGCCCATATTGATCGGCATTCTTCGAATCACACCGATGCGATTGTCACATCTGACGAGCAGGCCGCAGAGCGTTTCTTGGCAGGGGTCGACAGCGCAATTGTGATGCACAATGCATCGACCCAGTTTGCCGATGGTGGCGAATTCGGATTGGGTGCCGAGATCGGGATCGCCACAGGTCGACTCCATGCGCGTGGGCCAGTGGCGCTTGAAGGGCTCACGACCTACAAATGGCTGGTGCGTGGCAGCGGCCAGGCTCGGCCCTGAACGGAGCAAAGCAGCTGCGCACCGGACTTCTTGGAGGGAGCTTCAATCCCGCCCATGGCGGCCATCGTCGGATCACCCGCTTCACCCTTGAGGCTCTTGGGCTGGATCAAGCATGGTGGCTGGTTTCTCCAGGCAACCCCTTGAAACCAAAGAAGGGTATGGCACCGCTTAATGTCCGGCTGAAATCCGCCGAGAAGCAGGCAAGACGGGCGCCAATTGTTCCCACAGCTATCGAGCAGCAGTTGGGAACTCGGTTTACACTTCACACCCTGAAAGCCCTGCAAAGACGTTATCCCAAGCGGGAGTTCATATGGTTGATGGGCTCCGACAATCTTGCCGAATTCCACCTGTGGAAGCGTTGGCGCGACATAGCGAGGACAATGCCGATTGCGGTGATCGCGCGACCCGGCTATAACGCAAAAGCCATGACGAGCCCCGCCATGGCCTGGCTCAGGCGCTATCAGGTGTCTGTCGCCAGTATTCGAGAACGGGGGCAATGGAGCGCACCGGCACTGGTGTTATTGCGTTTCGATCCTGATCCACGTTCGGCCACGGCTATCCGCCGCGCCGACGCAGACTGGGCTTCGCGATATTCTGGTGCTCCCTCGCGCGACCGGCTTACGTTTCGCCGGATCCAATCAGAGGAGGATGCATGAGGCGCAGCTGCGTTTCTTCGCCCCTTTCTGACTGCCCCGCAATCTGGAGACCCATGCTTGCCTATGACACAGGCGCATACCGCGCTGGCCCCTGCCGGCGTTCAAAACGAGGCTGCACGCAACGCAGCGCAAGCCATGGCTGGAGCTGACTTGTCGGCCTCAGCCCTGCACGAGCTTGTGCTCGAGCAGCTAGACGATGATCAGGCGCAGGAAATCGTCTCGATCCCGCTTGAAGGCAAAAGCTCGATTGCCGATCACATGGTGATCGCATCGGGTCGGTCCACGCGGCAGGTCGCTTCGATGGCGCAAAAGCTGGCTGAGAAGGTCAAGCAGGCCGGTTTCGGCACGGCCAAGATCGAAGGCCTGCCAGCTGCAGACTGGGTGCTGATCGATGCGGGTGACGTGGTGGTCCACCTGTTCCGTCCCGAAGTGCGCAGTTTCTACAACCTTGAACGGATGTGGGCGTTCGAGGGTGGGGAAGCCGCCGCGTCTTGATTTTTTGCGCACCCATCAGGGTGCGCAATTTCCTCGCGCCTTGCGGGCAAGCCCGCGGCGCTATGCGCGCGCGGTCGCGCTTGCGGGCCGCTTTGCGCCCCGTTTGGTGCCAATCACAGGTCTAGAGCTTGCTCCTCCATATCATCGCACGTGGAAAGATAGCCCGTTCGCCCGAAGGTGAGCTGGTCGACCGCTATGCCAAGCGTCTGACCTGGCCGGTAAAACTTACCGAGTTGCCCGAAACTGGCGGCAAGATTCCGGATCCTCAAACACCGTTCAAGACAGTGCTGCTGGATGAGCGTGGCAAAGCGGTGTCGTCAGAAAATCTTGCCACTCAGCTGGAGCGCTGGCGCGATGATGGCATGCGCGAAACCCGCTTCGTTCTTGGTGCTGCGGATGGCCATTCGGATCGGGATCGCAGTGAAGCCGATCTCCTGCTTGCATTTGGCTCAGCGACATGGCCGCATCTTCTTGCCCGGGCGATGTTGATGGAACAGCTTTACCGCGCCACGACCATCCTTGCCGAGCACCCCTATCATCGGGCAGGATAGACCTATGCATTCGCGCATCGTCTTGGGCTTGGTGTTGGGCGCTTCATGCGTGCTTGGAGCGCTGGCCTATGCGCAAGGCGTATCGGTCCAGCGCGATGTAGCGGTTCTGGACCCTGCCACGGCTCAAGCGCAGCTTGAGCGAGCGGAGAAGGAATCTGCCGATGCACAGGCCCGAGCCGAACAACTGGCGCAAGACGCCGAACAGGCCACACAGGAAGCCGACAAGACTGCTCGTGAAGCGGCCGCACTCGCCGCCCAGATTCAGCAGGCGGAGGCGGATATCCGCGCAGCTCAGGCGCGCTATTCGCTGGCACAGGATCAACGCAACACACTGGCCGCCCGCTTGGCCGAACGCCAGCAACCCCTGGTCAAATTGACGGCGGCTTTGCAGACCATGTCGCGTCGCCCTCTTGCATTGTCTGCGTTGCAGCCCGGCAGCCTGCGCGAGACTGTGTATGTTCGTGCCGTGCTCGATGGTGCGGTGCCCGAAGTCCGTC
>JBCAXQ010000117.1:0-8621 GCA_038534015.1 Pseudomonadota bacterium | reverse complement strand
GAAAGCGCGCAATCTGCGAGCCATGCAGTGCGCGGACCGCCTTCGCTGAAATAACGATGGAAGAACTGCAGGATGAACAAAACGAGTGTCCAGATTGCCACCTGATTGAGGAACAACATCACCCAGCCTTCGACCGGCCCGTGTTCAGGAAAGGCATAGGGCTGGAACAGCAGCGCCGCTGCCGCTGCATAGGGCATCCACCAGCGCCATTCGGTTAGTGACGATAGCAGACGCGGTGAGAGAGCCGCCATGACGCCAATAACAAAGAACGGGAATTCCGCCGTAAGCTTGTACCAACTTTGGAAGCCCGGGAAGAGCAGGTCATAGGCTCCCGGGACGAGGCTCGCCGCAGCATAGTTGGCCGTGCTGGCCACAGCAAAGGCGATCAGGCCAAAGGCAAACCAGGCGCTTCCTGCCAGGCGGCTTGCCACAAAATCAGAGGTTGAGACTGATATCCGTCGGAGACCCGAATCCTGCGGGAGCACAGTGTGAATCAGGGCGGCGAGCATGAACATCGGAATCAGGCTTACGAGAAACCAAAGATGCAGTTGCCAAATGCCGGATGACCAGACTTCAGAAAATGCGGGGCTAGCCATCCATGCCAGAACACTGCCCTCGCCCCCTCCATCCAGCCAACGCAGATAATGCTCCAGCATGTTGAAAGAGAGCGCAATCGAGATCAGCGGGATTGCGGTCCGCAAAAAGCGATTCCAAAGAAAATCTCCCGCAGTTCGCCGGCTCAACAGCAGCACGGCAAAGAACCCACCGACGAAGAAAAATGTCGGGGTCACAAACAGGTGGAATCCGAAGATCAGCCAGTCGAAAAAGCCGGCGCGATCGGCGTTGCCGGTGATCCATGGTCGGGCTGGCGCGTAGACTGTACCCGCGTGGAGCGCCACCGAGAGGAACATCAGGACGGAGCGTGCGCCATCGATATCGTGATAGTGCTTTCGTGCCACAGCAGCGGTCTTTGTCGGCTCGCTCGTCATCGCGATCGCGTCTCTTATCTAGCGTACATGCCCAGCCTGACACTTGCTGGGCGAGACTTTCGTGCGCAACGCGCTCACGAGCAGCGTCCAAATTTGAAACGGCTCCGTTCCCAACCGTTACCTGCCACCAATTGATCCGAGCGCCCTCTTGCCAAGCCTTGCGCGATTGGCGAACAGATAAGGTATGAAAACAACGACCGCATTGTCACTCGGCGCTGCCGCCATCGCTCTCACGTTGACGCCGCTTTCGGCGCAGGACCGAAACAGCGAACGCGATCTGCCAGTGGTCGAGATCAAAATCCCACGCATAGAGCTGCCGCCGGGAGTAGAACCTGCCGCAACCCTCCCCGAGGCGCACGCTGTTGGACAAGTCGTTAGGATATCCGAGCTCGACACGGGTACGGATGGCCTCAATGCAGTGATCGCGTTGGCTCCAGACATCACAACGCAGGTGCGCGCTCAACAAGGCGGCCGCCTGCCGCTCAACGCGCGCACCGTGCTGGTCAAGGACAATATAGAAACCCGGGAGCTTCCAACGACGGCGGGCAGCCTTGCGCTCAGGAACAATCGCACGGGTCGCGATGCGCCGCTGATCGCAAATCTGCGCAAGGCTGGCGGCGTAGTGTTGGGCAAGACCAACCTGTCCGAATGGGCCAATATTCGCTCCAACGATTCAACCAGCGGATGGAGCGCTGTTGGTGGTCTTACGCGCAATCCATATGCCACCGATCGCAACACGTGTGGCTCTTCATCGGGCAGTGGCGCAGCGATAGCGGCAGGGTTTGCCTGGGGCGCGATCGGTACGGAAACAAATGGCTCGATCACCTGCCCTGCGTCAATCAATGGGATAGTCGGGTTCAAACCAAGTGTTGGAATCGTCAGCCGAACCCATGTGATACCGATCTCGAGCACACAGGACACCGCCGGCCCTATGACGAGAACAGTGCATGATGCCGCTAGGCTGCTGACAGCCATTGCCGGAGAAGATCCGGCCGATCCGGCGACTGTTGGCGTTTCACGCATCGCCGATTACAGCGAGAACCTCGACAGCTTTTCGCTGGAGGGAGTGCGTATTGGCGTGATGCGCAACCAGATCGGCAGTCGCGACGATGTTCGGGACGCATTTCAAATCGCACTTGGAGACCTCGAAAGGGCTGGCGCAGTCCTGGTGGATATCGAGTTCGCAATCGACGAGGCGATCTGGGAAGACAGCTTCACCATTCTACTGTTCGAATTGCGCGAAGAGATGGGGAAATATCTCCGCTCAATCCCCGCAATCGAAGGCACAGAAACTCCGCGCAGCCTGGCAGACCTTATCGCATTCAATGAGGCAAATTCTGATGCGGAAATGCGATGGTTCGATCAGGGAATATTCCTCACCGCGGAAATGACCACTGACCGCGAAGCATATGAGAAAGCGAAGGAAAATGCAGTCCGTATCGCTGGCAAAGAAACACTCGACAGACTGCTTGCCGAGAACGAGGTGCAGTTCCTCGTCGCGCCGACCCGAGGCCCTGCATGGGTCAGCGATCTTGTAAACGGTGATAACTTCAATGGCTCGATTGGCTTCGGATCACCCGCAGCCATTGCCGGATACCCGCATCTGACGGTTCCGATGGGACATATCGAAGGGCTTCCCGTTGGGATCAGTTTCTTCGCGGCGAAGTGGGAAGACCACGCTGTTCTAAAGGCTGGCGCCGCCTATGAGCGGGCCAGAACAGCAGAATTGCCCGTTCCTACTTTCAAACCTTGGGTGCCATCACGCTAGCCGATAAATCAGGCCGCACGAACCTGACGCAAAAACTCGCTGACCTGTTCGCGCAGCCGGTTGGCTTGGCCCGTGAGATTGGCGGAGTTCTGCTTCACTTGTGAAGCCGTGGCTCCCGATGCCATTGAAACCTTGCTGACATCATCAATCGTGACACTGACAGACTTCGTGTTGCGGGCCGCGAGGTCGATGCTGTGTGCCAGATCCTGTCCGGCGACCGCTTGCTGATCGACCGCAGTGGCAATCGCAACGGCAGTCGATTCGAGTTCAAGGACCTGCTCGGAAATGGTCCCAAGTGCGGAAACACTTTCACCAGTCGCCGCCTGCATCTCCCGGATGAGCGCTTCAACTTCTTCAGTCGCCCTTCCGGTCTGGCTCGCAAGTTCTTTCACCTCGCTGGCGACGACTGCGAAGCCACGTCCGCTCTCGCCCCCGCGCGCTGCCTCGATCGAAGCATTGAGCGCCAACAAATTTGTCCGCTGCGCAATGCTGGCGATCACTTCGACGATCTGGCTTATCTTGTCTGCAGATTGTGTCAGGCCAGCAATCGTCGCATCAGCCTTGCTTGCAGCTTCCGCTGCCATCCGAGCCCGTTCCGAAGAGGACGTCGCTTGTCGGCTGACCTCATTGATTGAAAGAGCGAACTCGTCCGTAGCGGCTGCGGCTCCGGTTATGCCGGAGGAGGCCTGCTTGAGATTGTCGTTCGCTTCGGAAACGGTCGTTGAAGAGGCGTCGACATGACTAGCCAGCTCGGTCGCGGCTGAGTGCATTTGATCCGACGCAGAAGCCACTTCCGCGGCAACATCTCCAACAGTCTTTTCAAACTTTTCTGCCAAAGCCTTCAGCTGTTCGGAGTGCTTACTCCGCTGTTCTTCACGCTCACGCTCGCTGTCCTGCTGGCGCTCCATTTCGCGGGCGTGCTCGCGGCGGGCTTGTTCCGCAGCATCTTCCTGCACCTGACGCAACACATTCAAAGCGTTCGCAAGAGTACCAATCTCATCCTCGCGAGATCCGCCGGGAATCTCGAGCTCGGTCTCCCCATGCGATATTCGCTCACTAGCTTCGCTGATTTGCGCAAGCGGGCTAACGACACGACGGGAAACCAATCGGCGCCCCATAAACACCAGCCCAAGTGCGATGACGAATCCGACCAACAGGGCCACGATTAAGATCTGGATCTCGGACTGCCCTTGGCCAGAATACTCCTCGACCCGCTGAGCCACGTCGTCCCGGATGCTGACAATGTGCTCTACCGTGAGGTCAATCGCATCGTACTTTGGACCAAGAAAAGCCTCCTGATCAACGATTGCATCCGGCGCCGCCTCAACGTCCTCCAGAATCGCAATGAACCCCTGCAGCTCCGTGTTTAGTTGTTCGACCTGGGGAAGATATGATTCGTCGAGAGAGGAAAGCGCATCTCGCAATTGGCCGTTCAACTCAATTGCGTTGTTTGCGCTGGCCACTGCTCCAGCGATCTGTTCGGGATCGCGACCACGAGAATGGTAAGCTCCCATCTGGTTCTTTGCGAGGGTTACTGACCGCGTCATGTTGGCTGTTAGGAAAGCGACGTCGGTGAGGTCGGCTTGAACACCTGTTCGCTGCTCTATCCGCACGGCACCGATGGTCGCTATGGCACCAAGCACCAACACCAACAAAGCAAACAGATTGAACACACGTCCAGTCTGGGTCTGGATTGAGCCCTGCTGAAGCCAGCGCTCAAACCGCCTGATGCCTATCGCTTCACGCATGTTTGCCATTTGCCCAGTCTTTTCCTCGCAACAGCCACGCATGGCTAAGTGCTATGTCTTACGTTGTCAGGAGCGTTTTAAGGCGTCGTGGTTAAGGAATAGTAAGGTCAAAACGCTGACAAATGCCGAGTGAGCGATCTCAGAGATCAAAACGAAACGGACCGCATTCCTGAAGAGAACACGGTCCGCAGATTTTGATACGCAGTTTTGGCTCATCCGCCCTGTGGGCGAACGACCGCATGTTTCGCTTACTTGGCCGCCGGCTTCTTGGCAGGGGCCTTCTTGGCGGCTGGCTTTTTAGCGGGCGCCTTCTTCACGGCGGGCTTCTTGGCCGGAGCTTTCTTAGCAGCCGTTTTCTTGGCGGGAGCCTTCTCGCCTGCATCTGCAGCTTTCTTGGCTGGCGCCTTCTTTGCGGCTGGCTTCTTCGCCGGTGTTTTCTTGGCTGGTGCCTTCTTCTTGGCGGCCGGCTTCTTGGCCTTTTCCGCTTCGGCTTCGTCGTCAGCTTCGATAGCGGCCTGCAACTCTTCCTGCGTCACTTCACGCTCGGTTACGTCAGCCTTATCGAACAGGAAATCGACGACTTTGTCTTCGTAAAGTGGTGCGCGGAGCTGAGCAGCAGCCATCGGCTCCTGCTGGATATATTGCATGAACCGCTCGCGATCTTCCTCGCGATATTGCGATGCGGCCTGCTGGATCAGCATCTGCATTTCCTGACTTGAAACTTCGACACCGTTGGCCTGGCCAATTTCAGACAGGAGAAGCCCGAGGCGCACGCGGCGCTCCGCAATCGCGCGGTAATCGTCTTTGTCGTCTTCGATTTCTTTAAGCGCTGCATCAGGATCTTCTTCCTTGGCAGCTTCCTGTTGCAACTGGCCCCAGATTTGCTCGAATTCGGCTTCGACCATGTTCCCGGGCACCTCAAAATCATGTCCCGCAGCCAACTGATCAAGCAGCGAGCGCTTCATTTGTGTGCGCGTAAGGCCAGCAGTCTGCTGTTCAAGCTGACCTTTCATGATCTCTTTCAGTTTATCGAGATCATCAAGGCCGAGTTGCTTGGCAAATTCGTCGTCAATCTTGGTGTCAGTTTCGACTTTCACCTGTTTTACGGTGATATCGAACTGCGCATCCTTACCGGCGAGATGCTCGGCCTGATAGTCAGCTGGGAAAGTGACCGTAATGGTTTTCTCGTCCCCCGTCTTCACGCCGGTTAGCTGCTCTTCGAAGCCGGGAATGAATGTGCCAGAACCAAGAACCAAAGGTGCGTCCTCGGCTTTGCCACCTTCAAACTCTTCTCCATCGATCTTGCCGACGAAATCGATGATCAACTGGTTTCCGTCGACCGCCTTTTTGGTCTTGGCCGCATCCTTGTAACTCTTGTTCTGGCCAGCGAGGCCCTCAAGCGCTTCGGTGATCTGTTCGTCAGTTACCGGGACGACCATTTTTTCCAGCTTAAGGTCATCTGTGCTGGGCGCTTCCACAACCGGCAGCACTTCGAGCTCAACTGTGAGTTCAGCATCTTTGCCTTCCTCATAGTCTTCGTTGAGCGCGATTGAAGGCTGCATCGCCGGTCGTAGCTCTTCATCCTTGAGCAGTTGATCGACCGAATCGCGGATCGTGTCGTTCACCACTTGGCCGTGGAGCTGCTCCCCGTGCATTTTCTTGACAAGGTTCGCTGGGACTTTGCCTGGGCGAAAGCCGGGCATGCGCACCTGCGGTGCGATCTTCTTGATCTCGGCCTCGATCTTCGCTGCCAATTCATCGGCAGTGATTGTGATCAGATAGGCGCGCTTGAGCCCTTCATTGGTGGTTTGCTTGGTCTGCATGAGATTGAAACTAAAGCCTTTTTAACAAATCCGCATATTCGGGCCAGAGCCAGCAGAGCTGGTGCGGGCGAAGGGACTCGAACCCCCACATCTTACGATACTGGTACCTAAAACCAGCGCGTCTACCAATTCCGCCACGCCCGCTAGCCCGAACGAAGCCGCGCGGGAAACCGAAAGGCTCCCGCGCGCTATGGTCACGCCCTCTAAACTCGCATAACAGAAAGGGCAAGCGATAGCCGCTTGTTTAGCGAGATCACCGGCTTTATGGCGCGCGCCATGACCGAAGAAATAACTCCAAACGCCGCAACCGACACTCCGCCTGATCATTTGTCAGTCAATCCTCGCAGCGATGCTTTTGACGCCGATGTGCTTCAACGCGGGGTCGGTATCAAATTCAAGGACCGCGTCCGCACGGATATTGAAGAATACTCTATCTCCGAAGGCTGGGTCCGGGTGCAGGCCGGCAAGACTGTAGACCGGAAGGGGCAGCCTCTCACGATTAAGCTGACTGGCCCGGTCGAGGCCTGGTTCGAAGATCTTGGTGAGAATCCACCGGTCGCGAAGAAGGGCTGAGCGACGCACTCGCTTGCCAAGTGGCGAGTGAAGCGCCACCTCATGTGCAAGCCATGAAACCACAAGTCATCATTATCGGTCGACCCAACGTCGGCAAATCGACGCTGTTCAACCGGCTGGTCGGCAAGAAACTCGCATTGGTCGATGATCAGCCGGGAGTGACCCGCGATCGCCGGATGGGCGATGCCGAACTGGCCGGCCTGGAATTCACCATAGTCGATACCGCAGGCTGGGAAGATGAGGACGCGGCCACACTGCCAGGTCGTATGCGTCAGCAGACCGAAGCCAGCCTGGAGGGCGCGGACGCCGCTTTGTTCGTGGTCGATGCACGCGCTGGCCTGACCCCGCTCGACAATGAGATCGGTCGCTATCTGCGTGAACATGACGTGCCGATCATTCTGGTCGCTAACAAAGCCGAAGGGCGACAGGGCGAATCTGGCGTGCTTGAGGCCTACTCGCTAGGTTTTGGCGATCCGGTGCCGCTTTCGGCTGAGCATGGCGAAGGCGTGGCTGACCTATTCAGCGCTCTATGGCCTGTCATTGGCGACGCAGCCGATGCAGCGGAGGCCAAGGCCGCTGCTGAATTGGCCGCGAGCGAGGAGGACACTCCACTCGGTCCGCTCAAACTGGCAATTGTCGGACGTCCAAATGCTGGCAAGTCTACCCTGATCAATCGCCTGCTGGGCGAGGACCGACTGCTGACCGGGCCCGAGGCTGGCATTACCCGGGATTCCATCGCGATCGATTGGGAATGGCACGACTCCAAGGCAGACGAGGTGCGGGAAATCCGCCTGATCGACACGGCGGGCATGCGCAAGAAGCGCAACGTGACCGAGAAGCTCGAGAAACTCTCGGTTGCCGACGCGAGACGCGCGGTCGATTTTGCCGAAGTCGTGGTTCTGCTGCTGGATGCGACACAGGGTCTGGAGCATCAGGACCTGAAAATCGCCAGCATGGTGCTGGAGGAGGGTCGCGCGCTAATGATCGCGATCAACAAATGGGACATCGCTGGGGAGAACGGAGCGGAGACCCCTAGCGGCCTGTTTAACGGGATCCGCGGAGCACTGGACGAAGGACTGGCCCAGGTGCGCGGGCTCCCGTTGTTTGCTGTTTCCGCCAAGACCGGCAAAGGGCTAGACACCATGCTAAGCGCGGCATTCGAAATCCGCGAGAGTTGGTCCAAGCGCGTTCCCACAGCCGCGCTCAATCGCTGGTTTGACGATGCGCTCGCTGCCAATCCGCCACCGGCGCCAAAGGGTCGCCGGATCAAGCTTCGATACATCACCCAGGCCGGTACGCGGCCGCCGCGCTTCGTCGTGTTCGGAACGCGGTTGGAGGCCCTGCCAAAGAGCTATGAGCGCTATCTGGTAAACGGCATCCGGGCGAAGCTCGGCTTTGAAGCAGTTCCAGTTCGCGTGGTTCTGAAAAGCCCCAAGAACCCCTATAACGCAAACCGTGGTGGAGGCGGCAACTACAGCGGCGGATCGGATCGGTCGTGACGCCTGACTTGATCGGAGCCGCGATCGCCAGTGACCTGCTTGAGGCCACTTCCAGCACACCTGCGGTCACGCAAGCATTGCAATCAAGCCTTGCGCCTGCATTCCTGCTGGTTGGCATCGGCAGCATCATGAATGTGATGGTTGCGCGGCTCAACTGGATCGCTGGGCGGATCGAGCGACTAGAAGAAAGCGCGGTCCCTGGGCGCAAGGCGCGCTCAGAT
>JBCAXQ010000116.1:0-8654 GCA_038534015.1 Pseudomonadota bacterium | reverse complement strand
GAATCTATCTAGTGGCATTGTTCATCATCTCGACCGGAGATGTCGCCAACAATCTTGGATTTTGGCTCGCGAGTGGACAAACGCAGGACGCGCCTAGCTCGTTGTGGCTCGTTGCAACGAACGCTTTGACCGCGGCCATCGTCCTGTCGCTCGCCTTCTACAGCGGTTTCGTCTTTGCGTGGCTACGCGACAAGATCGGTGAGCGCGAATGAAAAACCGCCTCAAAGTCCTGCGCGCCGAACGAGACTGGAGCCAGGCCGAACTGGCCGGACACCTCGATGTGTCCCGCCAAGCCGTCAACGCGATCGAGACCGGCAAGCATGATCCGTCACTGCCGCTCGCGTTCAAGATCGCCCGCCTGTTCAACATGACAATTGAGGAAGTCTTCCATGACGAAGCATGATCACGCCCAAGGGTTCGACGACGAACAAGGTCTGTCCAAGCGTACAATAAAGATTGTCTTGGGAGCGATCGCATACCTTATTGCGCTTGCAATTTTAATCACTGGGGAAAGCGCCTTGGAAGGCGTCTTTTCTGGAACCACAAACCTGGTCATCTTATTGGTGGCGGCCATCACAGTGATTGTGTTGACAGTGCTGTGGCTAAAGGAGATCTATCCCTCAAATGATGAGCCTGTGGCCGCGAGCACACGAAAATCGGGAAATATCCTGATACTTTCGGGAGCGCTTGGAGCAGTCCTTGCAGTCGGTCTTATGTGGTTCGGCGATGTCGACGATCCGAGCCAGTCCATTTTCAGCAACGCGGCCATCTCCCCAACGATAGCGTTTGTGGTTGGTGCAGCCTATTTGATCGGCTTGCCTTTGGTCGGATGGTTTTGGCACCGTACAATCGATGAACATGAAATGGCGGCAAACCAGGCCGGCGCATTGGTCGGAATATATGCCTACGCTTTGATTGCACCTCTCTGGTGGATTGGTGAGCGAGCAAGTCTTTTGCCGCCGCAGGAGCCAATGATTGTCTTTGTCATCGTTATGGCCGCCTACACCGTGACCTGGATGATCAAGCGCGGCTGACACCACCTCCAAACGCTTCGCTTTGGCTTCATACAAACGCAAACTTTCACTCTGTAACACTCCCCATCCCAAGAGGATTTAGACATGAAACTTCCACGCAAGATTTCGCTCATCGCTTCAGGCTCGGCAATGCTCTTCGCACTTCCAGCGTGCGCACAAACGCAGTCCCTCCCCGCCCCGGTAGAAAGCGTCAACGTCCCAGCAGCCGAAATGGAGTTGGGCAACGCCACAAGTGCTGGCCCTGCGTTGTGGAAGGTCGCGGACGAAGACACCACGATTTACCTGTTCGGGACCGTTCATGCCCTGCCAGATGATATCGATTGGTACAGCGGTGAAGTGAAGACAGCGATCGAGGCCAGCGACACTCTGGTTACCGAGATCGATCTTACTCCGGAAGCCCTCGCCGCAATGCCCGCAGTCGTGACCGGAATGGCGGTTTACACCGATGGTACAACACTGCGCGGCGTGATGGACGACGATCAACGCGCCGTCTTTGAAACTTCAATGACAAAGCTTGGCCTGCCGGTCGGTGCGCTCGACCAGTATGAACCCTGGTTTGCTGCCTTCAACCTCGTTCAGGTTGCGCTCGCGAATGCCGGGATATCGCCTGCAGCCGGCACAGAATTTGTTCTGGAAGCAAAAGTCGGACCTGATGTGGAAAGAGCCGCGCTTGAAACCATTGAGTACCAGTTTGGTATCTTTGACAGCCTCCCGCTTGAGGCGCAGCTTGAATTTCTTCTCGAAGGTGCAGCCGAAGTCGACAGTCTCGCACCCATTCTGCAAGAGATCATCGACCTTTGGGCCGTTGGCAACATCGATGCCGTTGCCGATCTTATGAACCGCGCATTCGAAGAAGAACCCGACTTGGCAAAGGCGCTGTTGTTTGACCGCAATATGGATTGGGCAGAGTGGATCGATACGCGGCTCGATACACCTGGAACGGTGTTTATGGCCGTTGGCGCTGGGCATCTTGCCGGCGACAAGAGCGTGCAAGAATTCCTTGCAGGTAAAGGAATCCAGTCTAGTCGGGTGCAATGACGCAAAACTATCGTGCCAGCATTGTTGCTTTGATAGCAGCGGTGCTGGCTCTTTCCTCTTGTGACTCTCGTCCAGCTGAGGACTTCGCTGATCCCTCACCCATCTTCTATGAAATCGCCAATCCAGATGGTGAGATCGAAGGATGGTTGCTCGGCACGATCCACGCTTTGCCGGATGGTACCCCATGGCGAACAGCTGAGATCGACGCGGTGATAGAGGAAGCCGACTTGCTGGTGGTAGAGGTGGCTGATCTCGAGAACGCCAGCGAGAGGCAGGCGATCTTTTCGCGGCTCGCGGCAGCACCTGGCCACACCGACCTCGCCGAACGGATTGACCCCGCGATGAGGCCGGAACTCTTCGCGCTGGTCGATCGGTCAGGCTATACAGCCTTCGAACTGTCAGCAGTGGACACCTGGGCCGTCGCGCTGATGCTCGCACAGGTCGGGATGACCGGAAAGCCTTCAAATGGCGTCGATCTCTCCGTCATTCGTGAATTCGACAATCGTACGGTGCTGGAGTTCGAAGGGGTCGAGAAGCAGCTGAGCATTTTTGATCAACTGCCTGAGACCGAACAGCGCGATATGCTGGAAGCTGTGATCGCGGAGGTAGCCGATAGGCAGGAGGATCCGGCAAAACTTCGCCGCGCCTATCTGGCCGGCGACGTGGACGTTCTGGTCGAGGCAACAGAAACCGGCCTGATGGCTGATCCGGAACTGCGAGAAGCAATCCTGGTTCAGCGCAATCGCAACTGGATGGATGACCTTGCGCTGCTGCTCGACAAATCCGAACGTCCTTTGATCGCTGTGGGTGCAGCCCATCTTGTCGGTCCTGATAGTCTTAATGCGATGCTGGGAGCGCAAGGGTACAAAATCCGTTCGCTGCATTGATCGGGCGCAAATGCCTTGCCAAATGCACACTCGCGCTCTAGTGGCCCGCGCTTCGGCGCTCTGGTCATCCCTGGAGGCGGCGCGCCGCTAACAAGCAAATATGCATTCGAAAGGTAAGCGATTATGAGCGACGCTCTGTCATTGCCCGCCGAAGCGCGCGAACGGGCAGGCAAGGGAGCCTCCCGTGCACTTCGCCGCGAAGGTCGGGTACCCGCAGTCATCTATGGCGGGAAAGAAGAACCCACTCCAATCCACATCGAGGAGAAGGAGCTGGTCAAGCAGATGAACACCGGCCACTTCATGAACTCGATCGTCAACGTGGAAGTCGGCGGCCAAAGCGTTCGCACGCTTCCAAAGGATGTGGCCCTCCATCCGGTCAGTGATCGTCCCACTCATGTCGATTTCCTGCGTCTTTCAAAAGACGCCAAGATCGAAGTCCAGATCCCGGTTGTCTTCATCAACGAAGAAGAATCGCCCGGCCTCAAGAAAGGCGGCGTTCTCAACATCGTTCGCCACGAGCTGGACCTGGTCTGCCGTTCGGACGCAATTCCGGATCAGATCGAGATCGACGTAACCGGCAAGGAAGTGGGCGACTCGCTCCACATCAGCGAAGTCACGCTGCCAGATGGCGCCGAAAGCGCGATCACCGACCGCGACTACACCATCGCCACTCTGGTTGCTCCGTCCGCGCTCAAGAAGAGCGAAGATGAAGCTGCCGAAGGTGACGAGGCAGAAGGCGCAGAAGGCGAAGCAGCCGAGGGCGCAGAAGAAAGCGGCGAGGACAGCGGCGAGTAAGCCCCACTCGCATCGACGCAATCACCAAGGCGCCGGGCTTCGAAAAGAAGCTCGGCGTTTTGTTTTTAGTCCGGCTTGGCACACCGGGCAAAGCCCACTAACGCGCCATCATGCAAATTTGGGCAGGCCTAGGCAATCCGGGACCGAAATACGCGATGCACCGGCACAATGTCGGATTTATGGTGTGTGATGTGCTGGGCGAGATGCATGGTTTTGCCCCGGTCCAAAAGAAATTCCAGGGCTGGACGCAGGAAGGTCGGATCGGCGACGAGAAGGTCTTGCTGCTCAAACCAGCCACGTTCATGAATGAGAGCGGTCGGAGCATCGGTGAAGCGCTCCGGTTCTACAAGCTCGGGGTCGAAGACCTGACTGTTTTCTATGACGAGCTCGACCTCGACCCGTTCAAGATCAAGGTAAAACGCGGCGGCGGCGCAGCTGGCCATAACGGTATCCGATCGACCATCCAGCATGTCGGCGCCGATTTTCGCCGGGTGCGTCTCGGGATAGGTCATCCTGGGCACAAGGATCGCGTTACGGGATATGTGTTGGGCAACTTTGCCAAATCCGAACAGGATGGCCTCGTCGGAATGCTTGGAGCAATTGGTGCAGAAGCCGAGTGGCTGGCGAGCGGCGATGATCCGCGCTTCATGAGCGAAATAGCGCTGCGCCAGCAAGGCTGATCAATCGCGCGAATTTAGGTCTGTTAACTTATCTGACCCACCCCGGCACACTGGTTCGGTTCAGGCTTCATTGCCGACACGAACCGGGTATCCACCTCGTATTGGTTCATTTCAACTCACGGGGCCCAACACTATGCGCAAGATCGATGTCGCGATTATCGCAGCAGCACTGGCAATTGCCGGTGCAGCTACATCTCCCGCATCTGCACTCAAGCCACCGCCGAAGGAGCCGCCCACGAGCTCTAGCAGCAGCTCGGGCGGGACGGACGTTCCAGAGCCTTCGAGTCTGCTCCTGTTCGGTGGCGGTGCGGCGGCTTTCATGCTTACCAAGCGACGCCGCAAGCAGGCAAAGTAACACACCACCAAACCAGTCTCCTGGTGGTCAAAGCAAGGGCGCGTCTCCATCCTCTGCGGGGCGCGCCCTTTCTCTTGGAACAAACGGGCGCGTGGTGCTATTGAATAGGCATCATGCCAAACATCAATCGCCGTACTCTCCTCGCTGGCGCCGCTGCAACCGGCGCTCTTGTTGCAACCGCTGGCCTTGCACAGGAGGATAAGCTTGTCACCACGCCCGACCTCACCGGCAAGAGCATATTGATCACCGGTTGTTCGACCGGCTTCGGCCGGCTTGCAGCAGAACACTTCGCCCGGCTGGGTGCCAAGGTCTTCGCCACCATGCGCCGGACCCCTCGCCCCGAAGCGGAAGAACTGATGGCGCTGGCCAAGAGCGAAGGCCTCGACATCTCGGTTCTTCGTCTCGATGTTCTCTATCAGTATGAAATTGATGATGCGGTTGCCTACGCCCAGGAACAATCCGGCGGCGCAATCGACGTGTTGATCAACAATGCTGGAATTTCCTACGGTGGTCCGATCGAAATTCAGGACATGGAAGCGACGCAGCTGACGTTCGACACCAATGTATTTGGCCCACACCGGATGGCGCGGGCGGTCCTGCCAGCAATGCGAAATGCAAAGTCGGGCCTGATTATCAACGTATCTTCGCAACTCGGCCGGGTGATCGCCCCGAGCTATGGCCAATATTCACCGACGAAGTTCGCGCTGGAGGCAATGAGCGAAGGCATGGCGTATGAGCTTGTTCCGCATGGCGTTGACGTGACGGTGATTCAGCCCGGCGGCTACCCGACCATGATTTGGTCAAACTCGAACAAGAACAGCATCGACCTGCTTGAACGCAGCGATGATACGCATACGTCGGGTTATCCCGCCCTTGTCGAACGGCTCGGCAAACGGACCGGGGGCGGTTCGACCGACCCGATGGATGTGCCGCGTGCGATGGCCAAGGTGATTGCGATGGCACCCGGCACTCGCCCGCTCCGGGTTCCCGTCCATCCCGGCGCCAAGCCGCAAATCGCCATAAATGAGCTGACGGCCAAAGTTCAGACCGAGTGGCTTGGTGCCTCACCCTTCGGACCATGGATCAAGGCCGTTCACAACGTCTGATGCCGTCGCTCTCGGGCTGGCGTTCGCTGTTGCCGCCCGCTAAGGGCAGCCAACTTTTGGCTCCCTAAGAGAGAATACACATGGGTTTCCGTTGCGGGATCGTTGGCCTGCCGAATGTCGGCAAATCGACGCTATTTAATGCACTCACCGAAACGCAGGCGGCGCAGGCTGCGAACTATCCGTTCTGCACGATCGAGCCGAATGTCGGACAGGTCGCTGTTCCGGATGAGCGGCTCGACAAGATTGCCGCGATTGCACAATCGGCCAAGGTGATCCCAACGCAGCTGGCCTTCGTCGACATTGCAGGCCTGGTTAAAGGCGCGAGCCAGGGCGAGGGATTGGGCAACCAGTTCCTCGGCAACATTCGTGAGGTCGATGCGATTGTTCACGTCCTGCGCTGCTTCGAGGATGATGACATTCAACATGTCAGCAACAAGGTTGACCCACTGGCGGACGCCGAAGTGGTCGAGACCGAGCTGATGCTGGCTGATCTGGAAAGCCTGGAAAAGCGCGTCGAGAATGCGAAGCGGCGCGCGACTGGCGGGGATAAAGAAGCCAAGTCGCTCGCATCCGTTCTGGGCCAGGCGCTTGAGCTGCTCAAGGACGGCAAGCCCGCCAGGCTTACCGAGCCGAATGACGATGAAGAAGCGCGGCTGTTTGAACAGGCGCAGCTGTTGACCGCAAAGCCCGTTCTCTATGTCTGCAATGTTGCGGAAGATGAGGCGGCAGCCGGCAATGCTTTGTCTGAACAGGTCTTTGCCAAAGCCCAGGCCGAAGGCGCACAGGCAGTGGTCGTTTCCGCTGCGATCGAAGCGGAGCTCGTCGCAATGCCGATGGAAGATCGCGCCGAATATCTCGAAGCGCTCGGGCTGGAGGAAAGCGGCCTCGCTCGCGTGATCCGCGCGGGCTACACGCTGCTCGGCCTGCAAACATTCTTCACCGCCGGTCCGAAGGAATCGCGAGCATGGACATTCCCTGCCGGGGCGAAGGCTCCGCAGGCTGCGGGCGAAATCCACACCGACTTCGAGAAAGGCTTCATCCGCGCAGAGACCATCGCATATGACGATTACATCGAGCTCGGCGGTGAAGCAGGTGCGAAGGATGCCGGAAAGATGCGCCAGGAAGGCAAGGATTACGACGTGCAGGACGGCGACATCATGCTGTTCAAATTCAACGTCTAGACGAAGCCATCATGACGGTCGCTGCGGTCGACTACGGTCCCTGTTTGCGAGACGATGCGCGCCTTTAAGATCGTTATCCTATTTCAGCGAGGCTGCTGACGCTTCTGCCTGATCAGTTCGGCTATGCAAACGCTGGCACCGGCCACTGTTTTTCGCGCATGGTCTGCTCCGACATTCTCAGCGGACGCCGCCGCATCGGCGAACAGCCGTCCGCCGACAGACACCACGGTCAACTGCTCAGGAGCCGCAAACCGGCTGCGCTCAATCGTTTTGCGCAAATTGTTCAGTGCATCCCGGCGCGGCAAGGCATCGGAAAGCCCGATATCGACCGCGTCTGGTTGTTGCGCAGCGAGTTGGTTGACGAGCGCCTGATTGCTGTCCGGAAAAGCCATATCGACATGCCAACCCGCATCGGTGAACAAATCGGCAAGCAGAGACGTGCCAAGTGCGTGCGGTTCCCCAGGTGCAGTGGCCAACAGGATACTGTATCGGCTGTTTCGCAATGCCTTTGTCGGGGTGTGGCGAACCGCATGGCCCGCCAGCTGCAACATGCTGATCCCTATTGTCAGATCCAGCTCCGAACAATCATCGGACAGCCATGCATCGCCTAGAGCGCGAGCGGCGGGCTCAATCAGGTGGGTCAGTATCAAATCGCCATCCCAACCCTGCTCGGCCAGCGATGCGATAAGGGTGTTGATGCCGATGTCATCGCCATTCAGAACGAGATTGATCAGGTCCGGTACCTTAGGTGTGAGATGGTGCCCTGCCTTGGCGCGATCCAAGGTCGAATCCGTATCTTCATCACCGTGGTAACTCAGGAGGTTCCACGCACCGAACAAACGGGCGGGAATTATGTGTTCGCTCAGAATTTCGATGTCCGAATGCCGGCTATCGCGCCTTATCGACGCCCATATTGGTTTTAGGCTGGCAGGCGGACCTTCGAGTGTCTGAAAAAAACGACCGCGATCGTAAAGAAGCATACCCGTCACGCCCAGGCTGCGGTTTCTCTCTCTCGCTTGCCAAGATAGTTCACGCAAATCAGCAGCAGTTGGCCTGGCAGTTGCCCGGCTCTGGTACGTTATGCTGCTCGTCCAATCACCGGGATCGGTCTCGACGTTTCCAAGCTGCGTTGACACAATAGCCTCTCACTCTATCGCCGGGATCGCACAAAAATCGCTATGCGTGACAAGCGGCGAGCATCGTCAAGGACTCGTGCAAACTCGCGTCTACGAACGCCAATCTGCAAGCTCAAAACCGGCAATTCTACG
Source organism: Pseudomonadota bacterium (assembly GCA_038534015.1). Classification (GTDB taxonomy): domain Bacteria; phylum Pseudomonadota; class Alphaproteobacteria; order Sphingomonadales; family Sphingomonadaceae; genus Erythrobacter. Next base: position 310 of record JBCAXQ010000116.1, on the reverse strand, counting down.
ACCCGCTTTATCGCGGGTTCCGCATACCAACTTTTCCTGCAGTCAATCCCAAAAGCAAGCTGTCTTGCCTGCGTGACGGTGTCAACCGGAATCGAACATTGGACGGTTTGATAGTTCGCCCGACCCCGGATTTGCGGGGCGTTCGATGGGATATTCGGAGGTACGGCTTGGCCAGCTTATGCGCTGAAAGTCAGTCAGGAGGTGTGTGGCCGGAGCGAGATAAAGAGTTGGCTGCCGGGTAAGGAACCACTCGACTTCAATGTCCTGGCTCAATGCCTGCCAAACAGCTTCTCTACATCTTCCATGTCCA
>JBCAXQ010000115.1:0-8686 GCA_038534015.1 Pseudomonadota bacterium | reverse complement strand
CATAGCCTCGCGGGCTCGCAAGCCACGCGTCCATGTTTTCCCAGGTCCATTCGCCGCCCATACCCGACAAGGCGCTGCTGTAACCGAAGCCGCTCTTGGCAGCCTTCGCTGCACCCATGACCCCGTACAGGTTCGGGCCGACGCCATTGGCACCGCCCTGCTCAACCGTGTGGCAAGCCATACACTTGGCGAAGACGGCCTCACCCTGGGCAGCAGTCGCCGACGCAATAAGCGTGGCGAGACTTGGCCCCGATTCTTCCTCTTCGGTTTCAACGCCCTCGATAACGTATCCGAGCTGCTCCGGGCGCTCAGGATTGTCGGCGTGGAAGTACTTCCCGCTGAGAATAGCTAGGCCAAGTCCAACGATCCCAGCGAACAGGACCCAACCGGCGGCAGTGTTAAAGCGATCATCCATGGTGATTTGAGATCCGAGTATCCCTAAGTCGAATTCGCTCAGCCTCTAGTCGCGCTCGCCGAAACGCGCAAGAGGTATAGGGGCATCACCCATTGCAGCAAATGCAAGCGCTCTTGCGAGTGGGCCCATGCATCTTTAGCAGCCATTCGCCATGCGTAGCTTTCCCGAACCTGCCCGCCCGATTGCCGATGCCATGCGTGCCGCCGCTGCTGCCGAGCCGATACGCGCCATCGCTTTCCAGGGGTCTCCCGGGGCAAATTCCCACCGTGCAGCGATGGAAGCACGACCAGATGCGCTACCGCTACCATGCTTTAGCTTCGAGGACGCAATCGATACCGTGAAGGCGGGGAAAGCCGGTTGCGCAATCATTCCTATCGAGAATTCGCAGCATGGCCGCGTGGCGGATATACACTTTCTTCTGCCGGAAAGTGGCCTTGCGATTATCGGTGAACACTTCATGCCGATCCATCACGCGCTGATGGGATTGGGAGCGGGGCCGTTTGAAGCCGCATACAGCCATCCGCAGGCGCTTGGCCAGTCCCGATTCTTTCTGCGCGAGCGGGGAATTGTCCCGCTCAGCTATGCCGACACGGCAGGAGCCGCTGCCTATGTCGCGGAGCGCGGTGACCCCAGATTTGCTGCTATCGCTCCCGCCATCGCAGCCGAGCTCTACGGTCTGGAGATCGCGCAGGAACACGTCGAAGACAGTCCAGACAACATGACCCGGTTTGTTATCCTCGCGCCCGAGGCTCTGCCGCCCCAGGCCGTCGCCGGTACCACTGCGATCACAACCTTTGTGTTTGAGGTAAAGAACATCCCTGCGGCGCTGTACAAAGCGATGGGCGGCTTCGCGACGAATGGAGTCAATATGACCAAGCTGGAAAGCTACCAGCAGGGCACGAGCTTCTCTGCGACGATGTTTTACGCCGATATCATCGGCGCGCCCGGTGATGCGGGGGTTGATCGCGCGCTGGAAGAATGTGCGTTTCATTCCAAGGAATTGCGTATTCTAGGGACATACCCACAGGGGCGATCTCGCGGTTAGGCCCCGTGTTGTCCCTCACGGCTTGGATGAACAGTTGCACCTCCTCTTCAGGCGTGTCACCACAAGGCCCGTATGACGAACGCAGCAGGCAGCACAGGCGCACAGCAAGCCTCGCCGGGAGCTGCGTCTCCACCGCAAAGCTGGGAGCAGCTTCGCGAAAATCCCAATCTGCAATTCGAACCCGTGGAAGTGCCGCCGCCCGAGCCTCCTGACCTTGGATGGCTGCAAGCGATACTGGAGTGGATTTCAAACCTGTTTTCACCGGTTGGAAACGCGTTCGCAGGAAGCTGGACAATCATCCAATGGGCAATGATTGCGGTCGCTGCACTCGCGGTGATTTTCATCATTTACCGAGTGATCGAAGTCAGGGTGCTGAGCACGTCCGGCGCTAGGCCCTCATTGGTCGAGTCCGAGTGGCAGCCTGATCAGCACACCACTTTGGCGTTGCTGGAAGATGCTGACCGACTGGCCGCAGAAGGCAAATTCGATGAAGCCACGCACATGCTCCTGCAACGAAGCGTCGCGCAGATTGCTGCGGCGCGCCCGGATTGGGTGGAGCCATCGAGCACAGCGCGCGAGCTGGCCGCACTGTCGGCAATGCCTGAGGCCGCACAGTCTGCATTCTCGATCATCGCCGAACGCGTGGAGCGCAGCATGTTTGCGCTTAGGCCACTCGACAAATCCGATTGGGAACGAGCCCGCTCCGCCTATGCCAACTTCGCTCTCGAAGGGATGGGAGCGTCGGGATGAGCAGCGCAGATTCAGCCGCCTTCAATAGAGGCACCGTTCTGGCGATGGTCCTGTTCGGCTTCGCCGCTTTCATCGCGCTGCTATATTTCCTCGGTTCCGGAAGCAATCAGCGCCCTGAGAACGATCGCGGAGCCCATGCGCTGGCCAACGGTCTAAACGGATATGCTGGCCTTGCTGAGCTGTTGAGGCTCGACGGGTACGAAATCGAACTCTCGCGATCGGTCGAAAACCTCTCAACACCGGAACTTCTTGTCCTCACGCCGCCTGACCAGCTCGACCCAGAAGAATTGTCCGCGATCCTGTCCAATCGAGAGTACATTGGACCCACACTGGTAATCCTGCCGAAATGGTCGGCCTTCGGCCTTCCTCCCAACCTTTCAGACGAACAGCAAGCCAGGGTCCAAGAAGATTGGGTGCAGATCGACGCCGCCAGAACTCCGGACTGGGCCAGAGAGCTCGATGCGCCGTTTGCGGTGGATGCTCAGATTGAGGTCGATGAGTCTGGCAGGGAGTGGATGGGATCTGGCTTTAGCGGAACATTGCCTGACACAAGGATCGCCGGGGCAACCGTAGCGGAAGAAGCAAGCGAGCTGGTGCGCGACGGAGAAGGCCGCGCGCTCGCATACGAGATTACCGCACCCGGTGGAGAACCTGTCACGTTCATTATCGAGCCGGACTTGGTCAACAATTACGGCCTCTCCGATCCAAACCGTGCCGCCCTTGCGCTGAACATCCTCGAATATGCGGGCTATGGACGCGACTACCGGGTCACTTTCGATCTTACGCTCAATGGCATGGGCGGGAAGCTCAACCTCCTCACACTCGCCTTCCAGCCTCCCTTTCTGGCGGCGACACTCTGCCTTATGATTGCGCTGCTGGTGGTAGGATGGAGAGCGTTTTGCCGATTTGGTTCGCCCGCCGCAACCAGACCCGACTTTGCATATGGCAAAAGTCAGCTTGTTATCAACGGAGCCGGATTGATCCTGCGGGCGCGACGTTTTCGCCTATTGGCGGAACCCTTTGCCTTGTTGTCCGCGCGACGGATCGCCGCGCGCCTGGGATTGAGAGACCATGACCCGCAATCGATTGACGCTGCTCTGGCCAGCAAAACGCCCGAAGGAACCAGATTTTCAGATCGCAGTGCCGCATTGATTGAAGCCACCTCACCATCAGAGATATTGCGCGCTGCGAACGCGCTAAGAGAATTTGAAGGGACAATCCGCAAATGAGCATGGACCTGGACCAATTGAAGCAACTTGCCGATGCAATCCGGAGCGAAATCTCGAAAGCGATCGTTGGACAGGACGAGATGATCGAGAAGCTGCTTATCGGCATGATCAGCGGTGGCCATGTGTTGATGGAAGGACCCCCAGGGACCGCTAAAACATTTCTTGCCCAAACGTTCACAGCCACGCTTGGCCTGGACTTTGGCCGGATCCAATTCACACCAGATCTGCTCCCCGGCGACATCCTCGGCTCCAACCTTTTCAACTTTCAAACCAGCCAGTTCACACTGACGCGCGGACCAATCTTCTGCGACATTCTGCTCGCAGACGAGATCAACCGAACCCCACCGAAAACACAGGCTGCGCTGCTCGAAGCCATGCAGGAACGCAGGGTGACGCTTGACGGGGAAACGCATGCCCTTCCCGATCGGTTTATGGTTATCGCCACTCAGAACCCGATCGAGAACCAAGGTGTCTATCCTCTACCCGAAGCGCAACTTGACCGGTTTCTGTTCAAATTGCTGGTGCCGTATCCGGACGAGAGTGAAGAGACAAAGATCGTCGCGCAATACGGACAACGCCAGGGACCGACCAAACCGGCCGATCTCGGCGTTTCGGCCGTGGCCGATGCATCGAAACTTGCCTCAGCCTCCGCCGCGCTTGAGCAGGTTACGGTTGCCGAAGACATCATCACCTATGTCGTCCGGCTGATCCGCAAGACCCGGGAACACGCCGATCTGTCGGTCGGCGCCAGTCCGCGTGCCGCTGTCATGCTAACCAATGCTGCCCGTGCCCGAGCAGCTCTTCAGGGTCGGGACTATATCATCCCTGATGATGTCAAAGCACTCGCCATCCCGGTCCTTCGCCACCGGCTCACACTAAGTCCGGCTGCAGAAATCGAAGGTCGTGATATCGAAACTTTGGTCTCGGAACTTGTCGAAAACACGGAAGCACCGCGCTAGGCGAATGGCGTCCGGCCTCTCATCATTGACCAAGTGGCCGATTGTGCCGACAGAACGTGCAGCCTGGATAGCGGCAGGGATCGCTCCGATTGCACTGCTGATCGCGGCATTGGCACCGCAAGCATGGATTGTCGGGCCCTTCGCAGGAGCACTGTTGCTGGCAGCGATTGTCTTCGATGCCGTGTTGGCAGGCCGGTTCATAGACTACACTGCGGAGATCGATCGGGATGTAGAGGTCGGACAGACGCTATCTTTCAAGGTGAACCTTGATGTTGAGCGTGCCCGGTCAGCTGAAGTCTCCTTGGCATTCGACCCGCGCCTTGGAAACAACGGCAGGATCACTTTCCCACTCGCTCCCGGTTCATCGGGTACAACGCTTACCGGCGAAGGAAACGCAGCGCCCACAAGACGCGGATCGGGCCCAGTCGAGCGGATCTGGCTGCGGTGGCAGGGGCCACTGGGGCTTGCGGTGAAACAGATCGACCGGGAGGTCGATCATATCGTGCGGGTCTGGCCGGACCTGTCGCCGGTACGGAGCAAGGAATTGCAATCGTTTCTGCGCGATGCGCAGAACGGGTTGATCGCGCGCCGGATCAGAGGCGAAGGCACCCAATTCGAAGCGCTTTCGGAATACGAATCGGGTATGGATCGGCGGCGGATTGATTGGAAAGCCAGCGCGCGACATACTCGGCTTTATGCGCGCGAGAATGAAAGTGAGCGCAACAACCAGATCGTGTTTGCAATCGATTGCGGCCAGTCGATGTGTGAGCCAGTGGATGGCCTGCCGCGAATTGATCGAGCCGTTTCCGCTGCCCTTACAGCATCCTATGTGGCGCTAAAGGGCGGAGACAAGGTTTCGCTTTTCGGTTTTGCGCAAAGACCGCAAGTGATGACCCCATTCATTCACGATGCGCGCTCTTTCCATCGATTCCAGGCCGCAGCAGCGTCGCTCGACTACACCAACGGAGAGCCGAATTTCACTCTCGCGCTGTCGACTTTGACAGCCAAGCTTAATCGCCGCGCACTCATTGTCCTGTTTTCCGACTTTGCCGATCCAACCTCGGCCGAGATGATGATTGAGAGCATCAGCCGGCTAGTCGACCGACATCTTGTCCTGTTCGTTACGATCGCAGACACCGAACTTGAGAGGTTTATTGCCGATGAACCGCGCGACATGACCACGCTCGCGCGCAGTGTCACGGCAGACACTCTTTCCCGCCAGCGCAGCCTCGTGCTTGAACGCCTGCGGCATATGGGCGTGGATGTGATTGAAGCGCCTTGGGCCCAAATCGGATATCGCCTGATCGACCGTTACCTCATTATCAAGAACAGTGAGGCGATCGGATGAAAGCGCCACGGATTTCCAGCTGGTTCAATCGCAAAGCAGTCGAAACGCCGCCGGACATTCAAAGCGCTGCGCTGCGATCCGATCGCTTTCGACTTGAGCGGGAGGGGGATTGGCGCAAGCTCGAGGCCATTCTCATCCAGCTTGAAAAAGGCGGTGTCCGCCGGATTAGCGATGCGGATCTGCTCGCTCTGCCGAGACTTTATCGCACCACCGCGTCCAGCCTCTCCGTCGCACGGGAGACTTCGCTTGATGCCGCTACTCTGACCTATCTCGAAGCTCTGGTGCAGCGCGCCTGGTTTCAGGTCTATGGACCACGGGAAGGCTTCGCCGGCTGGCTGCGATCATTTCTGTTCGGCGGCTGGAGCCGCGCAGTTCAGGCGATCTGGCTTGATGTATGTATAGCCTTATTCGTTATGGTCGCAGGAGCAATAGTTGGGTGGCTTCTCGTTTTCCAAGACCAAGAGTGGTATTTCCGGCTTGTTCCGGCCGCATTCCAGGATGACAGAGTGCCCGGAGCCAGTCGTGAGGTCTTGCTGAGAACCCTTGGTACAGAAGACGGCGCAGGCGGACTTTCGACTTTTGCCGCGTCCTTATTCAGCAACAATGCCGGCGTGGCGATCCTCGCCTTTGCGCTCGGCTTTGCCTTTGGCATTCCATCACTGTTGCTGCTCATCTACAACCTGACCGTACTTGGCGCGATGATGTGGCTCTTCGCAGGACAGGGGCTGGCGGTCGAGTTCTCAGCCTGGCTTAGCGTTCACGGAACAACCGAGCTGTTTGCCATTTTGCTGTCGGGTGCCGCCGGGCTGCATATTGGCCGGTCCATGGCCTTCCCCGGTGAACGCTCGATCCTTGCAGCGGCATCGGAAAGCGGGCAGCGGGGCGCTGTCGTGATGGTCGGCGTGGTGATCATGATGATTGTCGCCGCTATTCTTGAGGCCTTCCCGCGCCAATTGGTGGGCGGGACAACCGACAGGTTTTTGATCGGCGGGACAATGCTGGTGATCTGGCTGGCATATTTCTTTGCGTACCGACCAAATCAATCTGGCGAGCGCGCATGAAGGCGGGCACGACTATCGACAGACGCTCCCACCGGAGGGAACGCAGTCTGACAACACCAGAAGGCTTGCGCCTGCCCATTGTCGTGGGATCGATTTCCGCCCGGATTGCAGCACTTATCCTGGATTTTGTGATTCTCATTCTGGGTCTTATAGTGATCTACACATTGCTCTACGCGATCGGCGGCGGCGTGTTTGAACAAGCGTTGCAAGGCGATGCAGATGGCGGTTCACTGGCAGCCATCGAGTTTCTGCAGATCCTCGCTATCCTGGTGTTTTTCGTCGCACGCTATGGCTACTTCCTGTTTTTCGAGCTTGGGCCGAGAGGCGCGACGCCCGGAAAGCGATTGTCGGGCTTGCGCATCGCCGCACGCGATGGCGGACGATTGACGGCAGAGGCAGTGGTTGCCCGAAACCTTATCCGTGACATTGAACTTTTCCTGCCCTTTGCGTTCCTGATGATCGCGCCCAGCGGGGATATGGGGGCCGCTGGCGTCGCAGGTGCAGTGTGGTTTCTCGTGTTTATGGCCTTTCCCTTCTTCAATCGCGATTCGCTGCGCGCAGGTGATGTGATCGCCGGAACCTGGGTTGTGGAGGCGCCGCAGACCATGCTTGCTGATGCTATGTCGGCCACACCAAGTGATGAAATCGGCGATAGGCCTATCGGCACACACTATGAGTTCAGCAATAAGGAGCTGTCCATTTACGGCGAGCATGAGCTGCAAACGCTGGAAAGGGTCCTCCGCGATGATCGTCAGGAATCGCTTCAATCGGTCCACGAAGCAATCTGTCGCAAGATAGGATGGGATCCAGGATCCGGCGATGAGCGCGCATTTCTCGAGACCTTCTACGCGCAGCTTCGCACCAAGCTCGAAAATGATATGCGGTTTGGCAAGCGCAAACGGGACAAGCATTCGTGAGCCGGTATCGCATCAGCCCCGAAGACCTGAGCCACCCCGATGTGCTCGAACTACTGCGGCTGCATCTGGCAGAAATGCACAAATGGTCTCCCCCCTCCAAAGTGCATGCAATGCCGCCCGAACGCTTACGCGCAAAGGACGTAACCTTCTTCGCCGCCTGGGAGGGTGAAAAGCTTGCTTGCGTGGGCGCGATCAAAGAGCTGGATCCTGCCCGAGGTGAGCTGAAATCGATGCGGGCATCACCCGAATACCGGGGTCAGGGTGCGGGCAAGGCTATCCTTAAGCACCTGCTTTCAGTTGCCCAAGGTCGAGGTTACCGTTGGATCGGGTTGGAAACCGGCCGTCCTGAGCCATTCCTTCCCGCAGTGAGGCTCTACCAACAGCACGGCTTTGCTGAATGCCCTGCCTTTGGCGACTATGTGTCAGACGAGTTTAGCCTGTGCATGGAGAAGCATCTTTAGACACACTTTCCAGACGATTTCCAATCCAGTTGCGATCTGATACCCATCAGCTGGGGAGAGAAGGATGGAGCGTACACTGAGAATAGTCGCAGCGGCCCTGCCGCTTATTTTCGCGTTCGCTTTCGTTGTACCCGTGATCAACCAAGGCATGCAGGCGTTGGAGCTATCGGCTCCGTTCGGCCTTTCAACGCTGACTTTCGCTCTAATCGTCGGCGGGACATGGGGATTGTTCGCTGAAGTGACCGGGAGGTGGGTATGAACGCGCAGAGTTCCATTGCCGTCCCAGACGACCTTTCGCAGCTGAGCAAGGCCCAATTGAGAAGACTAGAAAACCAGATTGCACGCAAGCACTCGGGCATGGTCCCTTGGGGCGCGGTCGTCTGGGCCTTCGCCAACCTCCTGGTTTGGCTATCGCTCTGGCCGTTGGTGTTCATCGATATCTTGCCGCTGTGGGCGGCCTTCCCAATCGCGACCGTCAACATGGCGCTCGTCTACCTGCCA
>JBCAXQ010000114.1:0-8740 GCA_038534015.1 Pseudomonadota bacterium | reverse complement strand
CCGTATCGCCATGAGCATGGCCATTGCAGGCCTGGTCAGCAAAGATGGAATCGAGGTGGACGACACCGCACCGATCGCGACAAGTTTCCCCACATTCATGGAATTGCTTGAAAGTGCCGCACAATGACAGATCCGCTCGACATCTATTCGGTGATCGGTTTTGTCGGCACCGCCTGCATCATCGGTGCCTATGCCTATTTGACATACGTCAATGAGCCCAACCCGTTCATCCTCCACGGCACCAATCTGACGGGCGCAGCATTGCTGACGGTTTCGCTGTTGGTGCACACCAACTGGCCAAGTCTGGTACTAGAAGGCTTCTGGGCGGCGATTGCGATATTCGGTCTGGTCAAGGCGTTGCGAGCAAGAGAGGCGAAGCAATGATCATTGCGGTCGATGGCCCCACCGCCTCTGGAAAAGGCACGATCGCTAAGGCCCTGGCCGCGCATTTCGGCCTGCCCCACCTGGATACCGGCCTGCTCTATCGCGCTGTGGGGCGGCAGGTTGCTCTCAACGAAGGCGACCCTGACGATGAGCATGATGCAGCCGCGGCCTGCCAGTTTCTGAACGCCCTGCTAGAGGATCCCATCCTGCGCAGCGAGGAAGTGGGTGGCCTTGCCAGCCGGGTCTCGGTGCATCCTTCTGTTCGGCAAGCCTTGTTCGATCGCCAGCGCGCCTTTGCTGATCAGGTCGGCGGAGCGGTGCTCGATGGCCGGGATATTGGCACGGTTATCGCGCCCGATGCAGATGTGAAACTGTTTATCACCGCCAGCGTGCAGGAGCGAGCGCGTCGGCGCTGGCTTGAGATGACCAAAACTCACCTTGGCGACGAGGATGAGATTCCTTTGTCCGAGATTGAGCAGGATATCGTCCGACGTGATGCCCGCGATATCAATCGCGCCGATGCTCCGTTAAAGGCCGCGCCTGATGCAATGGTGATCGACACCACCAGTTTTGATCGCGATCAGGCGATCGAGGCTGTAGTCGAAACGGTCGAAACGGTGCTTTCACAACTATAGGTTTTTCCTACTCAAAGCTGCCAATGTAATCTCGGTCGGATGGGAACAGGGCCAAAATGCGGAAAGTCACAGATTACGAAGCAGCAAAGGTCAAAAAATGCTGAGATCGCAAGGCGTACTGGTCCCTGCCCAGGTTTTCACAAAGCGCAATCTGTGTCTCAATCGAAGCATCTCCATCGCCAAATCCCTTGCTTTCTTGCTGCGTTTCTCCTAAGCGCGCGCCCGTTCTACCAATCATTCTGGTTGAAAGGACCTTCGCACCCGCATTCGGCGGTGCGGAGACAGCGGCCTCTTGCCCTGCTAGCCTTCGCAATGGTGCGTGGGAGGCAGTTTAAGACCCCGGAAAAACCGGTGGCCGGTAGCAAAACGAAAACAGGATTTATCCTCACATGGCGACTTCGCCCAACCCCTCGCGCGACGATTTCGAAGCGCTTCTTAACGAACAACTCGGCGGTGCAGCCGATGGCGGCTTTGAAGGCCGCGTCGTAAAAGGCACAGTGACCTCTATCGAAAACGGTATGGCGATCATCGATGTTGGCCTCAAATCCGAAGGCCGCGTCAACCTCAAGGAATTTGCCCGCGGTGAAGACGACCACGGCCTGGATGTCGGCAGCGAAGTCGAAGTCTATGTCGATCGCGTCGAAAACGCAGATGGCGAGGCAATGCTCAGCCGCGACCGCGCCCGCCGCGAAGCCGCTTGGGACAAACTTGAAAACGAATTTGGCGAAGGCAAGCGCGTCGAAGGCCGCATCTTCGGCCGTGTCAAAGGTGGCTTCACCGTCGATCTCGACGGCGCTGTAGCCTTCCTGCCTGGTTCACAGGTCGATATCCGCCCGGTTCGCGACGTGCAGCCGCTGATGGATGTGCCGCAGCCATTCCAGATCCTCAAGATGGATCGCCGCCGTGGAAACATTGTCGTTTCGCGTCGCGCCGTGCTCGAAGAAACACGCGCCGAACAGCGCAGCGAGCTCATCAATGATTTGGCCGAAGGTCAGGTCATCGAAGGTGTGGTCAAGAACATCACCGATTACGGTGCCTTTGTGGATCTCGGCGGTATCGATGGCCTGCTCCACGTTACCGACATGAGCTATAAGCGGGTTAATCACCCGAGCGAAGTCATCAATATCGGTGACACCGTGAAGGTTCAGATTGTCCGTATCAATTCGGAAACCCAGCGCATCAGCCTGGGCATGAAGCAACTCGAAATGGATCCATGGGACGGCGTGGCTTCGAAATATCCGGTCGGGGCGAAGCTTTCTGGCACCGTCACCAACATCACCGAATATGGTGCCTTTGTTGAACTAGAAGCCGGTATCGAAGGCCTGGTCCACGTTTCCGAAATGAGCTGGACCAAGAAGAACGTTCACCCTGGCAAGATCGTCAGCACATCACAGGAAGTCGATGTTCTGGTTCTGGAAGTCGACAGCGAAAAGCGTCGCATCTCGCTCGGCCTCAAGCAGGCTCAGCGCAATCCTTGGGACGAGTTCGCCGAGAAGTTCCCGGTTGGCGCGGAAGTCAATGGCGAAGTCAAGAATGCCACCGAATTCGGTCTGTTCATCGGCCTCGACGGCGACGTCGACGGCATGGTCCATATGTCGGATATCGCCTGGGGCATTTCGGGCGAAGACGCGCTGGCGCTGCACCGCAAGGGTGAAGAAGTCAAAGCAATCGTCCTCGATGTCGATGTCGAGAAGGAACGCATCAGCCTCGGCATGAAGCAGCTTGAAAAAGGTGCCCCGACCGAAGCAGGCGCAGCCGCTGCTGGCACGCTTCGCAAGAACCAGACTGTCACTGTCACTGTTCTCGAAGTCCGCGATGGCGGCCTCGAAGTGCAAGTTGGCGACGATGGAGCGACGGGTTTCATCAAGCGCTCGGACCTCGGTCGCGATCGTGATGAGCAGCGCCCCGATCGTTTTCAGGTCGGCAGCAAGGTCGATGCGATGGTTATCGGGTTCGATCGTTCGAAGAAGCCGAACTTCTCGATCAAGGCGCGTCAGATCGCCGAAGAGAAAGAAGCAGTGCAGCAGTTCGGTTCGTCCGACAGCGGTGCGTCGCTCGGCGACATCCTTGGCGAAGCGCTCAAGGGCAAAGACGACTAGATACACTGCTTGCAAGGCAGTTCATTCAAGGGGCCCGTTTGCAGCGATGCAGACGGGCCCTTTTTGATACGCTCTTTCCTACTCGGCTGGGCATGTTAGAATGCATGCCATGCTTGAGATCCATCAATTCCCCTGCCTGTCCGACAATTACGGATTCCTTGTCCATAACTCGGTCACGGGCGAGACCGCCGCAATCGATACGCCCGACGCCAAGGAATACCTGCGCCAGGCCGAAGCGAAAGGTTGGAAAATCACCCACATCTGGAACACGCATTGGCACCCGGACCACGCCGGTGGGAACAAGGAAATCGTGGAAGCCACCGGCGCGCGAGCGCTGGCACCCAAAGAAGTGGAGAAGCTTTCGCCGATTGACCGAGTGGTAAGCCATGGGGACACCGTTAACTTGGGTGAACACCAGGCGCAGGTCATTGACGTTTCCGGGCACACCAATGGCCACATCGCCTATCACATTGTTGAGGAAGGCGTGGCTTTCGTGGGTGATGCTGTGTTCGCACTAGGGTGCGGGCGGATGTTCGAAGGCGAACCCAAACAGTTCTGGACCAGTCTGGAGCGGATCAAGCGGATGTCCACCGCCACCACGCTCTATTGCGCGCATGAATACACGCAAGCGAACGCGAAGTTCGCGCTTCATGCAGACCCTAACAATGCCGAGCTAAAGGAATACGTGGCCGAGATTGATGCAAAACGAGAACGCGGCGAACCGACGGTGCCCACGGTGTTGTCGCGGGAGTTGGCGACCAATCCGTTTTTGCGCGCTGATGATCCGGCCATGATGGCAAAATGGGGTGGCAACGAGCCGCACGAGACATTTGCTGCTCTGCGCGCTGCAAAGGACAATTTCTAGATCTGATGCAGGCTCTCCAGGTCAGCAACCTGTCCAGCGACCTGTCGGGCGTTGAGCTAGTCGATACGGTCGAGCCCAGTCGGGGCGAAGGAGAGGTGCTGGTCCATGTGCAGGCCGCCTCACTCAACTTTCCCGACCTTTTGATGACGCAGGGAAAGTACCAGTTCAAACCCGACCTGCCATTCATCAGCGGGCTCGAAATGGCTGGCGTAGTGATGGAAGCCAGTTCCAACAGTGGCTTCGCGCCTGGCGACAGGGTGATCGGCGGCAACAAAACGGGCGCATTCGCAGAATTCGCAAGCATCCCGGAGCGTGGGCTGTCCCGTTTGCCAACGGGTATGAGCTTTGCTCAAGGTGCTGCGATGGGAGCGGCTTACTCGACAGCCTATACGGGCCTCGTCGAACTGTGCGGGCTAACGCCGGACCAATGGGTCCTGGTTCACGGGGCGAGCGGGGGCGTGGGTCTGGCCGCCGTCGACCTCGCCAAAGCCATGGGCGCAAAAGTGATCGCGGCCACAGGCATCGGTGAAAAGCGTGATCGGATCTCAAAGCTCTCCGACCCAGATGCCGTAATCCTTGCGGAAGGGCGCTTCCGCGAACAGGTGGCCGAGATAACCGATGGCCATCTCTGTGACATCGTGTTCGACCCGGTCGGCGGTGATGTGTTTGATGAAAGCACGCGCTGCGTCGCCTTTTCCGGCAAACTGGTAGTGGTCGGGTTTACCAGCGGACGCATCGCCGAAATCGCCACCAACATCCCTCTGATCAAGGGCTTCTCGATTGTCGGGCTCCGGGCGGGCGAATATGCAAGGCGCTTCCCGGAGAGGGGCAAGGCGATCAATGCCGAGATTGCCAAACTGGCAGAGGCCGGAACAATCTCGCCTGCGATCGACCGCATACTCCCTCTGAGCAAGTGGCGCGAAGGGTTCGATGCAATGGCCAATCGCGAACTGGTCGGCAAAGCCGTGTTCGAGCCTGGCGCGTAACACAGCCCAGAATCAAGAAGGGCGGCCCAGCGGACCACCCCTCTCCTCTCCAAACTTTCTGGTCAGCTTCAGATCGACGAAATCACTTCGTCGGCGAGCGTCTTGTCCGCCTCTGCATCGTGCTTGTCCGCGATCAGAGTGCTGGCTGCGGCAGCGGCGGCACCAACCGCGCTGCTCCGTACCTGGTCAACCGCGTCGCGCTCAGCGGCCGCGATCTTGTCTTCCGCCATGCGCTGACGGCGCGACACCATGGCAGCGCTATCGTCCTTGGCCTTAGCCAGGATTGCGTCCGCTTCACGCTGTGCGCCTTCCATCATTGCTTCAGCATCTTTTTCTGCTCCAGCAATCTTCGATGCATATTCATCACGAAGCTTCTCGGCCTCAGCGCGAAGATTCTTTGCCTCGTCGAGTTGAGCTTTGATCTCAGCGATCTTGGCATCCAAACCGCCGGTGATCAGGCCGGGAACTTTCTTCCAGATAAACACCGCGACAAGCACCAGCATCGCCAGTGAGACCCACTGATAGTCTTGCAAAAGAAGCGCAGACGGAGCGGTCTTGCCATCCTCGGCGCTCGCAAGAATTGTCAACACATCAGCCATTAGCGAGCGCTTTCTTGACGGCCGAACGCGCCGTTCGCTTATCGATTTTGGCACCAGCAAGGCGCGAAACGATATCTTGAGTGGCCTCAGCAGCGACGGTTTCGACTTCGGCCATTGCAGCGGTGCGCGCTTCGGCAATCGCTGTTTCGGCCTCAGCCAATTTCACATCGAGTTTTTCCTGAGCCTTGGCCAGCTTCTTCTCAGTACTGGCAGCCGCCTTCGCCTTCGCTTCAGCGATCACGCCTTGAGCTGCAACGCGGTTTTCATTCTCACGAACCCGCCAAGCCTCTTCCTGCTCGTCAGCAGCATCACGAGCAGCCTGAGCGGCTGCCAGATCATCTGCAATCTGCTTATCGCGCAGCTCAACAGTGCCCATGACTTTGGGCACCATTCCGCGTCCGATGAGAAAAAACGTGATGCCGAAGAAGATCACAGTCCAGAATATCTGGCTGGAATAAAATTCGGCTAGTTGGGCTATTTGGGGCATGCGCTGAGGTCCAGGGCTCGCTTGAAATCAGGCTGGCAGTCCGGCCAACCAAAATGAGGCCAGCCGGATCACCAATGACGTTGTCAGGCGACGAAGATCAGGATCATCGCGACAACAAACGCCAGCAGTCCGAGAAGCTCGGCCGCGGCAAAGCCAATGAACAGGCGGCCCTGCTGGCCGTCTGCCGCACCTGGATTACGCAGAGCGCTTTCGAGGAACGAACCGAACACGTTACCCACACCGATGGCGGCCATGCCGGCACCGATAGCTGCGAGGCCCGCACCGACGAGCTTAGCTGCTTCTGCTTCCATTTGAAAAACTCCTTTGGGAAATAATTGATTGGGTTGAAAAGATGAAACTCAGTGAAGGTGCTCTGCGTCGTTGATGTACAGCGACGTCAAAAGAGCGAAAACATATGCCTGAATGCCGGCGACCAGAATTTCCAGCGCGCTGATCGCGACCATCAAGGCAAAGCTGGGCAAACCAACCAGCACGCCGATACCGGCGCCTGCATTGATGCCGTCGATTACAAAGCTGGAAAGCACCTTCAGCAAGACGTGGCCAGCCATCATCGCGACAAACAGTCGTAGCGCCAGCGAGAACGGGCGGATCAAAAACGAAAAGAACTCAATCAACGCGATCGGCAAGATCATCGGCACTGGCGTGCCATGCGGCACGAACAGGGTGAAAAACTTGATCCCGTGCTTCCAGAAGCCAACCACCAGAACAATTGAGAAGCTGATGATGGCGAGCACACCGGTCACGGTGAAATGGCTCGTGAAAGTAAACGGATGCAGGCCCAGCACGCCGATCGGCAGCAGACCCAGCAGGTTTGCGAACAGTATGAACATGAACAGGCTGAAGATATAAGGCACATATTTGCGCCCCGCCTTGCCCACGTTGGCCTCCAGCATGTCATCGATAAAGCCGGTGAAGCTTTCGACGGCCATCTGCCATCGGCCGGGGACCAGCTCGCGCTTCATTCCGACAAAGACGAACGCCCACAACAAGGCGACCGTAATGGCCATCCACAGCGCGGAGTTGGTGAATGCGATATTGAAACCCGCCAGTTCCCAGTTTTCCGAGCCAAACATGGGCTCGATAAGGAACTGCTTCATCGGATCGACTTTGCCCTGTTCGGCTGCCACGATCGGTCGGTCCTTAAGCCTTATATGAAACGCGCCCCGGTGAAGACCCTACTCCGGCTTGTCAGCCTGATCAGGATCGTCGGAGCGTGTATTCGCCGCACGAAAAATGTTCCTGAAGGCGACCGCAATTCCGAAGAACAGACCGACCAACAGACCCCAGGGCGTAGTGCCAGCCAGCGCGTCAATAGCGAAGCCAATCACCACTCCTCCGAAAATCCCGCCAAGGAGATCCGCCAGCACCCGGTTGCCTGCGCGATAATTCGCATCGGCACCCGATACTTGCGGCCGGTTGCGCTCCTCTTCGCGCTCGCGTGCGGCCTTGAGCCGCGCTTCGAGCGCGTCGATCCGCGCATCCTCGGCAATGGGTTCTCGTGCGGGCTTCTCGTCGCTCATGCCTGCCTCCGTAAGGGGAATGCGGAACACGCGCAATGAGGTACCCACCAAGGGCGCGCACCCCTTAGAAGGGGGTCATAAACGAGTCAACCGGAAGCGGCCTTTTGCCCAAGCAATTATCCGCATGGATGTTGTGCCAAGTGCAAGTCAGGCCGTCGGTCAGGCTGGGCAACGCGGGTCCCGGATAGGCGGCGCACTTGTGCGTGTCTGCCACGATCCGTCCGGTGCCTGATATTTCTCACCCGGTTTCGTGCGCAATATCTGCTGACAGCCCACCGTCAGAGCATATTCTTCGAGCGTTGCATTGTTCTCCTGCGCTTGCTCGGCATAAACGGCGCGCCGCTTGATATTGATGTTGTTGACCAATTGTCGCAATTGGGGCGTCTCGGCCACCACGATACCAAGGTAACCGTCCATCTTTTCTCCGACCGATCCGTTGGCCCTCGCTTCAGTGTAAGCGGCCGAACGCTGTGCCATAGCTGGCGCTGCAAAGCTCGCAGCAAGCAATAGACCGGCAGAACCAGCGAAAATCATGTTCTTAAGCGATGTCATACCATCATCCTCCAATGATCGAATTCAACCGGTCATCAATCAAAAGATGTCGGCATTATCATCGATCGTCTCGGCCGCATCTTCCGCAAGCCGGTAAATAACTTCCTGCCGGATGTTGATGTTAAGCTCGATCACAATCGGCTCGTCAGGCGCGGCGATATTTATGCAGCCTCCGAGCATCGCTAACGGCAACAACGCCAGTCCGGCCCGCATTGGTGTGATTCCTCGCATATGCCCCCTCCTGATGAGGCTATGTTTGGCATCGACCCACAATACGGTCAATTTCAGTGCCTTCATGACATAGTCTCGCTTTCTTCTGACTGAATGGGTGATGCATCCTCCGGTTCATCTTCGCGGCGAACAGCGGGTTGTTCGGGCGTCTCGACCTGTTCTGGGACCGGCTCAGATGCGGGCTCCAACGCTTCGTCCAGGGGTCGAATAAACTGCCCTTGCTCCTCTGCAAGCAAGCCCAGGCTGCGAGGATCGCGAATGAATGCGGGATCGTAGATGCTGCGCATGCTGGTCAACAATTCGTAAAATGATGCTCGGATGTTCACGTTGAAACGGATCGGAAGTAACTTCCGATCCGTTT
>JBCAXQ010000113.1:0-8847 GCA_038534015.1 Pseudomonadota bacterium | reverse complement strand
AACGCTCTTTATGACTACGGTCGATGCTTCGGGTACGCTGGGGCAGGGAGTTGATGTCTCCACGCTCGCCTCGGCTGCGGCGGTCGCAACCAACACTGCGAATATTGCCACCAATACCGGCAATATCGCCACCAACACGATGGGGATTGCAACCAACGCTGGCAACATCGCCACCAACACGGCGAGCATTGGCACAAATGCTGGAAATATTGCCTCGAACGCGACCAACATCGCTGCTCTGCAGTCGCTAACCGCGACACAGACTGGCCAGATCAACACTCTGTTTGGCCAGACTGCGGCGAACTCGGCTGCAATCGATCGCGCCAATGAAGGTGTGGCCATGGCTCTCGCAATGGAAAGCCCGATGCTTCCTGCTGGCACGTCCTTCGCGCTTTCGGGTGGTGTAGGCTACTTTGAAAGCCAAGGGGCTGGTACGTTGGCACTGACAGCGCGGGTGAGCGACAATGCATCGCTTTCGGCTGGTGTCGGTGTCGGCTTTGACAGCGGCGAAGTCGGTGCACGCGGTGGCTTCCAAGTTGCTTGGTAAGGCGATAGAACTGCGATCATGAAAATGATCACGAAGAAGATTGAAGTGCCGGGACACAGTTGTAGAAGCTGTTTCCCGGCATTTTCCTTGTCTGCGGCATTGTCGCTCGGCGTCGCGCTGGCACCGGTGTCTGTTCAAGCACAACAGAGCACCCAACCAGCCGCTCAACCACAACCGAGCGTTCAACCGCCCGCCTCGGCACGCCCGACACCAAGCCAGCTGGAGCTGTCCAAGCTGATCTGGTCGACTATTGCTGCGGTCGATCACGCTAACCGTTCTGGCAATTACTCGGTGTTGAGAGACCTTTCGTCCCAAGCGTTTCAAGTGAACAATAATGCGGCGAAATTGGCGCAGATATTCACCGGGCTGCGCAATTCGAACGTTGATCTGTCAAATGCGCTGCTGGTTCCGCCGACCTATTATGAGCCTGCGCAGCTGGTGCGCGACGATGTCTTCCGGGTGCGGGGCCTGTTCCAGCTCCGCCCGGTCTCGATTGGATTTGAGATGTATTTCCAGTGGGAGCAAGGGCGCTGGAAGCTGTTCGGGATTGATATCCAACCGCTGCAGATGACGGGGCAGCCCGCGCAGCGACAATAGCGAAAGCTTAGCCGCCCGCGTGCCCAGCGGGTTTCGGCGGTTCTCCATGCGCATCACCCATCCGCCTAAGCGCGGCGACTTTGCGGTCTAGCACGGACCAATCATCCCGTTGGTCAATTGCGGACCAAATATGCTCGACCTCTTCGATCAGCATGCTCTGCGGCGCTGGATCGTCCCAATATGGATGGCTCACATCAGTCGGCAGGTAGGTGGAAAGCGATTCCGCCAGCTCTCCATTACTGTCGCCGCGAGCCCCTCGATTTGCGAAGAAGAACGCATCGGGCTGCTGTTTCGATTCCCGCATCGCCTTTTCGCAAGCAGCCACCAGCTGTGTATCTTCGTCAATACTGCGTGGTTCGACGCCCAGCCTCCAGCACCACCTTCGGGCCACGGCTGCCATATAGAGATCGCCGAATCTGTTTAAGGCGGCCACCAATGGGTCGCTTTCTGCGAGAAGCCGCAGCGCGACGGCGAACTGCCCACAATTCCAATGGAGCGCCTCGGGCTGACGTCCGAAGGCGTACAGCCCGCTATGATCGAAATAGGCCGCAGTGAAGCTCGGGTCCCACTCTGGCAGCCAACGCCAAGGACCATAGTCAAAGCTTTCACCCGTGATGTTCATGTTGTCGGTGTTGAGCACGCCATGCACAAAGCCTGAGACCATGTAGCTGGCGGCAAGATCAGCCATCCGTTCGACCACCTGATGCATCAGGATGACTGCCGGTTCGTCGCGCCCTGGCGCATCTTCCGGCGGGTGCGGGCCTGGAAAATACTTCAGGCAATAGGCCACCAGTGCCTCCATCTCATCGCGTTCTTCCAGCGCAAGCAGCCTCTGAAATGTCCCGATGCGGATATGCGAGTGGCTGAGCCGGACCATTACGGCTGAACGTGTGGGGGAGGGCTCATCATCACGCCAGAGCTTCTCTCCGGTTTCGACCACGGAAAACGTCTTTGACGTATTCACTCCTAACGCTTCAAGAAACTCAGTCGCGAGTATTTCCCGGACCGCGCCTTTCAGTGTCAGCCGTCCATCGCCGGCTCGACTGAATGGTGTTTGACCTGACCCCTTTGTGCCAAGGTCCATCAAGCGTTCATCTCCATCCCGCATCTGCGCGAACAGAAACCCGCGACCATCGCCGATCTCTGGATTGTAAACGCGAAACTGGTGCCCGTGATATTTGAGTGCGAGGGGCTCCGGCAGATTGTTCTGCAGGGGCTCAAACTGGCCGAAATGTGCCGCCCATTGGTCGTCATCGAGTCCGGCAAGGCCGACCGTGTGTGCCCATCGATCATTGCGATACCGTATGCGAGCTTCGGGTACCTCGGCTGCTGCGACAGGGCTTGCAAGCCAATCGGTGATGGCGGTTATAGGGGTATCGGGCTGGTAATCAGCAGGTTGCGGTTCTTTGCGCATGGCGCGATAGTGGGCGTAAGCGGCGCTTGGTTCAAGCGCGGTGGATTATCTGGATATTTGGGCATTGGAAATTCGGGGAAACGCCACGCGCATGGATATGCCGTACCAAGACGGCTACTGGACCAGTAGCGACAATCTGAAGCTTCACTATCGCGATTATGCTGGGCCTGAAGGCGGGACAAAGCTACCTGTGCTTTGCCTGCACGGGCTAACCCGGAACGCTCGCGATTTTGAAAGTCTTGCTCTGCAGATATCCAAGACGCGGCGCGTTCTTGTGCCCGAAATGCGCGGGCGCGGGATGAGTGAGTATGCGCCCGATTCAAATACCTACAATCCGCTGGTCTATGTTCAGGATGTAGAGGCGTTGCTGGCGGCGCAGGAGATAGACCGGTTTGCGGTCGTGGGAACCTCCATGGGCGGTTTGATGGCCTTGCTGATGGCTTCGGCAAAACCGGGGCGGATGTCCGCGGTGGTGATGAACGATATTGGGCCGGAGATCGATACATCGGGGGTTGAGCGGATTTCTGGTTATGTCGGGCAAGGGCGCAGCTATCCAACCTGGATGCACGCCGCGCGGAGCCTCATGGGGGTCCACGGTGCCGCTTTCCCCGATTTCGATCTTGATCAATGGTTGGCGATGGCGAAGCGCACGCTGGTTGTAGGGCAGAACGGTCGCATCAGCTATGACTATGATATGGCGATTGCCGAGCCGTTTTCGAAGCCCGGCAATGCCGCTCCGCCCAATCTGTGGCTTGCTTTTGAAGCTCTGAAGGACGTGCCGATGGTGTTGGTGCGCGGTGAGCTATCCGATTTGCTTTCGGAGGATACGGTGAAACAGATGAGCACGCGCAATTCGGCGATGTCGATCGTCACGGTTCCTCGCGTGGGTCACGCGCCGACCCTAGATGAACCAGTGGTTCGTGACGCCATTGATGCGTTGTTGAGTAGCGCTGAATGAGCCAAGACAAGCCCGCAAGAACAGTGCGCATTCTCCATTGCCATTCCACCTTCTCAGCTGGGGGGAAAGAGCTGCGAAGTGTCGAGCTTATGAACGCGTTCGGCTCTTCAATCGAGCATACGATCATATCGGGAGAACCCGATCAATACGGTGCAGCCCAGCATATCGCCAAGCGTATCAAGACCCGGTATCCGCGCAATTTCCCGGCACTCAAGGGGGCACCCACCCCATGGAGACTCGCCTCCGTGGCAAAGGCGATCCAGCCATTCGATTTGGTCCTGACCTACAATTGGGGCGCAATGGATGTAGCCATGGCGCATACGGCCTTCAGCAAGGCGCTGAAGCTCCCCCCGCTTATCCATCACGAAGACGGTTTCAACGAAGACGAAGCGACTGAGTTGAAGGGGACCCGAAACTGGTATCGCAAGATCGCTTTAGGTCGATCATCCGGTCTGGTGGTTCCGTCGCGCGTGCTGGAAACCATTGCGCTCGAACAATGGGAGCAGCCGCGCGGACGCGTGATCCGCATTCCCAATGGTATTGATACGAAAGCGTTTTCGCAGCGACCCAAGCCAGAGCGGTTGCGGGTGATGAAACACGAAGGTGAAAAGTGGATTGGCACACTGGCAGGGCTGCGACCAGTCAAGCAACTTGACCATCTCGTTCGTGCCTTGCGGGAACTACCCGAAGAGTGGAACCTGGTCATTCTGGGGGAGGGGCCGGAGAGAGAGAGAATTCTCGAAACCGCGGTCGAATTTGATCTTAGTCATCGCGTGCACCTGCCGGGCAAGGTGAATGATCCAGCCAGCGTGATCGGCTTGTTCGACATTTTCGCCCTCTCTTCGCAAAGCGAGCAGTTTCCTCTTTCAGTGGTGGAGGCCATGGCAGCCGGATTGCCGGTGGTTGCACCCGATGTCGGAGATGTTCGGCGAATAGTGGCTGAACCGAACCAGCCCTTCATTGCAGAATCATCCGCTCCTGAAGCGCTGGCGCAGAAAATGACCGAGCTGCTGGATACCCCACGATCGCTGCGCGAAGTTGGAGAAGCCAACCGTCGCAAAGCGACCGCACAGTTTGATCGCGACCGCATGGTCGACAGGTACCGCGAGCTGTACGAAAGCGCGCTGGGCCACCAGTTCTGATTGCCCCCTTGTTCTTGCACTTCACCTCGCGTTCAACTCAGCTGTTTCAGATCGGGGAATGGACGATGCACTTGCCATTGCGAATGGCTGCGCGCGCCCCTACAAGCGCGGGCACTTACGCGATTAACCTAAAGAGGAAACGGCCTCCGTGGCGCTGAACCCGACGAGCGGAAACACTCCCAAAGACGACCCAAAAGGCAAACAAACGGCTGAGGATGAAATCCTTATTCGTGAGATTGACGAGGCTGTCCGCAAGGGAGACCTGGATGACTTTGCCAAGAAGTATGGCGTTGCAGTTATCGGCGGCATCGTCGCCGTCTTGCTCGCATTCGGCGGCTATCTGTTTTGGGATTCTCAGGTCGAAAGCGGTCGCGAAGCGGAGTCGGAAGCAATTGTTAGTGCGCTTGATCAGATTGGTGCAGGCAATCTCGATGCGGCTGCAGGGCAGGTAGCCGACCTGGCTAATGACGGTGGACCGGCGGCGCGTGTAAGCGCTTTGTTCATCCGTGCGAACGCGGCGCTCGAAGCAGGCAACACCGCCGAAGCAGTCGAGATTTTCGGTCAGATTGCGGCTGATGGTGACGCACCTCCAGCTTTGCGGGATCTGGCCACAATCCGGGAAGTTGCTACGAATTTTGATGATCGCGAACCGGCTGATGTGATCGCCCGGCTCAAAGACCTGGCTGTACCTGGCAATCCTTTTTTTGGTAGCGCGGCTGAAATGACAGCAATGGCTCACCTTGAGGCGGGCGACACGGCTCAGGCCGGGACATTGTTTGCTGAGATTGCGAAGTCCGAAGACGCGCCACCGAGCTTGGTTTCTCGGGCACGCCAAATGGCGGGGCTTTTGGGTGTCGACGCGATCGAGGATGTCGATCAATTGCTTGAAGATGAGGGGATCTCCACCGGCAATGATGGGGCGCAAGTTGTGCCCTCGACCGCGGAGTAGATCTGAATGGACGGAAGACGATGATGTTTCGGAATGTATCGCGCGGCGCGGCATTGGCTGGCGCAATGGCAGCGTTGCTGACGGGTTGCAGTGGCGGCCTGTTTGGCGGTGGGGACAAGAAAACCACGCCCACGGTTGGTGATCGCACGCCCATTCTTTCGCGGATTGAAAGCGGCGCCACGGTGGATCCTGCATTGGCCAATGTTTCGGTCGTCCTGCCGCCTGCGGCCACCAATGCCGAGTGGGCTCAAGTGGGTGGCTCCGCCAGCAAGTCATATGGTCATCTGGCGTTGTCAGAGGCACCTGCCCGGGTCTGGACGGCAAATATCGAAGGCTCCAGCCTGCGTGCCCGTTTGGCCGCAGCTCCTGTCGTTGGCGGTGGGATGCTGTTCGCGGTCGGGGCGGATGGCTCGATCCATAGCTTCGATGCAAAGACGGGTTCCAAGCGCTGGACCAAATCGGCCGCGATGGAAGATGATATGCGTCCATCCGCCTTCGGAGGCGGCGTAAGCTATTCCAATGGCAGGCTCTATGCCACGAATGGGGCGGGCGAAGTGAAGGCGCTCAGCGCGGAAGATGGCACCGAGATATGGAAGGTTAAGCCATCGGGTCCGCTGCGCGGTTCTCCCACCATCGCCTTCGGGCAAGTTTACGTGATGACCCAGGATAACCAGGTCATCGCTCTTTCGATTGATGACGGCGAGCTGCAATGGAACGAGTCCGGATCGGCAACGCAGGCAGGTGTGTTCGGTGTGGCTGCTCCGGCAGCTGGGCAGGGCACAGTAATTGCGGGCTATTCCAGTGGTGAGCTGTCAGCCTACCGCTATGAAAATGGCCGCACTCTTTGGGCTGATGCTCTGTCCCGGACAAATATTTCGACGCAAGTCGGGTCTCTGACAGACATTGATGCTGATCCGATCATCGATTCCGGGCGTGTGTTCGCGCTGGGACAGGGCGGACGTATGGCAGCATATGAACTGCTGACGGGTCAGCGCATCTGGGAGCTCAATCTTGCTGGAATATCCACTCCGGCGGTTGCAGGTGAGTGGATCTTCACCCTTACGGACGATGCACGGCTGCTGGCGATTGCGCGTTCCACGGGCCGGGTCCGCTGGATTACCAAGCTGGCGCAGTACCGCAACGAGGAAAAGAAGAAGGATCCAATCTTCTGGACTGGTCCGGTCCTGGCCGGGAACCAGCTTTGGGTCGCAAGCTCTCGCGGAGCTGTCTATCGTGTCAGCGTGGCGGAGGGATCTGCACAGGGCTTTGCCGATCTGGATGAGCCAGTCAGCCTGCCGCCGATCGTGGCCGACAACATGCTGTATCTTCTCGATGACAGCGGGACGATCCACGCCTACCGCTGAGGCGCTTAAAGACTGATGGTGAAGCTGTCCCCGGTTGGGATGCGGCGTCACTTCTATCCGACGCATTAACCCTTTCGCGCTATGGCTTTTGCCGATGAGCGCGATAGAGCCAGATAGAGGCCAAGAGCCAGCTCTTGGGCAGGCGAAGGCCTTGCCCAAGAGCGATGTTTCCGCCGGCGTTGGCTTGGCGGGTTTGCTCGGGCTGCTGGTTTGGATACTGTTTTGTCGGACCTATCCTCTCACGGTCGAGCTGTTTGATCTGCCAGGGCCGCGAGCGGTTCTGTCTGGACCTTATGCTGCGTTGACTGCGATGCTGTTTACAGCCGGTCCCATGGCGATCTGGTCGCTGCTGGTTGATCGGGTGCATCTGCGTCCGTCAACCGGCATAGACTGGTCGCTTAAGCGCTCGATTGCTGACGTCCTCGGAGTGTCGCTTGTCAAAATCGCCGGTCTCTGGGCGACCTGGATACTTCTGGCTGCGCTCTATTGCCTATGCCGCTGGTATTGGGATGGGCAATATCTCTTCGCGATGCAAGTGTTGGCCTGGGCGATTGTTCCCATGGTTGTTCTCTCCGTGCCCTACGTCATTTGGCTTGATCGCTACATGGTGAACCCGCGCGATGGTACCTGGCATTTCGGAGCGATGTTGATTGGGCGAGAGGTGTTTGACGGCGAGCAAGTGAAGAAACACTGGCGCGCCTGGATCATCAAGGGCTTCTTCGGGGCCTTCATGATCTCAATCCTTCCAGGCGGCTGGCAGCAGATTGTTGAGGCTGACCTCGCTGCAATCATGGCGAACCCGGTCGAGCTGGGATTGCTGATGATCGCGCTGTTGTTCGTGGTCGATGTGCAGATTGGCACGGTCGGGTATCTCTTCACCCTCAGACCACTTGATGCGCACATACGATCGGGCAATCCATTTCTTGGCGGATGGCTTGCCGCGCTGATCTGCTACCCGCCATTCGTTTGGGGCGTGATCGGCCACGGTCAGGTGTTGAGCTATGAACACAACATCGCAGGCTGGGGCCACTGGCTGGCCGGGAATTCGACTATGCTATGGATGTGGGCGGCGTGGTTGATTTTCCTTACCGCAGTATACGCATGGGCCACCGTCGCGTTTGGTATCCGGTTTTCAAACCTGACCTATCGCGGTGTTCTAACCAATGGCCCGTATCGCTTCACTCGCCATCCGGCTTACTTGTCGAAGAACCTGTTTTGGTGGTGCTCAGTGATGCCATTCCTCGTAACGAATGAATCCATGGCAGATGCAATTCGCAACACCTTCTTCCTGCTTGCGGTCAACGCGATCTACTACTGGCGAGCCCGAACCGAGGAAGCGCATCTGCTCGCGGAAGATCCGAAGTATCGCGAATACTACGACTGGATGGAAGAGAATGGTGCCATTACAGCACCGCTCGCCAAGCTGAAACGCAGGATAATGAGCCGAGGGCATCGTGCTGACGGTCCTGCGGCGGAACCTGCGGAATAGCCTAGAACGAGTATTTGTAGACTCGCGAGACGTCACCGTTCCATTCGCCATGATAGGCATCCAACAGGCGCTGCGCCGGAACTTTGCCGCTGGCGACGATTTCATCCAGAGTTTCGAGGAAACCGGTTTCATTGTCGCCTGATGAGTTCAACCGCCCGCGTGCGTTGAGCCCCCGACGGGCGATCGCGAGCACCTCCTTGCCAAGGTCCTGCATGGTTCCACCACCCGGCAATGGCGTATCGAGGCCAAGGCGCGGTGCTTCGTTGCGAAGCGCTTCTCGCTCTTCCATCGACCAATCCTTCACCAATGCCCAGGCGTCATCGAGAGCGCCCTGATCGTACATCAAGCCGACCCAGAACGCCGGTAGGGCGCAGATCCGGCTCCAAG